>CAZBIO010000270.1:0-12939 GCA_964491965.1 uncultured Cellulomonas sp.
CCCGCCGCCCGCCGGCTCGCGTGCCACCGACGAGAAGGGCGGCGCCGGCGCGGTCAGCCGGTTCACGTCGCAGCCGGAGGTGCTGCGGCGCGTCCAGAACCTGCGGCCGGTGGCCGACGAGCTGGGCCTGTCGATGGCGCACCAGGCCGTCGCGTGGGTGCTCCAGAACCCCAACATCGCGGCGGCGATCATCGGCGCGTCCCGGCCGGAGCAGGTGGCGGAGAACGTCAAGGCGTCCGGCGTGATCATCCCCGCCGAGCTGATGACCCGGATCGACGAGGTCCTGGGCGACGTGGTGGTCCGCGATCCCGCGGAGACGCTGAAGAGCTCGCCGCCGGAGATCTGAGCCGTCAGCGCCGCAGCGCCGCGACGAGGGTCGCGGCGTCGTACGGCCCGATGTGGCGGCGCCCGTCGACGAAGAAGGTGGGCGTCGCCAGCAGGTCCATGAGCTCGGCGTCGTCGGTGTCCTCCTGCACCCGGCGGGCGACGTCGGCGGAGTCGAGGTCCTCGACGAACCGGTCGAGGTCCAGGCCCAGCTCGTCGGCGTAGGCGATGAGGTCCTCGCGCTCCAGCGCGTCCTGGTGCGCGAAGAGCATCGGCCCGTACTCGCGGAAGGCGCCCTGGAGGGCGGCCGCCTCGGCGGCGCGCGCGGCGTCGACGGCGTGCGGGTGCACGCGCGTCAGCGGCAGGTGCCGCCACACCCAGGCGACCTCGTCGCCCAGCTCGGCGAGCACCTCCTCGGCCGAGCCGGTGGCGCGCGAGCAGAAGGGGCACTCGAAGTCGC
Organism: uncultured Cellulomonas sp.; assembly: GCA_964491965.1. Lineage (GTDB taxonomy): Bacteria > Actinomycetota > Actinomycetes > Actinomycetales > Cellulomonadaceae > Cellulomonas. The sequence goes on from CAZBIO010000270.1 coordinate 785, forward strand.
CGTACTCGACGATGACGTGCGGCGCGTCCGGGTTGCCGCGCCAGCGGTCGCGGTGCGGGTCGAACGGCCGCAGCAGCACCTTGCCCACTGGCGCAGTGGGCGCGAAGCGGTCGAGTGCGCGGAACACTGCCCAGCCGAGCGCCACGGACAGCGCGGTGGCGACGAGCACGCCGAGCCGCGCGGCCGTGGCGTCCTCGCCGCCGTCCAGCGCGATGTCGACGATGAGCAGCGCGATGGTGAACCCGATGCCGGACAGCGCGGCGCCGCCGGCGACCCGGCCTAGCGTCAGGCCCGGCGCGAGCACGCCGCGGCCGGTCCGCCGCGCAAGCCACGTGGCGCCGGTGATGCCGGCGAGCTTGCCGACGACGAGCCCGGCGACGACGCCCCACATCACGGGCGACCGCAGCGAGGTGCCCAGCGAGGCGGCGTCCAGGTGGACGCCCGCATTGGCCAGCGCGAACACCGGCAGCACCACGTAGGCGACGAACGGCTCGAACTGCATCTGGAGCCGCTCGTTGACCGAGATGGACTCGCGCAGCCCACGGCTGGCCGCCGCGGCGTACCGGGGGTTGGGGGACTGGCGGAACGCCCGCGACAGCGCATACGCCCGCTCCACCTGGTGGCGGCGGGGCGACGAGACCGGCAGGAGCAGCGCCATCGCGACACCGGCGAGCGTCGGGTGCACGCCGGCGCGGGACAGGCCCAGCCAGACGAGCACGGCCAGCACCGCGTACGCCGGCCCGCGCATGGAGGGCAGGTATCGCACGAACCACACGGCGACGAGCGCCACGGCGGTCAGCGCCAACGGCATCGGGTCGAGTTCCCGCGTGTAGAAGACGGCGATGACGGCCAGCGCGCCGATGTCGTCGACCACCGCCATCGTCAGCAGGAACAGCCGCAGCCGCGCCGGGTGCCGCGGCCCGACGAGCGCGAGCGCGCCCAGCAGGAACGCGGTGTCCGTGGAGATCACCACTCCCCAGGCGGCCGCGTGCCCGCTGCGCCCGGCGACCAGCAGGAAGACGAGGGCAGGCACGACGAGCCCACCCGCCGCGGCCGCGACGGGGACGATCGCCCGGGAGCGGTTCGACAGCTCGCCGATGGTGACCTCGCGCCGCACCTCGAGGCCCACCGTGAAGAAGAACACTGCCATCAGCGCGTCGTTGACCAGCGAGTGGAGCGTCAGCGCCACCTCGGAGCCGCCAACGCGGACGCCGACGGGCGTGCCCCAGAACGCCGCGTAGCCCGCGCGTGCGGGGGAGTTCACCCAGATCAGCGCGGCGAGGGCCGCGAGCATCAGCAGCGCGGCCGAGGTGCGGTCGGGCCCCAGGTCCCGCAGCCCGCCGCGGGCACGCCGCGCGAGGATCGCCGTACGCGTCAGGCGCGGCGGTGTGCTCGTCGTGCTCGCCATGGGCGGTGCAAGCCGCGCGACGAGCGCCGCATTCCCGGCGGTCCGCCGGGTGGCGTCAGGCGGGGCTCCCGGCGGCCGTCTCCGGGCGTGACCGGCGCGGGAGCCCGACGAACATCGGGGTGGTGCGCCGGTACTCGTCGAACCCCGGGTGGTGCGACGCGGAGATCTGCTCGGTGAACACCGTGGACCCGACGAAGAGCAGGGTCAGCAACACGGCGCCCGCGACGGTCGGCAGCCACACCGTGCCCGCCGCGATCGCGCCGAACGCGAACACGACCCACCATTGGCCGAACTCTCCGACGTAGTTGGGATGCCGGCTGTAGCGGTACAGGCCCGTCCGCATGATCCCGCCCGCGGCATCCGCGGCGCCGGACCGGTGGAAGGTCCACCGCTGCTGGTCCGCGACGGTCTCCAGGGCGAGGAGTCCGACGAAGACGATCGCGGCCGCCACGTCGCCGCCGCCGAGGGGGCGGTGGTGCTGGCTCGCGGTCCACGCGGGCAGCGTGATCGCCAGCAGGATCGCGTTCTGGTAGATCGCGATGAAGAGCAGGTTGAACACCTGGAAGCGCCAGCCGGGCAGCCGTTGCCGCAGGATCGCCCAGCGGTAATCCTCCCCGCCGGGCGCGTACCCGCCGCGCCGCGCGAAGTTGAACGTCAACCGGGCGCCCCACACCGTGACGAGCACCGCCATGAGCGTGACGCGGGGCTCGTCGGCGCTCGCTGCGAACACCCACAGGTAGGCCACGGGGACGATCGACCAGATCCGGTCCACCCACGAGTACTCGCGCGTCAGGACGGACGCGAGCCAGCAGGCCGCGGTGACGGCGACGGCGATCCAGGCGGTGACGGCGAGTGCGCTCACGGTCAGGACGCTATGCCCCGCCGCCCACACGACCGGGCAGCGGGTGCGGCGCGTCAGGCCCGCGTGGGCACCCGCTCGAACACCAGGCGCCAGCTCGCCGGCGCCACTTCCGGGACGTACCGCGGCAGCGCGGCCGGCCCGCACGAACCCGTCCCGATGCCGCGCTGCTGGTGGTCGAGCGTCAGCCAGACGTAGGGGCCGGGCTCCACTTCGTGCGGGTGGCGGGCGGCGTCCAGCGCCGCCGTGGTCCACCGGCGGGCGGCGAACGCGAACGTCGGCGTGCCGGTGACGCGCAGGCCCGCGCCGGCGGCCGTGCGGAGCGTCAGCCAGCGGGTGTCGAGGCGGGAGCCGTTCTCCTGCGGGAACGTGTAGCGCGTCTGCAGGCCGTCGACCGACGAGGCGAACCGCCCCACCCGCGCCGCGTGCTGCGTGTCCGGGTATGCCTCGCCCGGGCCGCGGCCGAACCACGCGACGTCCGCGACCTCGCCGGGCAGTCGCAGCACGACGCCGAGGTGCGGCAGGCCGATCGGCCACGCCCCCACGGGCCGCACGTCGACGTCGAGCGCCACCGCGTCGCCGGACGCGGTCCACCGGAACGTGGTGAACAGCCCCAGATCCTCGCTGGCGGGCGCGGTGCGGACCACCGCCTCGACGTGGTCGGTGCCGACCGTGACGCGGTCCACGCGGTGGTGCAGCCGGTCGAGGCCGATCGAGCGCCACGTGTTCTCCGCGGGGACCGAGGCGAACTGGCGGTCGTTGTCGATCGGCGCGCGCCACACGTCGAGCCAGGGGCCGTCGATGTCCAGGCCGGCCAGGCGGGTCAGGCGTCCGGTGCGCGCGTCGATCTCGGCCGGGCCGAGGACGACCACGCCGTTCGCCACACGCGCGGGCGCCGGCTCGTCGGGCGGCGGGGTGCGCTCGTCGGGCACTCGCGCGGGCTCGTCGAGCAGCGGCGCGGGCTCGTCGGACGCCGCGGGCTTGTCGGGTGACGCTCCCGACGACGACCGGACGGCGACCTGGCCCCATGCCACCTCGTGCCCCGCCTCCGCCCAGGCCTCGTCCCGCGCGAGCCGCGCGCTCACCGTCAGCCACGCCTCGCCGCTCGTCGGCGGCAGCGCGGGCAGCGGCACCGTGGCCGACGAGCCCGCCGGGACGTCCGGAACGACGAGCACACCGGACCCGGCCTCGACGCCCTCGTCCTCCAGGACCCACGTGAACGCCAGGTGCCCGGTGCCCGCGACGTCGTGGAGGTTGCGCACCACGAGGCCGCCGTCGCCCGCGGCGATCCGCACGGGCTCGACGACCTTCTTCAGCTCGAGCAGGCCGGGCGTCGGCATGCGGTCGGGCAGCAGCAGGCCGTCGGCGACGAAGTTGCCGTCGTGGAGCTCCTCGCCGAAGTCGCCGCCGTAGCCGTAGAACGGCGTCCCGTCGGCGGCGCGGGTGGCGATGCCGTGGTCGATCCACTCCCAGACGAACCCGCCCTGGCAGCGCGGGTAGCGCTCGAACAGCTCCTGGTACTCGGTGAGGCCGCCGGGGCCGTTGCCCATCGCGTGCGCGTACTCGCACTGGATCAACGGGAGCGAGCGGCGGTGGGCGTCGAGCGCGGGGTCGTCGAGCGGCGGCTCCTCGCCCCGGCCGATCGCCTCGACCTCGGCGTGCGTGGCGTACATGCGGCTGTAGACGTCGGTGTGCTCGCAGGTCCAGTCGCGCTCGTAGTGCAGGGGGCGGGAGCCGTCGCGGCGCCGCGCCTCGCGCGCCAGCGCCGCGATGCCGGGGCCGGTGCCGGACTCGTTGCCGAGCGACCACAGGACGATCGACGGGTGGTTCTTGTCCCGCTCGACGGTGCGAGCCATGCGGTCGACGAGCGCCGGCTCCCACCGCTCGTCGCGGATCGGGTTGCCGGCCAGGTCGTTCTCCCAGCCATGGATGTGGAAGCCGTGGGTCTCCAGGTCGCACTCGTCGACCACCCACAGGCCGTACTCGTCGGCGAGCTCGAGGAACCGCGGGTGCGGCGGGTAGTGGCTGGTGCGGACCGCGTTGAGGTTGTGGCGCTTCATCAGCTCGACGTCCCGCACCATCGCGTCCTCGGTGACGGCCCGGCCCCGCACCGGGTCGAACTCGTGGCGGTTGACGCCGCGGAACAGAATCCGGCGGCCGTTGACCGTGAGCACGCCGTCGACGATCGCGACGGTCCGGAAGCCGACCCTGAGGGAGACGGTCTCGGCGTCGGTCGAGACGGTCGCGTCGTAGAGCCGCGGCACCTCCGCGGACCAGGGCTCCACGGGGCCGACGACGACTTCGTCGCCCGCCGGCGCGTCGGCGCCCAGCTCGGGGATGCGCACCCGCGCGCCGGCGGGGGCATCGACGCGCAGGGTGCCGGTGCCGGTCACGTGGTCGTAGTCGGCGTGGACGAACAGGTCGTCGATGCCGCCGGCGGGCCGCGCGAGCAACGTGACGTCGCGGAAGATCCCGGACATCCACCACATGTCCTGGTCCTCGAGGTAGCTGCCGGAGGACCACTGGTGCACACGGACGGCCAGCACGTTGGGACGGTCGCGGCGCAGGTGCGCCGTCACGTCGAACTCGTGCGGCAGCCGGCTGCCGGTGAACACGCCGAGCTCGACGCCGTTGAGCCACACCCTGGCGCACGAGTCGACGCCGTCGAAGCGCAGCACCACGCGCTCCGGCCAGTCGGCGGGGACCTCGAAGGTGCGGCGGTAGTCGCCCGTGGGGTTCTCGTCGGGCACGCGGGGTGGGTCGACGGGGAACGGGTAGCGCACGTTGGTGTAGGCGGGGGCGCCGTGGCCGTTCAGCTGCCAGTGGCCCGGGACCGGGATCGTGGTCCAGCCGTCGCGGGAGCCCGCGGGCTCGTCGGACGCGGGCTCGTCTGACGCGCCGCTGACGCGCTCGTCGGGCGGGAGGTCGTCGGGCTCGTCGAGCGCGGGCGCGTCGGCCCGCGGTGACAGCCGGAAGTCCCAGGTGCCGTTGAGCGACAGCCGTGGCGCGTCCGAGCGCACCCACGCGCGGGGCAGGAGCGTGCCGCGCGTCGGATTCGGTCGCTCGTAGTAGGGAAGGTCCGCGGGCAGCGGGCGCGTGGCGACGTCGAGCGGGCCGAGCCGGGTCTCCAACGGGTCCCTCCTCCTCGAGTGAGCGGGGGTGCGCGTGCAGTGCGGGCGGCGTCAGGTCGATGAGCGCACGACGAGCGAGACGGGCAGGGTGATCGCCGCGCGGCCGCGGCCGTCGATGACGTCGAGGAGCAGGCGGACGATCTCCTCGGCGATGCGGTCGAGCGGCTGGCGCATGGTGGTCAGCGGAGGGTCGAGCGTCGCGGCGAGGCCGAAGTCGTCGAACCCGCCGACTGCGACGTCCTCCGGCACCCGCCGGCCGGACTCGGCGAGCACGGTCATCGCGCCGTCCGCCATGAGGTCGGAGGCGGCGAAGACGGCGTCGATGTCCGGGCGGCGCTCCAGGAGCTCGAGCATCGCGGCCTTGCCGCTGGCGCGGGACCAGTCCCCGTGCGCGACGAGCGTCGGGTCGAACGCGTCGCCCAGCTCCAGCCGGTAGCCCTCGAGGCGGCGCGCGCCACCCGAGGTGTCCAGCGGGCCGGTGATCGTCGCGATCCGGGTGCGGCCGCGCCCCAGGAGGTGCCGGGTCATGGTGCGGGCGCCGCCCACCTCGTCCGCCTCGACGTAGCCGAGAGCGCTCTCGAACCCGAGCGGGGCGCCGGCGGCGACGAGCGGCACACCCTCGGCCATCAGCGCGGTGATGAGCGGGTTGCCGGCGTGGGTGGAGACCAGCACCGCGCCGTCCACGTGTCCCGCGGCGATGTAGTCCGTGGTGCGGCGCAGCTCCTGGGGGTCGCCGGCCACCATGAGGACCACCGGCAGGTTGCGGCTCGCGGCGGCCCGTGTGCACGCGAGCAGGAGGATGCCGAAGATCGGGTTCTCGAAGAGGAGCTGCCCGGGCTCGGTGAGCACGAAGGCGATCGAGTTGGCCTTGCCGGTGACCAGGCTGCGCGCGTGGTGGTTCGTCCGGTAGCCGGTGGTGCGGATGGCCTGGTTGACCGCCGCGAAGGCCTCGGGCGAGACGTATCGCCCGCCGTTGAGGACGCGCGACACCGTGCCGCGCGACACCCCAGCGGTCTCCGCGACGTCCTTGATGGTGGCCCGGGACTTCCTGGGAGCCGCCGCCGCGCGGTTCGTCACGGGCGGAAGCCTATGCCCCACGGGGCGGCCGACGGCAGCGCCGAGCGGGTCATTTCTGCGGCGATTTCTGTGCACGTGCACAGATCCTGGTCAGAGCGCGATTCCGACGGAGTTTCGCTACATGAGCAGCGCTGAGGCCATATCGGCATGCCACTGATGGTCTTTCCAGTCTTGACAGGCCGGTTCGTCTACCCGGATGCTGGGAACGATCACAGGGGCGCACAGCCATGGAGGCCGTGCCCCCGTGCCTCCCACGGTTTCACTCAACGAAGAGAGGGAACATGTTGCGCAAGCGGCTCGCTACAGGCCTGACGTCCGGCGCGCTCGCCGTCGCCCTCGTGGCCGGGTGCTCCTCCGGGGGCTCCACGGGCGACGCGACGTCCGAGGCGCCGTCGGACGCCACCACCACGTCCGATGGCGGCACCAGCGGCGGCGACGTCGTCAACCTCGACTTCTGGACCTGGACCACCAACATGGACCAGATGGTCGACCTCTGGAACTCGGAGCACCCCGAGATCCAGGTGACGGTGGACTCCCAGGCCCAGGGCGACGAGATGATCACGCGCCTGCTGACGGCCTTCAAGGCCGGCAACGAGCCGTGCGTGATGCACACCGAGTACCAGGCCCTGCCCGTGCTCGTCGCGAACGGCGTCGCCAGCGACATCACGGAGGACTTCGCGGACGTCCGCGACGCGTTCCCCGAAGGGGCATGGGGACTGACGTCGTTCGGCGGCCAGGCGTACGCCGTGCCGCAGGACGTCGCGCCGATGCTCCTCTTCTACCGCGAGGACATCTTCAACGAGCTGGGCCTGACCGTCCCCACCACATGGGACGAGTTCAAGCAGGTGGCGCAGCAGGTCCGCGAGAAGGACCCGTCGAAGTACCTGACCACGTTCTCCTCGGGTGACCCGGGCTGGTTCGCCGGCCTGTCCGAGGCCGCCGGCGCCAACTGGTGGGACACCGAGGGCGAGGCCTGGAAGGTCTCGATCAACGACGAGGCGACCAAGAAGGTCGCGGCGTACTGGGGCGACCTGGTCAACAACGGCTTGGTCGACGACCAGCCGATGTACACCCCCGAGTGGAACGCCGCGATGAACGACGGCACGCTCATCGCCTGGCCGAGCGCCATCTGGGGCGCCGGCGTGCTCGAGGGCGTGGCCCCCGACACCCAGGGCAAGTGGCGCGCGGTCAAGCTGCCGCAGTGGAACGCGGGCGACGACGTCACCGGCTACTGGGGCGGCTCGGGCACGGCGATCAGCTCCAACTGCAAGAACCGCGCCGAGGCCGTCGAGTTCGTCAAGTGGCTGAACTCGTCCGACGAGGCCGTGGAGAAGCTCGTCACCATCTCCGGCGTCTACCCCGCCGCGACCGCCGGCCAGACCGGCCCGTGGATGGACGAGCCGCCGATGATGATGCCGAACCAGCCCGACTACTACTCGCTCGGCTCCGAGGCGGCTGGCGTCGCCCGCGGCTTCGCCGCCTGGGGTCCCAACGTCAACGTGACGTACACGACCTACAACGAGGCGATGGCGGACGCGATCACCAACCACGGCGACTTCGCCGCCGCGGTGGACCAGATGCAGGCCAAGAGCGTCGACGACCTGACGCAGCAGGGCTTCGAGCTGGCCGAGTAGGAACGCACACGAGCCCGGGGCCCGCGCCCCCACGACGGCGCGGGCCCCGGGTTCCCCACCTCGACGATCGGACGGCGACATGGCCACGGACACCCTCATCGCAGCGGGTGCCGGTGGGACGACAACGCGGCGGCGCAAGCCGTGGCGGGCCTCCCGCCTCGCCCCGTACGCGTTCCTCACCCCCGCATTCGTGCTGTTCACAGCGTTCCTGCTCATCCCGATCGGCTACGCGATCTACCTCAGTGGCTTCGCGAGCCGGCGCACCGGCGGCGGCATCCTCGGCAAGAAGGAGGACGTGTTCGTCGGGATCGAGAACTACGTGCGGTCCCTGCAGGACCCGGGGCTCTACCAGGCGCTCGGCCGGATGGCGATCTACGGCCTGCTCGTCGTACCGACGATGCTGGGCCTCGCCCTGCTGTTCGCGCTGCTGCTCGACCTGCCGCGGGTGCGGGCGCGGTCCTTCTCCCGCATCGGCATCTTCCTGCCCTACGCGGTGCCGGGCGTCATCGCCTCGCTGCTGTGGGGCTTCATCTACCTGCCCCGCGTCAGCCCCATCCGGGCGGCGTTCGAGGCGGCGGGGGCGAGTCCGCCGGACTTCTTCACGCCGACGAGCATCTTCTTCTCCGTCGCCAACATCGCGGTGTGGGGCGGCGTCGGCTTCAACATGATCATCATGTACACCGCGCTGCGCGCGGTGCCGGCGGAGCTGTACGAGTCGGCGCGCATCGACGGCGCCGGCGAGCGGCAGATCGCCGTCAAGATCAAGATCCCGCTGCTGCTGCCGGCCATCACCATGACGGCGCTGTTCGCGCTGATCTCCACGCTCCAGGTGTTCAACGAGCCGCAGACGCTGATGCCGATGACCAGCGTGATCTCGCCCACGTGGATGCCGCTCCAGAAGGTGTACACGGACGCGTTCGTCCTCAACAACGTCAACCAGGGTGCAGCGACCTCGGTGATCCTCGCCCTGCTCACGCTCGGGCTGTCGCTGATCGTGCTGCGGTACGCCCAGCGCAAGACCTTCGGGGAGTACCAGTGACCGCCATCGAGACCACGCCGCGTGCGGCGCTGCCGACCATCGCGCGCGGCAAGCCGGGCGCCCATCGGCCGTGGCACCACGGTGCGGCCGCCTTCCTGTTCCTCGGCGCGATCTACTGCCTGTTCCCGGTGGTGTGGCTCATCACCGCGTCCACGAAGACGCCGGGCGAGCTGTTCACCACGTTCTCGTTCGCGCCGAGCTTCAACGGCGGCCTGTGGCAGAACATCCGCGGGCTGTTCGCCTACAAGAACGGCGTGTTCTGGGACTGGGTGGGCAACACCATCCTCTACGCGGGCGTCGGCGCGGTGGCGACCGTCGTCGTCTCGGCCGCCGCCGGGTACGCGCTGGCGAAGTACCAGTTCCGGGGGCGCGAGCTCCTGTTCGCGCTGATCCTCGGCGGCGTGCTGCTGCCGCAGGTGACGCTGGCGATCCCGCAGTACCTGCTGCTGTCGAAGATCCACCTGGCGGGCACGGCCTGGGCGGTGCTGCTGCCGGTGATGATCAGCCCGTACTCCATCTACCTCTGCCGCATCTACGCGCAGGCGTCGGTGCCGAGCGAGCTGCTGGAGGCCGCCCGCATCGACGGCGCGGGGGAGACCCGCCTGTTCGGGACGATCGCGCTGCCGCTGATGCTGCCGGGGCTGATCACGGTGCTGCTGCTGCACTTCGTCGCGATCTGGAACAACTTCCTGCTGCCGTTCATCATGCTGAGCGACGACCGCCTGTACCCGCTGACCGTGGGCCTGTACGCCCTGCTCAACCAGGGCGTGGACCAGCCCGCGCTCTACACGCTGGTCATCACCGGCGCCATGCTGTCGGTGATCCCGTTGATCGTGCTGTTCCTGCTGCTCCAGCGGTACTGGAAGCTCGACATGATCTCCGGCGGCCTCAAGGGCTGAGCGCGGCACGCACTGATTCGCACCACATCACCACCGACCACGAGGACATCCATGACCGCGCACGCCACCTTCCCGCACGCCTTCGTCTGGGGCGCCGCCACCGCGGCGTTCCAGGTGGAGGGAGCCGTCGCCGAGGACGGCAAGGGGAGGTCGATCTGGGACACGTTCGTCGACACCCCGGGGGCGATCGCCGGCGGCGACCGCGCCGACGTCGCCTGCGACCACTACCACCGGTTCGACGACGACATCGCGCTGCTCGCCGACCTCGGCCTTGCCGCCTACCGGTTCTCGATCTGCTGGCCGCGCGTGCAGCCGAGCGGGAAGGGGCCGGCCGAGCAGCGGGGGCTCGACCACTACCGGCGGGTGGTCGACTCGTGCCTGGCGCACGGCGTCACGCCGTACGTCACGCTCTACCACTGGGACCTGCCGCAGGCGCTCGAGGACGCCGGCGGGTGGCCCGCGCGGGACACGGCGCACCGGTTCGTCGACTACGCGGCGCTCGTCGGCGACGCGCTCGGCGACCGGGTGACGCGCTGGGTGACCGTCAACGAGCCGAAGGTGGCGAGCTTCGCCGGGTACGGCGACGGGATCCACGCCCCGGGTGTCAAGGACCCGGCCCGGGCGCGCGCCGCGGCGCACCACCTGCTCGTCGGCCACGGCCTCGCCGTGCCGGTGCTGCGCGCCGCCTCGGCGCCGGGCAGCCTCGTCGGGCTGTCGCTGGACCTCAGCCCGGCGTACGCGGCGAGCGACGCGCCCGCCGACCTCGAGGCGCAGCGGCTGTTCGACCTGCGGTTCAACCGGATGTGGCTGGATCCGGTGCTGCGCGGCCACTTCCCGGAGGACGCCGGGGCCGAGATCGAGGACGCCACGTACGTGCGGGACGGCGACCTGGACGTGGTCAGCACGCCGATCGACTACCTGGGCATCAACTACTACCGGCCGCACGTGGTGCGCGCCGCGGACCCGGCGGCTTCCGTCATCCGGCCCGTCGAGGTGATCCCCGAGGGCGCTCGGCTGACGGACGTCGGTTGGACCGACGTGCCGGAGGCGTTCTACGACCTGCTGGTGCGGCTGCGCAACGAGTACCCGGGAACGCCGCTGTACATCACGGAGAACGGCGCGGCGTACCCCGAGCAGACCGCGGCCGACGGGACCGTGCAGGACCCGCTGCGGCGGGAGTACCTCGAGACGCACCTCGGCGCGATCGCGCGGGCGGCAGCCGACGGCGCGGACGTGCGCGGCTACTTCGTCTGGACGCTCATGGACAACTTCGAGTGGGCCGAGGGGTACCGGCCACGGTTCGGCGTGGTGCGGGTGGACTTCGACACGCTGGAGCGCACGCCGAAGGAGAGCGGCCGGTGGCTCGGCGCCGTCGCGCGGGCGAACGCGCTGCCGGCGGGGGTCGTCTCGTGACGGGTGTGCGGTTCCTCGAGGTGGGCGTGCGCGACCTCGACGCGTCGCGTGCCTTCTACGCCGGCCTGCTGCGTATGCCGGAGGTGGGCCCGGTGGCCGGACGGGTAGCCGGCCCGGCGGCCGGCCCGGCGGCGCACGACGAGGCGCCCGACGAGGCCGGGCGGCGGGTGGCGCGCTTCGACGCGGGCGACGGCGTGATGGTGGTCGCGGTCGAGGTCGGCCCGGACGGCGACGCCGGCGGCTGGGTGAACGACGACCTCCAGCAGGGCATGCGGCACGCCGGCCTCAAGGTGGCGGACATCGACCGGGAGGTGGACCGCCTGCGCACCGCGGGTGTCACGATCCAGGCCGGTCCGTTCGACGCGCTGGGTGACGTCCGGATCGCGTTCTTCCTCGACCCGGACGGCGCGCGGTGGGAGCTCGTCCAGGGCTTCCTGGTCTACCAGGAGGTGGGAGACGAGGCGCTGGTGGCGGCCGAGCGGGCGCACCCGCCCGCGCCGGGCGACCGGCCACGGTTCGACCATGTGGGCCTCACGGTCCCCGACCGCGACGCGACGCTGGCCCTCTGGGCCGACGACCTGGGGTTCGGGCGGCTCGGCACCATTCGCCACCACGACGCGCGTGGCTTCGTCATGTCGTACGTGCCGGTGGGCGGGGCGGTGCTCGAGGTGTTCGGCTTCGACGTGCCGACGTCG
>CAZBIO010000271.1:0-17847 GCA_964491965.1 uncultured Cellulomonas sp.
CTGCGCGGTGCCGGTCTCCTGCTGACCTCGGGTCCCCTCGGCCCCGACACCCTCGCGCGGGCGAGGCGGAGCGGTTCCGTCGCCCGGCTGCGGCGCGGCGCCTATGTCGGTGCCGCGCGCTGGGATGCGCTGAACACCGAGTCGCGCCACCTGCTCGTCGTGCACGCGGCCCTGGCGGCCCAGCCGGATGCGCTCGTCTCGCACTGGTCCGCTGCGGCCATGCTGGGGCTGCCGCTCGTCGGGCGGCGGGACGACGCCGTGCACCTGACGGTGCCCGTGGGCACCGGCGGCCGGTCGCGCGCGGCGGTCCGACGCCACCAGGCGGCCGGAGCCGTCGCGGAGCGCAGGGTCGACGGCTTCCGCGTCACCTCGCCGGCTCGGACGCTCGTCGATCTCGCGTGCGACGCCGGCCTGCTCGCGGCCGTCGCCGCCGGCGACGCGGCGCTGCGGTCCGGCCTGGTCACCCTCGAGGAGCTGCACGACGAAGTCGCGGCGCGCCGGTCACGACGAGGGGTGCGCGTCGCGCGGCGTGCCGTGGACCTCATGGACGGGCGGGCGGAGTCGCCCGGCGAGTCGCTCAGCCGCGTCCGGATGGCCGAGCTCGGCATCCCGGTCCCGCAGCTCCAGCACGAGGTGCGCGACGCGCAGGGGTTCGTCGCCCGCGTCGACTTCTGGTGGGAGGAGTTCGGCGTGGCCGGCGAGTTCGACGGCCGTGTCAAGTACGGGCTCGACGACCCGGCCACCGCCGGCGACGACCTCTGGAACGAGAAGCTGCGCGAGGACCGGGTCCGCGCCACCGGGCTCTCGATGGCGCGGTGGACCTGGCGCGACGCGTGGCTCGGCGACCCGATGGCGGCCCGCCTGCGCGCCGCCGGCGTCCGGTAGCCCCCGCCCGCGCTCGGCACCCAGCACCGAGCCACTCTCTTCGCCGAGTGCCCCCGAAACTCACCCAGTGCGCCCGCAACTTCGGGTGCAGTCGACGAGTTACGGGTGCACTCGGCGAGTTGGGTAAGAGGCCGCGCGGGGTCAGGCGGTGGGCGCGGGGGCCGGGACCGTGCCCAGGCTGATGTCCAGCATCTCGTCGCGCGGCACCACCTTGACCCGCTCGCGACCCTCCACCTCGCCCAGCGCGCGCTCGTGCGAGTCCAGCCGCAGCCAGCCCGACCAGTCGACGACGCGCACGCCGCGCGACGCCAGCAGCTCGTCGATCGACGACGGCTCGCGGTCCGGCGCCGTCGCCAGCGTCTCGGCATCCGCCCGCAGGTTCGCGATGGTCTCGCTCGCGTCGGACTTGGTGTGCCCGATGAGCCCCACCGGCCCGCGCTTGATCCAGCCCGTCGTGTACAGCCCCGGGAGCGCCCGCCCGTCCGGCCCGACGACGCGACCCCCGCGGTTGGGGATCACGCCCGCGACCTCGTCGAACGGCAGACCCGGCAGCGGCGAGCCGAAGTACCCGACGGCGCGGTAGACCGCCTGCACCGGCCAGTCGCGCGTCTGCCCCGTGCCGGCGACGTTGCCGTCGCCCGTCAGCGCCGTGCGCTCCGTCCGCAGCCCGACGACCGCGCCGTCCTCCCCCAGCACGGCGACCGGCTTGGCGAGGAAGTGCAGATGGATCCGCCGCGACGCGCGCCGGTCCTCCGGCTCCTTGAGCGTCCAGTCGGTCAGGGTGGTGACCACCTGCTTGGTCTGGTTCGACGAGTGGATCGCCGCCATCGAGCCGGCGTCGAAGTCGAAGTCCTCCGGGTAGACGATCACGTCGACGTCCGGCACGTGGCCCAGCTCCCGCAGCTCCAGCGGCGAGAACTTCACCTGCGCGGGGCCCCGCCGCGCGAACACGTGCACGTCGGTCACCGGGTTGGCCGCGAGGATCTCGTAGACGTTCGGCGGGACCTCGGTGGGCAGCAGGTCCTTGGCGTGCTTGGAGAGGATGCGCGACACGTCCAGCGCCACGTTCCCGGCGCCGATCACCGCGACCTCGCGCGCCTCCAGCGGCCAGGTGCGCGGGACGTCCGGGTGGCCGTCGTACCAGGAGACGAAGTCGGCGGCGCCGTGGGAGCCGACGAGGTCCACCCCGGGGATCGGCAGCGCGGCGTCGCGGATGGCGCCGGTGGCGAAGACCACGGCGTCGTAGCGCTGCCGCAGCTCGTCGAGCGTGACGTCCGTGCCGTAGTCGACGCCGGCGAGCAGCCGGATGTCCCCGCGCTCCAACACCTTGTGCAGCGCGACGATGATCTGCTTGATCCGCGGGTGGTCCGGGGCGACGCCGTACCGGACGAGCCCGAACGGGGCGGGCAGCCGCTCGATCAGGTCGATCGCCACGTCGTCGCCCGACCGGGCGAGGATGTCCGCGGCATAGATGCCGGCTGGTCCGGCTCCCACGACGGCCACGCGCAGGGTGGTGCTCACGACGAGGTCGGGCCTTCCGGTCGGTGACGAAATGCTCTGGCAAGTCTAGGCCGCGAGGTCAGGCGCGCCTTCCCCGTGCACGCTCCCCGGACCGCCTCCCCGCCCGCCTCCCTCGCCGACGACCGGACTTTCGGCCCGCTCGTCGGGCGCTGCCCTTAGCCTCATCCCCGTGCCCACCGCGTCGCGAGCCTCGTCCGGACTGTCCGCGGGGATCGCCGCCTACGCGCTCTGGGGGGTCTTCCCGCTGTACTTCCCGCTGCTCGAGCCGGCCGGAGCCGTGGAGATTATCGCCCATCGGGTGGTCTGGTCGCTCCTGTTCTGCCTGGTCACGCTCGCGGTGGCGCGCTCGTGGCGGCAGTTCGCCGAACTCTGGCGCCGGCCGCGGACGCTCGCGCTGCTCGGCGTCGCGGCCGTGTTCCTTGGGGTCAACTGGACCGTCTACGTGTACGGCGTGAACTCCGGGCACGTCGTCGACGCCTCGCTCGGCTACTTCATTAACCCGTTGGTGACGGTGCTGCTCGCGGTCGTCTTCCTGCACGAGCGGCTCCGCCCGGTGCAATGGGCCGCGCTCGGCCTGGGCACCGTCGCGGTGCTCGTCATCGCGGCCGGCCATGGCACGGTGCCGTGGATCGCGGTGGTGCTCGCGCTCTCGTTCGGGCTCTACGGGCTGATCAAGTCCCGGGTCGGCGGGCACGTCGAGGCCGCACCCGGGCTGGCGGCCGAGACCGCCCTGCTGACGCCGTTCGCCGCGGGGTACTGGGTCTGGCTGTCGGTGCAGGGCACCTCGACGTTCGGCGCGCACGGCGGCTGGCATGCGGCCGCCCTCGCCTCGGCGGGCATCGTCACCGCCGTCCCGCTGCTGTTGTTCTCGGCCGCGACGCGGCGGCTGCCGCTGTCCGTCGTCGGGCTCATCCAGTACCTGACCCCCGTGCTGCAGTTCGCCATCGGCGTCGCCATCCAGCACGAGGAGATGTCGGGTGCCCGCTGGGCCGGGTTCGCGCTCGTCTGGGCGGCGCTCGTCGTGCTCGTCGTCGACGGGGCCCGGCACCGGCGGACCGCCGTGCTCGAGGCCCGCGCCGCCGCGGAGGCTGCCGGGGCCTGACGAGGCCGGCGGCCGCCAGCGCCTGACCGCCCCCGGGCCCACGCACCACCCCGAACATGCGGACGCCGTCCGGTGTCAGGGGGTTCACCGGACGGCGTCCTCGGGCGGCCGGACGCCACCCGACCTCCGGCGGGACGGGCCCTGCCGCAGGTTCGGCGGACGCACCGGTCAGCATCGGTGCGCCGTGTACGCCTGGGGGCAGGCGCCGCCACTCGCGCCATCGCCGGATGCGCCGAAAGGGTTACGGCCGCGCGCCAATGTCACGAGAAAGAAGGACGCCGCCCGGTGTCAGGGGGTCCGCCGGGCGGCGTCCTTGGGGGTGGCCGCCGTGCAGCCACGCCGGTGGCCGGGGTGCGGCCACACGTCATCTCACGGCCGGGACTGGGCCCCCACCGGGGTGTCGACCGAGGCGGCCGCCTGCGAGGGCACGGCCGGCTCCGTCGGCTCGGTGGTGGGCTCCGTGGGCTCCGTCGGCTCCGTGGCGGGCTCGGTCGGCTCCTCGGACGGCTCGGTCGGCTCGGCCGACGGCTCGGCGTCCGCCCGCCGCTCGGCGTTCCGCGCCTGCGCGCGTGCGGCGATCTCGGGCCCGACGACCCCGCCGTCCCGCGCGTCGGCGGCCACCGACTGCCCGAACGCTGCCGCGCTCGGCAGGTCGGTCGGCGAGGTTCCGTTGCCCTCGTCCTCGGCCGCCTCGGTCTGCTCGTCGGCCGGGTCGTCCGTCGCCGACTCGGTCGGCTCGGCGGACTCGTCGACCGTGGGGGTCGCGTCCGGCGTGGACTCGTCACTCGTCGCGGGTGCGGTGGCCGCCTGCTCCGAGGCGGGCGGCACGTCCGGCTGGTCGGCGAGGGCGGGGACGGCAGTGGCCGTCCCGACGGCCGCCGCGGCGACGGCCAGCCCGAGGGTGGCCTTGCCGGCGGTCGACAGCCCGATGATCTTCGCCAGGACGGCGGCTGCGGTCGTCGTGCTCATGAGTTCTCCTTCGCGTCGGTGCGCCGCCCTTGCCGCGGCGTCCGGCTGGCAACGCGCAGCGTCACCACTGCAGTCATCGCGCTCGACCGCCCGAGGGTTACGGGCGGCTAACGCTGGATGTCGGAGTCGCCCTGACCGGGCGCATCTCCCTGCGAGCCGTCCGAGTCGCCGGCCGGCGACGTCGGAGCGGCCGTCGAGTCGGTCGCGCTCGAGTCGGTCTGGCCCGCGCCGGTCGCACTCGAGTCGGTCGCGCCCGTGCCGTGCGTGGCACGCGGCGACTCGGGCGCCTGCGGCTCCCCGGCACCCCGGTTCGACCGGCCACTCTCCGGCGTCCCGGCCGGCGGTCCCGCGGGAGCGTCGCCGGCGGTGCCCTGATCCGCGCTCTGGCCGGTGCCGCGACCCTGCGCCGGGCGTCCGGCCGGCGGCGTGCCTTCGTCGTCGCCGCCGCCCGGCGTCACGGTCTCGTCACCCGGGGTCGTCGAGCCCGGGGTCGTCGAGCCATCGCGGTCCTGCCCGGGCGCGACACCCCGACCGGTCGGCGCGGCCTCGTCGGGCGACGGGCTGCCGGACGGCGCGACTCCGGGCGGCGCGTCCTGCCCACCCGGTGCGCGATCTCCCGTGATGAAGCGCCCGACGTTGACCAGGGCGTCGTGGACGGGCACCTGCACCGCGTCCGGCACCGCGGGGATCGTCGCGACACCGGTGGTGCCGGCCACGGCGACGCCCGCGCCGAGCACCACCTTGCCGGCGACCCCCAGCCCGGTGACCCATCGCAGCGCCCGCCGCCACACCGGGACGGCGGTCCGGACCGGCGCCGGGACCGGGGTCGAGGCCGCGGGGATGCCGTCGCGCAGCAGGGTGTCGAGGGCCGCGTTGGGGCGCGGCTCCGGGCCGTTCGCCATCGCCCGCATCGTGGCGAGCACCTCGGCCAACGCCTCGTCGCCAGGCGCCACGCGCCCGGCGGTCAGCAGCTCGTCGGCCCTCACGTCGTCGTCATCGCTCACGGGGCTCATAGGGGTGCGGCCTCCCGCTCGATTTCGCGACGCAGCGTCGCCAAGCCCCGCCGCTGGAGCGCCTTGACCGCGCCCTCGCTGCGCCCGACGACCGCCGCGACCTGCTCGACCGTGAGGTCCGCGACGACGCGCAGGGCGAGCACCTCGCGCTGCTCCTCCGTCAGCCGGCCGAGCATCGCCAGCACCCGCTGCGTCCCGAGCGCCTCCATCGCCCCAGACTCCGCGGAGACCACCGTCCGCGTGTCGTCGGCCGGGTCGTACGGCGCCTCCACCGCGCCGCGGGCCACCCGCCGCCAGTGGTCCGTGATACGGCGGTGCGCGATGGTGAACACCCACGACCGGAAGCCGGCCTGGTCCCCGGTGAAGCGCTCGAGGCTGGTGAACGCCGCGAGGAACACCTCGCTCGAGACGTCCTCCACGTCCGGCACGCCCTGCGAGCGCACGTAGGCCGCGACCGGCCGCGCGAGGTCGTGGTAGAGGCGCGTGAAGGCTTCGCCGGCACCGGTGCGGGCCTGCGCCAGCACCTCGTCGAAGTCCTCGAGCACCGAACAAGGATGCCCGACGAATCCGTCCCCCTCGCCCCGACCCCTGTCCTACCCCGCCACACGTGGTGCTGGTGTGACTGGTGTGACTGGTGTGGCGCCGCTGTGGCCTCACGCGTCACTCCAGCCACACGTGTGGCGGGGTGGAGCGCGGGTGGCGGGGTGGAGCGCGTACGCCCTCGGCGAAGTGCGGACCATCGGACGAGGTCGGCGCGGGGCGCGGTCGTACGGTGGCGGCCGTGTCGACGTCATCCGGTCTGCCGCAGGTTCCGCAGTCGCCGCAGGGGCCGCAGGTCTCGCAGTCGCCGCAGGTCTCGCAGTCGCCGCAGGGGCCGGCGGCGTCCCCGCAAGGGCCGCAGGCTCAGCGGTCGTTCATGGCCAGGGGGATGGCCGAGTCCTTCGGGGTGGACGCGCAGCGCTACGACAGGGCCCGGCCGCGCTATCCCGACGAGCTCATCGCGCGGATCGTCGCGACGGCGCCCGGGCCGGACGTGCTCGACGTCGGCACCGGCACCGGCATCGTCGCGCGGCAGCTGGCCGCCGCCGGCGCACACGTCCTCGGCGTCGACGTCGACGAACGGATGGCGGCCTACGCCCGCGAGCACGGCACCGACGTCGAGGTGGGCACCTTCGAGGCTTGGGACCCGGCCGGTCGCACGTTCGACGCGGTGGTCGCCGGTCAGTCATGGCACTGGGTCGACCCCGCGGCCGGAGCCGTCAGGGCCGCCGCCGTGCTGCGCCCGCGCGGCCTGTTCACCGCGTTCTGGAACGGCGGCGACCCGCCGCTCGAACTCGCCGAGGCGTTCGCCGACGTCTACCGGCGCGTGCTCCCCGACCTCCCGATGCTGCACCACGTCGGCTCGGCCGCCGCCGGCTACGGCCGCTTCGTCGACCAGGCGGCGGAGGGCCTGCGCTCCGCGGGCGGGTACGACGAGCCCGCGCGATGGGACGTGACCTGGGAGCACGCCTACGCGCGCGACGAGTGGCTGGACCAGGTGCCGACGAGCGGCGCGCTCGGCCGCCTGCCCGCCCCGGTGGTCGCCGAGGTGCTCGCCGGCATGGGCGAGGCGATCGACGCGGCGGGCGGTTCCTTCGTCGTGCACTACACGACCGTCACCGTGGCGGCCACGCGCACGCGCTGACGGGGCACCCGGCGAGCGCGGCCGCCACTTCCCTCCGCCGGTCGGTCCAGGCCTTCAACCGACCGGTCCGCCCCTCAGGCCGACCGGTCCGCTCCTCAGGCCGAACGGTCCACCAGCGCGTCGGCGAACTCGACCAGCGCCAGCTTCACCGGCCCGTCGGGCAGGACGTCCAGCTCCGCCACCGCGTCGCGGGCGTGCTCGGCTGCCAGGACCCGCGTCTCCTCGACCACCGGGTGCTCGCGCAGCGCCGCCACCGCGGCCGCCAGCGCGGCGTCCGACGAGAGGTCACCGTCCAGCAGCGCGAGCAGCTCGCGGTCTGCCGCCGACGCTCCCGGTAGGGCGCACCGCGAGCGCAGCAACAACACGGGCATGGTCGGGACGCCCTCGCGGAGGTCCGTGCCCGGCGTCTTGCCGGTCAGTGAGCCGTCCGAGGTCAGGTCGATGACGTCGTCGGCCAGCTGGAACGCGACGCCGATCTTCTCCCCGAACTCCCCGACGGTCGTGACCACCCGCGCCGGGCAGCCCGCGAGCATCGCGCCGAACCGCGCCGACGTCGCGATGAGCGCGGCCGTCTTGTCGGCCAGCACCGACAGGTAGTGCGCCACCGGGTCGTCGCCGCGCGGGCCCACCGTCTCGTGGAGCTGGCCGGTGCACAGCCGGACGAACGTGTCCGCCTGGAGCACCAGCACCTCGTCGCCCAGCCCGGCGGCGAGCTTCGACGCCTTCGCGAACAGCAGGTCGCCGGCAAGGATCGCCACCGAGTTGCCCCAGACCTCGTGCACGGCCGGTGCACCGCGACGCACGGGCGCGTCGTCCATGACGTCGTCGTGGTACAGCGACGCGAGATGCGTCAGCTCCACGACGGTCGCCGCGTCGACCACGCCCGGCTCCGCCGGGTTCGGCCCCAGCTCGGACGTCAGGAGGGTCAGGAGCGGCCGGAGCCGCTTCCCCCCGGCGTTGGCCAGGTGCCGGCTCGCGGACTCGATGAGCCCGTCGGACGCCGCGACGACGTCCCGCAGCTTGTCCTCGACGGCGGCCAGCCGCTCCGACAACCGCGCGGCGAGGGCTTCGTCGTGCAGCGCAAAGACGGGGGGCGTCACGTGGAGAACCTATCCGACCGGCGCGCGGCGGTCAGGGGAGGAACTTCGCGACGTCGTTGATCAGGTCCAGCACCGGCCCGGGGAACACGCCCACCACCAGGGTGATCGCGGCAGACACCGCGACCGCCGCGGCGGTGAAGCCCGCGGTACGCACCACCACGGTGGTCGTCGTCCGCTCGGCGACGGCGGTCGCCGTCGCGACACCGCCCGCCGTACCGGCCGGGATCGCGTAGGCGCCCTCGTCGGACGCCGCGGGCTCACCGTCGGCCGACGCGGCCTCGTCGTCCCGCCCGGGCGTGAAGAACATCAGCACGATGATCCGGACGTAGAAGAACGCCGCCGCCGCCGAGGCCAGCACGCCGACGACCGCCAGCGGCCACGCGCCGCCCGCGACCGCCGCGGTAAACACGGCGAACTTCCCGATGAAGCCCGCCGTCAGCGGGATGCCCGCGAACGAGAGCAGGAACAGCGTGAACGTGAGCGCCAGCAGGGGGCTCTTGCGGCCCAGGCCGGCCCACTGCGACAGGGCGGTCGCCTCGCCCACCACCGAGCCGTCCGCGGACCGCTCGCGCACCAGCGAGATGATGCCGAACCCGCCGACCGTCGCCGCGCCGTACGCGAGCAGGTAGACGAGCACCGCGCCGATGCCTCGGTCGTCGAGCGCGACGACACCCGTGAGGATGAACCCGGCGTGGGCGATCGACGAGTACGCCAGGAGCCGCTTGACGTCGTTCTGCACCAGGGCGGCGACGGTGCCGACGAGCATGGTCGCGATCGCCACGACCCACAGCACCACGTCGATGTCCCACTGCATGCCCGGGAACACCGCGTAGACCACGCGCAGCAGCGCGCCGAAGGCCGCCACCTTGGTACACGCCGCCATGAACGCGGTGATCGGGGTGGGCGCGCCCTGATAGACGTCGGGCGTCCACAGGTGGAACGGCACCGCGCCGATCTTGAAGAAGAAGCCCGCCAGGAGCAGCACGAGCCCGGCGATCAGCATGACGTCGAGGCCGCCCGGGGTGCCCGTCGCGGCGCTGATGTCGCTGAACCGCAGCGAGCCGGAGTAGCCGAAGATCAGCGCGATCCCGAAGAGGAACAGCGCGGACGCGAAGGCGCCGAGCAGGAAGTACTTCATCGACGCCTCCTGCGACAGCAGGCGGCGCCGGCGGGCCATGCCGGCCAGCAGGTACAGCGGCAGCGAGAGCACCTCGAGCGCGACGAACAGCGTCAGCAGGTCGCCCGCGGCGGGGAACGCCATCATGCCGCCGAGCGCGAAGAGCACCAGCGGGTAGGCCTCGGTCTGCTGGACGCCGGCGGCGCGCGCCTGCTCCTCGTAGTCGGAACCGGGCACCGCGGCGACGGACGGCGCGAACGCGTCCTCCCCGCCCGCGGTGCGGTCGGCGACGAGCAGCACGGACAGCAGGCCGAGCAGTGAGAGCACCAGCCAGGCGACGAGCGTCGGGCCGTCGACGAGCACCGCCCCGCCGAGCACGGTGGTGCCGCCGCTCGTCCGCACACCGGACCACAGCAGCGCCACGGCGACCAGCGCGCCGAGGGTCGCGGCGATCGAGAGCACCACCTGGGTGGTGCGGCGCACCCGCGCCGGCACGAAGGCCTCGACGAGCACCCCGACCACGGCCGCGCCGAGCACGACGACGACCGGGGCGAGGGCGGACCACGCGACGTGCGGCGCGGTGAAGGCGGCGATCACTGCGCGCTCCCCTCGGCGACGGCGGGCGCATCGTCCACGCCCACCTGATCGATGGTGACCTGCGCCGGCGGGCGTACCAGGTCGAGGGCCGGCCCGGGAACGAAGCCCAGCACCAGCATGACGGCGACGAGCGGGCCGACCACCCAGCGCTCACGCGCCGAGGCCTCCGGCAACTGCGACACCTGGGGCGCCACCGGCCCGGTGAAGCTCCGCTGGTAGAGCCACAGGATGTAGAGCGCCGCGAGGATCACGCCGGCCGTGGCGATCACCGTGGCGGCGGGCTGCGTGGCGAACGACCCGACGAGCACGAGGAACTCGCTGACGAACGGCGACAGCCCCGGCAGCGCTAGCGCGGACAGGCCGACGACGAGGAACAGCCCCGCCAGCACCGGGGTGACGCGCTGCAGGCCGCCGAAGGCGTCGATCCGCGCGGAGCCCCGCCGCGCGGCGAGGAACCCGACGAGCAGGAACAGCGCCCCGGTGGAGAACCCGTGGTTCACCATGTAGAACGACGAGCCCGCGACCGAGGTCGACGTGAACGCGAAGATGCCCAGCACGATGAACCCGAAGTGGGACACCGACGTGTAGGCGACCAGCCGGTACATGTCCTGCTGCCCGATCGCCAGCAGCGCGCCGTAGAGGATCGACACCACGGCCAGCGCGATGATCACCGGCGCCGCCCAGCGGGAGGCGTTGGGGAACAGCGGCAGGCAGAGGGTCAGCATCCCGAAGGTGCCCACCTTGTCCAGGACGCCGACGAGCAGCGTCGAGGTGCCGGCAGGAGCCTGCTCGGCCGCGTCCGGCAGCCACGTGTGCACGGGGAACATGGGCGCCTTGATGGCGAACGCGACGAAGAACGACAGGAACAGCAGCCGCTCGTGCGTCGCGTCGAGCGTCAGCCCGGTGAGGTTGTCGATGAGGAAGCCCTGCGGGCCCCGCGGTCCCAGGAGGTACAGCGCGATGACGCCGGCCAGCATGATCAGCCCGCCGGCGAGCGAGTAGAGCAGGAACTTCACCGCCGCGTACCGCCGCCGCTCGCCGCCGTACCCGCCGATCATGAAGTAGACCGGGATGAGCATGGCCTCGAAGACGAGGTAGAAGAGGAACAGGTCGCGCGCCGCGAACACCGTGACGATGAACGCCTGGAGCAGCAGCACCAGGGCCAGGTAACGCCGCAGCCGGTCGGTCGCCCCCGCGCCGCTGCCCTGCTCCCGCCAGGCGGCGAGCACGACGAGCGGCACCAGCAGCGCCGACATCGCGACGAGCACCAGGCCGACGCCGTTGACGCCGAGCGCGTAGGACACCCCGAACTGGGGGATCCACTGGTGCGTCTCCGCGAGCTGGATGGACCCGGCGTCGCCGGTGTCGAAGGCGGCGACCGTCAGGCCGGTGACCACGAGGGAGGCCAGCGAGAAGCCGAGGGCCACCTCGCGGGACCTGGCGCGGGCGCCGGACGGGAGCACCCACAGCGCGACCGCCCCGATGAGGGGCAGCACGATGAGGGCGGTGAGCCAGGGGAACGAGGACATCGGTGACTCTCTCCTCAGGCGCCCAGGGCCAGGACGACGGCGGCGAGCACGACGAGCCCGAGGGTCATCGTCGCGGCGTAGGAACGGACGTGGCCGGTCTGCACCTTGCGGGCGGCGTCGCCGACCGCGACGGTCGCCTTGGCCACGCCGGACACCGTCCCGTCGACCACCGCGCGGTCCCCGTAGACCAGCGAGCGCGTCAGCAGCCGCCCGGGCACGACGACCACGGCGTCGTTGACGACGTCCTGGTACAGGTCCTTGCGCGCGGCCTGCGTCAGCAGCGATCCGACCGGCGGCGTGGCGGGGACCGTGGCGACGGCGTACCGGCGCCACGCGAGCACGGCACCGAGGACGACGATCACCAGGGTCAGCGTGATGAGGAGCCACGCCTGGACCACGGGCTCACCCTCCTGCACCGGCCCGGTCGACGGCTCGAGCCACCGCGGGAAGCGGTCGCCGAGCGCCAGGAACGCGCCGATGCCAACGGAGCCGACGGCCAGCAGGATCATCGGCCACGTCATCAGCGCCGGCGCCTCGTGCGGGTGCTGGTGCGAGCCGTCCGCCTTCGGCGTCCAGCGCTTGGAGCCCTCGAACGTCATGAAGAACAGGCGGGACATGTAGAACGCGGTGATCCCGGCGCCGAGGAGCGCGACGAGGCCGAACACCCAGCCGCGCCACGCCTGGCCGTCCTGCGGCATGAACGCCGCCTCGATGATCGGGTCCTTCGACCAGAAGCCGGAGAACGGCACGATCCCGAGGATCGCCAGCCAGCCGGCCATCATCGTGAAGTACGTGACCTTCATCGACTTGGACAGCCCGCCGAAGGCGCGCATGTCCGTCTGGTCGTCCATCGCGTGCATCACCGACCCGGCACCGAGGAACAGGCCGGCCTTGAAGAAGCCGTGCGTCACCAGGTGCATGATCGCGAACGCGTACCCGATGGGGCCGAGGCCCGCGGCGAGCATCATGTAGCCGATTTGCGACATCGTCGAGGCGGCGAGCGCCTTCTTGATGTCGTCCTTGGCGCAGCCGACGATCGCACCGAACAGCAGGCTGATCCCGCCGACGATCGTCACGAGGAGCCGTGCGGTGGGCGCCGCGTCGAAGATCGCGTTGGACCGCACGACGAGGTACACGCCGGCGGTGACCATCGTCGCGGCGTGGATCAGCGCCGACACCGGCGTGGGACCGGCCATCGCGTCGCCCAGCCAGGACTGCAGCGGGAACTGCGCCGACTTGCCGCACGCGGCGAGCAGCAGCATCAGGCCGATCGCGGTGAGCACGGCGGTGCTCGCGGCGCCGGACGCCGCCCCCTCGTGCACGGTGGTGAAGTCGAGCGCGCCGAAGTGGGCGAACATCAGGCCCATCGCGATGATCAGGCCGACGTCGCCGATCCGGTTGGCGACGAACGCCTTCTTCGCCGCGACCGCGTACTCCGTGCGGTAGTTCCAGAAGCCGATGAGCAGGTACGACGCCAGGCCGACGCCCTCCCAGCCGACGAACAGCAGCAGGTACGAGTCGGCGAGGACCAGCAGCAGCATCGCCGCGACGAACAGGTTGAGGTAGGCGAAGAAGCGGCGGCGGTCCTCGTCGTGCTCCATGTAGGCCACGGAGTAGACGTGGATCAGCGTGCCGACGAACGTCACCAGCAGCACGAAGGTCAGCGAGAGCGGGTCGACGCGCAGGCCCGCCGCCAGGTGCAGCGTGCCGGTGTCGATCCAGGTGCCGAGCGAGACGTCCGCGGGGCGGTCCTCGGCGCTGACGCCGAGCATCCGCACGAACAGGACGGCCGCGATGACGAACGCGGCGGCGGGCGCCAGGACGCCGAGCCAGTGGCCCCAGCGGTCGGAGCGCCGGCCCGCGAGCAGCAGCACCGCGGCGGACAGCAGCGGGAGCCCGACGAGCCAGACGGCGGCGGCCGCACCGCTCCAGGCGGCGTCGGTGGTGATGCCGGTGAGGATGTGCATCCGTCCCTCAGCTCTTCAGCAGGTTGACGTCGTCGACCGACGCCGAGCGTCTGGTCCGGAAGATGGCGATGATGATCGCGAGCCCGACCACCACCTCGGCCGCCGCCACCACCATGACGAAGAACGCCATGACCTGTCCGGTGAGGTTGCCGTGGATCCTGCTGAACGTCACCAGGGCGAGGTTCGTCGCGTTGAGCATCAGCTCGACGCCCATGAACACGATGATCGCGTTGCGGCGCGAGAGCACCGTCGTCGCGCCGATCGCGAACAGGATCGTCGCGAGCACCAGGTAGTTGGTCAGGCTCACGGCTGCGCCTCCGCCTTCGTCTCATCCGTTGCGTCCGAGGAAGTGGGGCCTCTACCCCCCACTTGCTCGGACGCTGTGGGGGAAGGGGAAGCCGGGAGCGCCGGGGCGTTCGCCCAGTCGCCCGACAGCACGCGGTCGATCCGCGCGGCGTACTCGGCGGCGTCGGCCTCCTGGCCGCGCACGCGCAGCACGCGCGACACCGACTGGACCAGCGGCTCGCCGTCGGGCCCGAGCGCGGGCACGTCCATCGCGTTGTGCCGCGCGTAGACGCCCGGGGCGGGCATGCCCGTCAGCGCGACGCCGGACTTGATGCGGGCCTCCGCGCGCTCCCGCTGCGTCATCCGCGGCGTCAGCCGGCGGCGGTGCGTCAGCGCGAGCGCGCCGACCGCGGCGGTGATGAGCAGCGCGCCCACCACCTCGAGGGCGAACGCGTACTCCCCGAAGACGATGCGCGCCAGGGCCACGGGGTTGGAGTCGGCGTTCGCCGTCGTCAGTCCCTGCGGCACGCCGAAGCTCGCTCGCCCCACGACGCCGAGGAGCACGACGAGCAGACCGAGCCCGCCGAGCACCGCGAGGAACCGTTGCCCGCGCAGCGTCTCGACGAGCGAGTCGGACGCGTCGACACCCACCAGCATGAGGACGAAGAGGAACAGCATCATGACGGCGCCGGTGTAGACCACCACCTGGACCACGCCGAGGAAGGGCGCGTCCTGGGCGACGTAGAAGAACGCCAGGCCCACCATGACGACCACCACGGACAGGGCCGCGTGGACCGCCTTCTTGGCGAACAGCAGGCCGAGCGCCGCGATGACCATCACCGGGCCGAGCGTCCAGAACAGGACGGCCTCTCCCGTGGTGGTCAGTCCGGCGTCGTTGAGCGAGCTGGGCAGGAGCGCGAGGTTCACAGGAACCGCCTGCCCTGCTTGTCGGCGGCGGCGGTGATGTCCTGCTGCGCCTTGCGGGTCGCCCCGATCGGCGCGGGCTCCTTGCCCGCGTTGGCCGGCAGCGAGGGGTCGTCGGGCCGGTGCTGCGTGACCCAGTCCTGCTGCGCCGGCGTCGGTCCGGTGACCGCGCCGCGGTAGTAGTCGTCGTCCGTGGTGCCCTCCACCATGGGATGCGGGGCGGAGAGCATGCCGTCCCGCAGCGGGGCCAGCAGGTCCTCCTTCTCCCAGATCAGCCCGGCCCGGGTCGGGCCCGCCAGCTCGAAGTCGTTGGTCATCGTCAGCGCGCGCGTGGGGCACGCCTCGATGCACAGCCCGCAGAGGATGCAGCGCAGGTAGTTGATCTGGTAGACGCGGCCGTACCGCTCACCCGGCGAGTACTGCGCCTCCGGGGTGTTGTCGTCGGCCTCGACGTAGATCGCGTCCGCGGGGCACGCCCAGGCGCACAGCTCGCAGCCGATGCACTTCTCCAGGCCGTCGGCGTACCGGTTGAGCTGGTGCCGGCCGTGGAACCGCGGCTTCGGCGGCACCTTCTCGGTCGGGTACTCCTCCGTGACGGTCTTGGAGAAGAAGTTCGACAGCGTGACGCCGAACCCGGCGGCCGGGGCGAGCAGCTCGCCCAGCCCGCTCGGCTTCGGCATGCGGGACGTGAACGCCGGCCGGTCCACCTCGCCGCCGGAACGCTTGGCCGGGGCCTTGGCGGTCGGCTTCGTCAGGCCCGTGCTGGGCTTCGCCTGCCGTGTCGGCTTCGCGGCCGGCTTCTTCTTCGGCTGGTCAGCCACGCGGTCCCTCCTCCATGGTCTCGCCGCCGGCGGTCAGCGCCGCCGGCTCGTCGTCGATCGGGGCCCGTGCCGTGCCGCGGCCCGCGCGGGGCGACGGCGGCAGCGACTGGCCGGGCAGCGGCGGGACCGGGAACCCGTCCGCGAACGGGTCGATCACCGTCGGGCCAGACGGCCGGGCCTTCGGCTCGGGCTTCTTCTCCGGCACCAGGAACGACACCCCGAGGGCGACGACGACGAGCGCGCCGAGCACCCACAACAGCGTGCGGAGCTCCAGGTGGCCGAACTGCCGCACGCCCTGCACCACGGACACCGCGACGAGCCAGACCAGCGCGGCCGGGATGAGCACCTTCCAGCCGAACTTCATGAACTGGTCGTACCGGAACCGCAGCAGCGTGCCGCGCACCCAGACGAAGAAGAACATGAAGAGCCACACCTTGGCGATGAACCACAGCAGCGGCCACCACCCGGTGTTGAACATCCCGTCGTTGATCGCGCTGATGGGCCACGGGGCGCGCCACCCGCCGAGGAACAGCGTGGTCGCCACGGCCGAGACGTTGAGCATGTTGATGTACTCGGCGAGGAAGAACCACGCGAACTTCATCGACGAGTACTCGGTGGCGTAGCCGCCGACGAGCTCGCCCTCGGCCTCCGGCAGGTCGAACGGCAGGCGGTTGGTCTCGCCGACCATCGAGATGACGTAGATGACGAACGCGGGCAGCAGCGGCAGGAACCACCAGTACTGCGTCTGCGAGTCGACGATCTGGCTGGTGGACATCGAGCCGGCCAGCACGAACACGCTGACCAGCGACAGGCCCATCGCCAGCTCGTAGCTGATCACCTGCGCGGTGGAGCGGACCGAGCCGAGCAGCGGGTACGTCGAGCCGGACGACCAGCCGCCGAGCACGAATCCGTACACGCCCACCGAGGTGCACGCGAGGATGTACAGCACCGCGACCGGGAAGTCGGTCAGCTGCAGCGGCGTCGACGTGCCGAAGATCGACACCTGCGGGCCCATCGGGATCACCGCGTACGTCAGCAGAGCGCAGAACACCGAGATCATCGGCGCCGCCAGGTACACGATCTTGTCCGCGGCGCGGACGTTGACGTCCTCCTTGAACAGCAGCTTCATCGCGTCGGCGAGCGACTGGAACAGGCCGAACGGGCCGTGCACGTTCGGCCCGGGCCGCAGCTGCATCCGCGCCACGACGCGGCGCTCGAACCAGATCGCGATGAGCACGCTGACCAGCAGGAACACCACGATGGCGACCGCCTTGAGCAGCCACACCCACCAGGTGTCGTGGCTGAAGTCGGCCACCACGGGGTCGCCGGCGGCGGCGACGATCAGCGGCTTCACGCCGTGACCCCCTCGTCCTCGGGCACGGGCTGGGCCCGCGTCAGGCGTACCACGTCCCCCGGTCCGGCGGCCAGGGAGCCGCGGACCGAGCAGTCGGGCGCGTTGGTCGGCAGCCAGACGACGCCGTCCGGCATGTCGGTGACGAGCGCCGGCAGCGTCACCGCGCCGGCGTCCGTCGAGACGGTGAGCGACCCACCGTCCGCGACGCCTGCGGCCGAGGCGGTCGCCGCGCTGACCCGGGCGACCGAGCGCTTCGCGGTTCCGGCCAGGAACGGCTCGCCGCGCTGGAGCCGGCCACCGTCGAGCAGCAGGTGCCACGTCGCCAGCACGGCCGAGCCGTCGTCGACCGTCGGCGGCGCCCCCGCGGGCTCGTCGGGCGCCGCGACCCGCTCCCCGTCCCATCCGCCGAGCTGGTCCAGTTCGGCGTGCACGGCGGCCAGCGTCGGCAGGCCCAGGGTGACGTCGAGCGCGTCGGCGATCAGGTCGAGCACGCGGTGGTCCGGCATCTGGGTGCTCGTCAGCGCCTGCGGGAACGGCCGCGGGCGGCCCTCCCACGTCACGAACGTCCCGGGCTTCTCCACCGGCGGGGCGACGGGCAGCACCACGTCGGCGCGCTCCGTCACCTCCGAGGGCAGCACCTCGAGCGAGACGACGAACGCGCGGTCCAGCGCGCGCCTCGCCAGCTCGGGGTCGGGGAGGTCGGCCACCTCGAGACCGCCGACGACGAGCGCCGCGACGGCGCCCTCCGCCGCGGCGGTGAGGATCGCGGTCAGGTCCCGGCCCGGCTGCGTCGGCAGCGTCTCGACGCCCCAGGCCGCCGCGATGTCCACGCGCGCGGCCGAGTCCGTCACCGGGCGGCCGCCCGGCAGCAGCGTCGGCAGCGTGCCCGCCTCGACCGCTCCGCGCTCGCCCGCACGACGAGGCACCCACGCCAGCCTGGCGCCGGTGCGACCCGCCAGGCGCAGCGCCGCGGACAGCG
>CAZBIO010000272.1:0-10882 GCA_964491965.1 uncultured Cellulomonas sp.
GGGGGGCCGGCGCGGGTGGCCGCCCCGCGGCGCGCCCCCCCCGCGGGGCGCCCGGCGGGGGGGGCACCCCCGGGCGGCCGGGGGGGGCGCCGCCCGCCCCCGGGGGGGGGCGCCGCCGCGAGCCTCGACCGGGACCACGACCGGGACCTCGACCGGACCACGACCGGGACCCGGCCCGGACCACGGCGCGACCAGCGGAGTGAGCAGGAGCGCTCAGAACTCTGAGCGCTTCCTCTCCGGAAGTTGACGGGTTCGCTCGTCGAGCCCTAGCGTCACGCAACGAACGCGCAGTTTGTTGTCGATTTCTGCGCGAACGGTCAATCGGCGCGCCGGACCGGCGCGCACGTCCCCGAGGTAGGAAGGCCTACGACGATGACGACGAGGCGGTTGAACGTCTCCAGGCGGGGAACGACGGCGGTGGTAGCGCTCGCCGGAGCCACCCTGCTCACCACGGCGTGCAGCAACGGTGGCGCGCCGGCCGCCGAGACCAGCAGCGGCGGCAGCACCGAAGGCGTGACGATCACCGTCGCCCTCCCGACCGACCCGCCGCCGCAGGCGGCGCTGGACGCGTTCAAGGAGGAGACCGGGATCACGGTGACGTGGGCCACGTCCGACTGGGACAGCCTGCAGACCAAGATCTCGGCCGCCGCCGCCGCGAACACGTACTTCGCCGACGCGACGAACGTCGACTGGTCGCGCGTCGGCCAGCTCGGCACCCTCGGGTGGTTCCTGCCGCTCGAGGACTACATGGACGTCGACAGCCTCACGGAGGACATGCCCCAGATCGCGTCCTTCGCCGCGGGCGGGCACCAGGTGGGCGTGCCCTACGACGCGTCGTTCATGGTGACGACTATCAACAAGGACCTCTTCGACCAGGCCGGCATCACCGAAGTCCCGACCACGATCGACGACTACACCGCGGCGATGCAGACGATCAAGGACAAGGGCGTGGCCGAGTACCCGCTCAACATCCCGTTCGCCGCGGCCGAGGGCCTGTCGACCTACTGGTACGAGACCACCGGCGCGTTCGGCGGGACCGTGCTGGACGGCGACGGCAAGCCGCAGTTCGAGGACCCCGACTCGGCCGGCTACAAGGCCGCCGACTGGATGGTCAGCGCCCTGAAGAACGGCCTGGTGCCCCCGGGCAACCTCAACGTCAACGACAGCCAGGGTGAGCAGACGCTCATGGCGCAGGGCCTGGCGGCCAGCACGTTCTCCGACTACTCGGGCCTGGTCGGCAGCCTCTACGACGTCGAGGACTCCTCGACCGTCGCCGGCAAGATCCAGTACGTGCCGACGCCCGGCGTCGACGGCACCGCGTCCAACCTGTCCAACCCGGACGGCATCGGCATCCCGAAGCAGGCGAAGAACCCCGAGGCCGCGGCCAAGTTCATCGAGTGGTTCACCGGCGCGGACACGCAGGCGGACTTCTCGGGCCTCAACGGCGACGACAAGGTGTGGGGCTCGTCGTTCATCCCCTCGCGGATGAGCGTGGTGCAGAAGCTGGCGGACGCGGGCACGCTGGCCGACGGCGAGCACCTGGCCGAGCTGCTGAAGAACGCCAAGCCGGTGTTCCCCGAGGGCGCCCCGGTCTGGTACCCGGAGTTCTCCAACGCCGTCTACACCAACCTCCACGCCGCGGCCGCCGGTGACATGAGCGCCGCAGACGCCGTCAAGGCGATCGCGGACGAGGCGAACCGATTGGCGAGCGGGTCGTGAGCGCCGCCCCGCGGAGGTCGGTTCGACCGACGCCGCGGGCGAACGGCGTAGAGCGCGACGCGGTGGTCGAGGTCGGCCGGTCGATCCGGCCGGCCTCGGCCCCCCGCCCGCGGCGGCGTTTCGACGCGCTGCCCTACGCATTGATCGCCCCGGTCTCGATCTTCATCATCGGCCTCGCCCTGGTGCCGGCGGCGTTCACCATCGTCGAGTCCTTCTTCAAGGTCGACGAGCTCAACCCTCCCGTCCGCTTCAACGGGCTGGACAACTTCACCGCCCTGCTGCACAACGACGCGGTGACGAGCGCCGCAGGCAACACCGCGCTCTACGTGCTGATCGGCGTGGGCCTCTCGACCGTCCTCGGCATCGCCATGGCGGTGACGCTCCAGCACCCCTTCAAGGGACGCGGGCTGATCATCGCCATCCTGATCCTGCCGTGGGCGCTGCCGGGCGTCGTCGAGGGCATCCTGTGGTCCGGCATCTTCGAGCCGAACGCCGGACTGATCAACAACCTGATCGCCACCCTGCACCTCGGTGCCGGCAACGGCGTGCTGCTGGGTCAGAACCGGCTGTTGACCGTCGCACTGATCGAGTTGGTCCAGGTGTGGCAGATGACGCCCCTGACCACCCTGCTGATCTTCGCCGCGCTCCAGCTGATCCCGGGCGAGCTCTACGAGGCCGCCCAGATCGACGGCGCGAGCAAGTGGCGCAGCTTCCTGTCCATCACCCTGCCGATGGCGCGGCCCGGCATCGCGGTCGCCATGGTGCAGGCGCTCATCGCCACGTTGAACGTGTTCGACCAGCCCTACGTGCTCAACGGCGCGGCGTCCACCGGCGCCTCGGTCACCATGCAGACGTACTTCATCAGCTTCCAGAACCTCAACTTCGGTGAGGGCTATGCGCTCTCCCTGATGATCGCGCTGATCACCGTGGTGCTGTCGCTGCTCGTCGTGCGCTTCATCTACCGGAAGGTCGAGCTGTGAGGACCCGCCGACATCCCCTGCGCGCGCTGGCCGTCACGCTGATGGTCGTCTGGTCCATCGTGCCCATCTACTGGGCGGCGAAGACCAGCCTCCAGACCGAGAGCGCGGCCCGCTCCCGCCCGGCGCAGTACGTCCCCCTGCAGCCGACGTTCGACAACTTCCGGTCCCTGCTGGACGGGCAGAGCGACGTCTCCCGGGGCATCCGCCGGTCCATGGTCAACATCGTCATCGAGTGCGGCGCCGCCACGCTCCTGACGGTGGCGCTGGCGGCGCTCGCGGCCTACGCGTTCGCGCGCTTCGAGTTCCGCGGGCGCAACCTCGTCTTCTACGCCGTCCTGGCGACGATGGCCTTTCCGCCGTACACCACGCTGATCCCGCTCTACCGGATCATGAGCGGGTTCGGGCTGGTCAACACGTACACCGGGATCGTCCTCGTCTACGTGTCCGGGTTCCTGCCGCTGGCGACGTGGGTGCTGCACAACTACTTCGTCAGCATCCCGCACAGCATCGAGGAGGCCGGCCTCATCGACGGTGCCGGCCGCCTGCAGGTGTTCTGGCACCTGGTGCTGCCCCTGGCGCTGCCCGGCGTCATCTCGACGGCCCTCATCACGTTCCTCTTCGCGTGGGCGCAGTTCCTGTTCCCGCTGGTGCTGTCCACGGACCTGTCCACCCAGCCGCTGACGGTGCTCATCGCGGCGCTCCAGGGCCGGCACATCGTGCCCATGACCCTGATGAGCGCGGCCGGCATCCTGGCGATCGCCATCCCCGCCGTGATCGCGCTCGTCTTCAACCGCTACATCGTCAACGGGCTCCTCGCCGGGAGCACAAAGTGAGCGGCCGCGACAGCATCGTTCTGATCGGCGCGGGCAGCACGGTCTTCACGCCCGGGCTGCTCGACGACCTCGCCTCGTCCCGCGTCTTCGACGGCTGGACCGTCCGCCTCGTCGACCTCGACGCCGACGCCGCGCGGACCATGGCCGACCTCGGCCGCCGGATCGCCGCCCGACGGGGCTCGACGATGCGCGTCGAGGCGCACACGGACCGCCGCGAGGCGCTCCCGGGTGCGCGGTTCGTCACGACGACGATCGCCGTCGGCGGCGCGGCGGGCTGGCTGCACGACATCGAGGTGCCAGCCCGCCACGGGATCGCCCAGACCGTCGGCGACAGCGTGGGGCCGGGCGGCGTGTTGCGCGCGCTGCGCCACGTGCCCGAGCTCGTCGCGATCGCGAGGGACGTCGCGGAGCTGGCCCCGGACGCGTGGCTGGTCAACTACAGCAACCCGCTGACCGCCAACGTCCGCGCCATCACGTCTCAGACGCCGGTGCGGGCCATCGGCCTGTGCCACGGCACCATGCACACGCGCGGCTGGCTCGCGGCCGACCTCGGCCTGCCGGCGGACGACGTCCACGCGGTGTTCGCCGGCCTCAACCACCTGTGCTGGCTGCTCGACGTGCGCCGCGGGACGGACGACCTCTACCCGCGGCTGCGCCGCCTGGTGGCCGAGCGCGCCGGTGGCGCGGATGCCCCAGGCTCGTCGTCCGAGCACGAGGGTGTCCACCAGCCGGTGTCCGCGGACCTGCTGCGCACGTTCGGCCTGTACCCGGCGCCCGGGGACCGCCACGTCGCGGAGTTCTTCGGGTGGTACCTGCGCGGCGCGGACGGCGA
Source organism: uncultured Cellulomonas sp. (assembly GCA_964491965.1). Taxonomy (GTDB): domain Bacteria; phylum Actinomycetota; class Actinomycetes; order Actinomycetales; family Cellulomonadaceae; genus Cellulomonas. The sequence continues at coordinate 4,365 of CAZBIO010000272.1, forward strand.
CCACCTGCCGTGGGGCCTGCAGACCGGCCGGGACCTGACCATCCAGTACATCGGCGAGAAGTCCGACCTGTGGGAGCGCCTGCATGCCCAGGCCGCCGGGCTCGAGCCGCTGCCGGACGGCAGCGACCAGGAGGCCGAGCGGCTCGTCGCCATCCTCGAGGCGTTCGTCACCGGCCGCGACAGTCTCGAGCTCGCGGTCAACATGCCCAACGGCGGCACCATCCCCAACCTCCCGGCGCACGCCGTGGTCGAGGTGCCGGCCGTGGTCGGCGCCGCCGGCATCACCGGCCTGGCCGTCGGCCGGTTGCCGGAGGCGATCGCCGCCGTCCTGTCCGCGCGCGTGGAGCAGCAGGAGCTGACGGTCCGGGCCGCCGTCACCGGCGACCGCTCGCTCGCCCTGCAGGCCCTCGCCCTCGATCCCCTGGTCCCCGACCCGTCCACCGCGGCGGCCGTCCTCGACGACGCCGTCGTGGCGCACGCGCCGCTGCTGGACCGATTCGCCTCGCCCGTTCTCAAGGAGGTACTGGCATGAGCGACGCCCTCCAGGACGTCATCGACCGCCATCGCGGCGGTCAGGCCGTGGGAATCACCTCGGTGTGTTCCGCCCATCCGATCGTGCTCCAGGCGGCCTGCGAGCAGGCACTCGCCGACGGCCTGCCGTTGCTCGTCGAGGCGACGAGCAACCAGGTGGACCAGTTCGGCGGCTACACCGGCATGCGGCCCGCGGACTTCCGCGACCTGGTGTTCGGCATCGCCGACCGCGTCGGGCTGCCGCGTGAGCGCATCGTCCTCGGCGGCGACCACCTGGGCCCCAACACCTGGCGCTCCCTGCCGGCCGACGAGGCGATGAGCCGGTCCGACGACCTCGTCGCGGAGTACGTCGCGGCCGGGTACACCAAGATCCACCTCGACTGCAGCATGGCGTGCGCCGGCGACCAGCTCCCGCTGACCGACGAGGTGGTCGCGCAGCGCGCGGCGCGCCTCGCGAAGGTGGCCGAGGACACGGCGAACCGGGAGTTCGGCCGCAGCAACCTGCGCTACGTCGTCGGCACCGAGGTGCCGGTGCCGGGCGGTGCGCACGAGGTGATCGAGAAGCTGACGCCCACCACGCCGCAGGCGGCCCGCGCCACGATCGAGGCGCACCGGGTGGCGTTCGCCGCCGCCGGGGTCGCCGACGCGTGGGAGCGCGTCGTCGCGCTCGTCGTGCAGCCCGGCGTCGAGTTCGACGCCGTCGCCGTGGTCGACTACGACCGGAGCCGGGCGAAGCAGCTGAGCGCGGTCGCGCAGGAGCAGCGCCTGCTCTTCGAGGCCCACTCGACCGACTACCAGACCACCGCCGCCCTCACCGCCCTGGTCGAGGACCACTGGACCGTGCTCAAGGTGGGGCCGGGCCTGACGTTCGCGCTCCGCGAGGCCCTGTTCGCCCTCGCCGCCATCGAGTCCGAGCTGGTCCCTGCCGCCGAGCGCTCCGCCCTCCCCGAGGTGGTGGAGCAGGTGATGCTCTCCCAGCCGCGCTGGTGGCACGGCTACTACGAGGGCGACGAGGACGCCCAGCGCGTCGCGCGCCGGTACAGCTACAGCGACCGCCTCCGCTACTACTGGCCGGAGCCGCGGATCTCGGCGGCCGTCGACCGGCTGCTGCACAACCTGACCGCCACGTCCATCCCCCTGCCGCTGCTGAGCGCGTACCTGCCGGAGCAGTACGCCCGCGTCCGCACCGGCGAGCTGGCCGTCGACCCGGTCGCCCTGGCTGCGGACCGTGTCCGCGACGTCCTGCGCGGCTACTCGGCCGCATGCACCCCATCCGCAAGGAGCCTGTAAGTGAGCACCGCCTCCCACGACATCGCATCGCTCGTCGGCCCAGCCGCCGCGTCGACCGCCACCGGGCGGGAGATCGCCCAGCAGCCGGACGTGTGGCGGCAGGTGGCGGCGGACCTCGCCGCCCGCCGCGACGCCGTCCAGGGGTTCCTCGCGCCGCTGCTCGCCACCGACGGCCTGCGCATCGTGCTGACCGGCGCGGGCACGTCGGCCTTCGCCGGCCAGCTGCTCGCGCCCGCGCTGACGCGGCAGCTGGTGCGGCGCGTGGACGCCGTGGCCACCACCGACATCGTGTCGAACCCCGAGGAGGTGTTCGCCGAGGACGTCCCGACGCTCCTGGTGTCGTTCGCGCGTTCCGGCGACAGCCCGGAGAGCACGGCGGCGACGGCCCTGGCCGACCGCTGCCTGCGCTCGGTGCACCACCTGATCGTCACGTGCAACGCCGATGGCAGCCTCGCCCAGCAGCACGCCGGCGCCGAGCGCTCGCTGGTGCTGCTCATGCCCCCGGCGTCGAACGACGAGGGCTTCGCCATGACGTCGAGCTTCACCGCGATGGTGCTGGCGGCCTGGCTGGCCCTCGCGCCGGACGCGCAGTCGCCGGAGGTCGTCGAGCGCATCGCCGCGGCTGGCCAGGCGGTGCTGCGCGACCGCGCGGGTGACGCGGCGAAGCTGGCGGCCCGCGGGTTCCAGCGCATCGTCTACCTGGGCAGCGGGCCGCTGGCGGCGCTGGCACAGGAGTCGGCGCTCAAGGTACTCGAGCTCACCGCCGGCGTGGTGGTCAGCTATCACGACTCCAGCCTGGGCTTCCGCCACGGGCCCAAGTCGGTGGTCGACGACGAGACGCTGACGATCGTGTACCTGTCCAGCGACCCGTACACGCGCCAGTACGACGAGGACATCGCCGAGGAGCTCCAGCAGATGCTCGGGACGGACGGCGTCGTCGTCGTCGGCGCCCGGCCCAGCGAGCGCCTGGCGTCGGGGAACGTCTGGACCATCCCCGGTGTGGCGGACGTGCCCGACGTGCTGGTAAGCCTGCCGTTCGTGCTCGTCGCGCAGATGCTCGCGCTGCAGACCTCGCTGGCGCACGGGATGACCCCGGACAACCCGTTCCCGTCCGGGGAGGTCAACCGCGTGGTCAAGGGCGTCACCGTGCACCCGTACCGGGCGGGGAGGTAGCCATCTTCCTCGGGGTCGACGGAGGCGGGACGAAGACCGCCCTGTGCCTGGTGGCGGCCGACGGCCGTGTCGTGGCGTCGGTCACGGCGCCCACCACCTACTACCTGGGTGACGACGCCGGACCCGGCCTCGTCGAGCGGGTGCTGCGCGGCGGGGTCGACGAGCTGTGCCGGCTGGCCGGCATCGCGCCCGCCGGCATCGCCTATGGTTTCGTCGGGCTCCCGGGCTACGGCGAGGTGAGCGGGGACACCGCGACGCTCGACGCGGCCCCCCGCGCCGTGCTCGGCCACGACCGGTACGCCTGCGGCAACGACATGGTCGCGGGCTGGGCGGGGTCGCTCGGCGGCGTCGACGGCATCAACATCGTCTGCGGCACCGGCTCCATCTGCTACGGCGAGCGCGCCGGGGAGCGGGTCCGGGTCGGTGGCTGGGGCGAGCTGTTCGGCGACGAGGGCTCGGGGTACTGGATCGCCGTGCGCGGCCTCCAGGCGTTCACCAAGATGAGCGACGGCCGGCTGCCGGCCGGGCCGCTGCTCGACGGCCTGCGCGCCCGGCTCCCGCTGGCCACCGACCTCGACCTCATCGACATCGTCCTGGACCGCTGGGGCAGCGACCGCGGCAAGGTGGCGGCGCTGTCGCGGGCGGTGGGCGAGGCGGCGCAGGCGGGGGATGCGGTCGCGCGCGGCATCCTCGTCGAGGCGGCCGCGGAGCTCGTCTCACTCGTCGAGACGACGCGGCGCCGCCTCGGTTTCGCCGCGCCGGAGACCGTGCTCGTCTCGTACTCCGGCGGCGTGTTCTCCGCGCCCGTCGTCCGGGACGAGTTCACGGCGCTGCTCGCGCGCACGGACGCCCGGTACGAGCTGCGCGAGCCGCTGTACCCGCCCGTGATCGGCGCGGCCCTCTACGCCGCCAAGCTCGCGGGGACCCCGCTCACGCCCGCCGCCCTCGCGCGGCTCCGCTCGGAGTCCTTGACTGTTCCGTAGGGAACTCACCGCCACCCAGCCTCGTTGGGTCAACGCCGGGCAAAGTTCACCTTTAGCGTGACTCTTGCCGCGGAACGTCGTAGGGTCGCTGGTGGTTCGGCCCGAGGACGTGCCGGACGAACGAGGAGCGACGAATGAGCGACCTGCAGGCCACGACCGACACGATCGAGGTTGCCGTCACGGACGGCACCACGGTGGTCAGCCTGATCGGTGAGATCGACGCGGACCTGCGCACGCAGGCCAGCGACTCCATGGGCCTGGCACTGCTGCACGGGCTCCCGATCGTCGTCGACGCGGACCGGGCGACGTTCGTCGACTCGTCGGGCATCGCGTTCGTGCTCCAGCTCTACATGGCCGCGCGCGAGGCGGCGATCCCCATGACGCTGCGCGACCCGAACGGCGTGCTGCGCGACGTGCTGACGGCGGTGCGCTCGGGGCACGCCGACGACGAGTGGGCCGACGACACCTGGGAGTAGGTGCCACGGCCTGTCGGTGGGCGCGGTTACCGTCGGGCCATGCGGCTGTTGCACACCTCGGACTGGCACCTGGGCCGCAGCCTGCACGGCGTCGACCTCCTCGAGCACCAGGCCGCGTACCTCGACCACCTGGTCGAGCTGGCGCGGTCCGAGCGAGTCGACGCGGTGCTCGTCGCCGGGGACGTCTACGACCGCGCGGTGCCGGCGGTCGAGGCCGTCGCGGTCCTGGCCGACGCGCTGGCGCGGCTGTCGGAGACTGCCACCGTCGTCGTGACGTCGGGCAACCACGACTCCGCGACCCGGCTGGGATTCGGCGCGGCGCTCATGCGCGAGCGCGTGCGGCTGCGCACGCGGGTCGCCGCGGTGGGCGAGCCCGTGGTGGTCGGCGACGTGCTGGTCTATGGGCTGCCGTTCCTCGAGCCGGACTTCGCGCGCTCGCAGCTGGCCGACGAGGGTGAGCTGCTCCCGCGCTCGCACCAGGCCGTGCTGACCGAGGCGATGCGGCGCGTGCGCGCGGACCGCGCCGGGCGGCCGCAGCCGCGCGCCGTGGTGATGGCGCACGCGTTCGTCACCGGCGGCGAGCCGAGCGAGTCGGAGCGGGACATCCGGGTCGGGGGCGTCGACCAGGTGCCGGTGGGCGTGTTCGCCGGGGTCGACTACGTCGCGCTGGGACACCTGCACGGGCCGCAGCAGGTGGCGGCAGGCGTTCGATACAGCGGGTCGCCGCTGGCGTACTCGTTCTCGGAGCAGCGCCAGCACAAGTCGACGGCGCTCGTCGACCTGTCCGGGCCGGAGCCGGCCGTGGAGCTGGTGCCGGCGCCCGTGCCCCGGCCGCTCTCCGACGTCACGGGGACGCTCGACGAAGTGCTCGGCCAGCGGTTCGAGGCACAGGCGGACCACTGGGTGCGCGTCACGGTGACCGACGCGCGGCGGCCGGTGGACCTCCAGCAGCGCGTGCGGGCGCGGTTCGCCCACGCGCTCCAGGTGCTGCACGTCCCGGCCGGCGGGGCCGACGAGTCGCGCGCGGTCGAGGTGGGCGCCGCGGCCGACCCGCTCGAGGTGGCGCTGGAGTTCGTGCGCCACGTCACCGGCGCCGGGGCGTCGCCCGACGAGGCGGCGGTGCTGCGCCGCGCGTACGAGGACGTCGTGGCCGGACAGCGGAGCGCCTGATGCAGCTCCGCACGCTGACCCTGCAGGCGATCGGCCCGTTCTCCGGCCGGCACACGATCGACTTCGCGGAGCTGGGCGCCGGGGGGCTGTTCCTGCTCGAGGGCCCGACCGGCGCGGGGAAGTCGACCATCATCGACGCGATCGTCTTCGCCCTGTACGGCAAGGTCGCCTCCGAGCAGGCGAGCGACGACCGGTTGCGGTCCACGTCGGCCGGGCCGGACGTCGAGTCGTTCGTCGACCTGGTGTTCGAGGCGTCGTCGGGCGTGTTCCGGGTGCGGCGCACGCCGCAGTTCGAGCGCACCAAGCTGCGCGGCGAGGGCACCACCACCCAGCACGCCACCGTGCGCGTGTGGCGCAACCTGCCGGGCGACACCCCGACCGGTGCGACGCCCGACGAGCTCGACGCGTACGGCGAGCAGCTGACCTCCCGGCCCGACGAGGCCGGGGACGCGATCAAGCGGATCGTCGGGCTGGACCGGCTGCAGTTCGTCCAGACGGTGGTGCTGCCGCAGGGCGAGTTCGCGGCGTTCCTGCGGGCCCGGCCGGAGGACCGGCGCCTGCTGCTCCAGCGGATCTTCGGCACCCAGGTGTACGACCAGATCGCCGCGCGGCTCGCCGAGCTCCGCAAGGCCGCGGTGGCGGCCGTGGATGCCGCGCGGGGGGCGCTGGACGGGGCGCTGTCGCACGCCGCCGGAGCGGCCCGGCTGTCCGACGAGGACGCGGCGGCGCTGCGCGCGGAGGTGGCCGGCGTCGTCGAGGCCGGCGGGGTGCCCGACGAGGTCGCGGGGGCGGTCGGCACCGCGGTGGGCGGTCGAACGGCCGAGCTGGTTTCCGCCGCTGCTGCCGCGTCGCAGGCCGCGGCCGTGGCCGACGAGGCCCGCGTGCGGGCGCGCTC
>CAZBIO010000273.1:0-8456 GCA_964491965.1 uncultured Cellulomonas sp.
GCGGCCACCGGCCTGGCGATCGTCACCGGCTAGCACCGACCGCCGCAAGGAGGACTCCATGCCCGCTCTGACGGTCTTCGGTTCGACCGGCGGGCGCCGGCCCGCATGCGCGGTCACCCCGGGCGAGCGTGCGGCGCGCGCCGTCATGGCACTGGTCGCCGCGGGCGTCGCGTTCGCGACCTGGGGCCGGCCGTGGTGTGCGGTGCCTGCCGCGGTGTGCGCCGGCTTCCTGACGATCGGTGCGATCACCGGCTGGTGCCCGACGAGCCTGTTCGCTCGTCGGGACCAGTACCGGGACCGCGCCCGGGACCGGGACCGGGACCGCGCCCAGGACCGGGACCGCGCCCGGGACCGTGTCGCCGCCGCGCACGGCTATCCCGACGCCACGGCGATCGTCGGTGTGCTCGTCGACTCGCGGTCCCGACGCCGATCCTGAACCCTGCGGGGCCCGCCGGTCCGGTCACAGCCAGCGGCGCACCCGCCGCGCGTAGTCGTCGTAGCGCGCACCGAACCGCTGGTGAAGGAACCGTTCCTCGGGACGGATCGCGCCCCAGAGGACGAGCAGCACCGCGACCGGGAACAGCACGAGTCCCCAGAAGGTGGGGGCGAGCAACGCCAGCCCGAGGTAGAGCGCCAGCATGCCGACGTACAACGGGTTGCGAGAGAGGCGATAGGGCCCGTCCTCGATGATGGTGCGCGTCGCCTGCCCGGGCAGCAGCCCGGTCTGGTGCCGGCCGAACAGCCACAGCGACCAGCCGTTCCACCCGAGGAAGAGCAGCACCAGCGCCCAGCCGAGCGGAACCCGCCATCCGCCGAGGCCGACCGGGTCGCCCCAGAGCGACGTGGCCAGCCAACCGAGGAGCAGCGGCGCGCCGATCGCGACGGGCGGCCAGAGCCGGAACGCGACGGTGTCGTCGGAGCCGGGCGCCATGACTCATTGTGATGGGGCGCTCGACGCCGCGCACCGTGCCGCGGCGGGGCCGCGCTTCGGGGGTCGCCGCAGTCGCCCTCGGTAGTGTCGCGCCGTGAGCGCGACCACCCGCCTGCCCGACCCCGACCTGCGGCTGCCACGATGGGTGCTCGCCTGGCTCGTCGTCACTGCCCTCATTCAGACGTACGACGCCTGCTACGTGCTGCTCGGCTCGCTCTCGCACGAGGGCGGCAGCCTGGCGGGCCTGTGGCCGGGCCACGTGTTCTACTCGCGCTTCGACCACCGTTACGCGGGGTTCGACGCATTCGGCAGCGCGCAGAGCTGGGCCAACCTGCTCGAGGTCGTCCTCATCGTCTGGGTGCTGATCGCCGCCCGGCGACGGTTCTCCGGGGTGGTCGTTGCGCTCGTCGTGAGCGTCGCGACCTTCTGGAAGACGGTCATCTACTTCCTCGTCGAGATCTCCAGCGGGCTGGAGATGACGCGCCAGTCGCTCGACCAGGGCGACCTCGGAGGGTTCCTCGCCGTCGCCGTGCTGCCGAACCTCGTCTGGATCGTCGTGCCGCTCGCCGTCGTCGTGACGCTGGGTCGTCAGGTCGCGCGGGTCGGACGGAGGGTCGCGCCGCGACAGCCGTAGGTCGGCCCAGGCGCAGTCCGACCACCTCGGATGCGGATCACGCCGGCCTGCTCTGGAAGGGCAACTGCGCGCCAGTCTCCAACAGCGTCTTGAGTCTGCTGAGGACCTCGTTCCAGCCGCCGCTGGCGCCGCTCGCCTCGCGAGTTCGCCAAGGAGTATCGCTGCCGCATCGGTGCGCCGGTGACGTCGTGCGTAACGGCCACCCGGGCCACTCCGGCGCGCCCGTTCCCGTTGTGGAACGATCCACCTGTCCGTCAGGACGCCGGCATCCAGCACGGCGCGGCTGACAGGACGACCGGCGCCTCCGGCGGACGACCGGCGCGGAGAGGGTGGGGGTCAGTGAAGGCTGGACTGGGCATACCGGGTCCGATCATGGGCCGGGACACGATGCGTTTCGCGCGGCAGATCGGCGCGACGCACATCGTGGCGCACTTCGCCTCGGACAAGGGTGCGAAGCTCGACACGGACGGGTTCTCCGGTCTCGAGCGCTCGATCGAGCACGACGAGCGATTCACCTACGACCACCTCGTCGAGGTGCGTGAGTCGGCGTGTGCCGAGGGTCTGGAGCTCGCGGCCGTCGAGAACTTCACCGCGGCGGACTGGTCGGACGTCCTGCTCGACGGCCCTCGGCGCGAGTCCCAGATGGCACATCTGAAGCAGATCGTCCGTGACATGGGTCGCGCGGGCATCCCGATCCTCGGGTACAACTTCTCGCTCGCCGGGGTGTGGGGACGGAGCCTGAGGCCTGTGGCGCGCGGCGGTGCCCTTGCCGCGGTGTTCGACCGGCCCGAGGAGCTGGGCATCCCCCAGGGCATGGTGTGGAACCAGGTCTACGACGCGCGGCTGTACCAGGAGAGCGATGGTGCCAGGTTCCTGGCGCCTGTCACCTCGGACGAACTGTGGGATCGCTTTGGGCGCTTCCTGGCAGAGATGGTGCCGGTGGCTCAAGAGGCGGGTGTGACCTTGGCGCTCCACCCCGACGACCCGCCGGTTGCCACTCTGAGGAATACGCCGCGCCTGGTGTACCGCGGCGAACTCTACGGTCGCGTGCTCGACCTGCAGCCGAGTCCACGCAACGCCCTCGAGTTCTGCGTCGGATCGCTCGCCGAGATGCCTGACCAGGACATCTACGACGTCGTGGCGCGCTACGCCGCGACCGGACGCATCAGCTACGTGCATCTCCGAAATGTCACGGGCCGAGTCCCGTCCTATGGCGAGACGTTCGTCGACGACGGCGACGTCGACCTGCAGCGCGTCTTGCGGATCCTCGCCGAGGCCGGTTTCGACGGACTGGTTGTCCCGGACCACGCGCCGTACCCGACGTGCGCCGCGCCGTGGCACGCCGGGATGGCCTATGCCATGGGCTGGATCAGGTCGGCGCTGGAGGCGATCGACGAGCTGGAGGAGTAGTCGGACGGGTGCCGTGGAGGATCCTTGACTGATCGTGTTGATCGATCCACAAAGATGGGTATACGTTGGCCACGCCGATTCGGCCTACTCATGAGAACTGGTCGTCGAGGGACAAGGTCGTTCACCAGGGAGGTTCAGCATGAAGCACCATCCGGTCTCGAGATTCCGGAATGTCCGATCGCGAGGTCTGACGATTGCGGCCGCAGCCGCGGTCCTCGCGCTGGCGGCGGGTTGCGCCGATAGCGCCGGGGGCGCCGGTGACGCATCGGAGAGTGCAAGCGACGGCGCGCCCGTACCTGCTGGGTCGGCGACCCTGACGTTCGCGGCATCGGTCTTCGGAGACCCGGGAAAGGGTGACGTCTACCGGGGAATGCTCGAGGAATTCAACGACTCGCAGGATGACATTCAGGTCGCCACCGCGGCGATCCCGTTCGAACGTCTCGCCTCGACGGTGACGACGCAGATGGCGGGCGGTCGTGGGCCAGATCTGATTCGTTTCGACATCGCCGACTTCTATCAGATCGTCGAGGACGGGCTGGTCGCGCCGCTCGACGACATCGACGCGGAGGAGCTGGGTCTGGACCCGGCGTCGGACTCGGCGTGCGTCTTCGACGGCGTCCGCTACTGCGTGGTGTTCCAGTCCGCGGCGAACGCACTCATCTACAACGCCGATCTGGTGAAGGAGCCGCCGACGAACCTGGAGGAGTTCATCAGCACGGCGAAGGAGCTGACGAACGGCGACACCTACGGCTTCGCCTTCCGGACGGCCTTGGCGGAGGAGCCCGGCGTGTGGGGTGACCTATGGAACTGGGCCGTGGGCTACGGCGGGGCGTTCTCGAAGGATGGGGAGCTCACGCTGAACGACCCCGGCATCATCGAGGGCGCCAAGGCGTACCAGGAGATGTACAACTCGGGGGCGACCCCGAAGGGCACGAGCGCGTCCGAGTACCGGGCGATGTTCGGCGAGGGCAAGCTCGCGATGGAGATCGACTCGGCGGCGCTGGTCAGCACGCTGCTGGGGATGAACCCCGACCTCAACCTGGCCGCGGTGCCGAACCCCTTCCCCGAGCAGGCACAGAACCAGGTGTTCGCGGTGCTCGCCGTCAACGCGGCGAGCCCCAACGTCGCTGCCTCGCAGGAGTTCCTCAAGTGGTGGCTCCAGACGGAGAACCAGAAGGTCATCCAGAACGCCGAGATCGCGGGCGCGGCGGCGATTCCCGCGGTGCGGACCGAGGAGGAGCTCGCCGAGCGTCCGTACTTCGAGGTGTTCGACTCGCTGGTCGCCACGTCGCACCCGGCGATCATCGATGACTTCGAGATCGAGACTCCGGTGATCCGGAAGATCGTGGTCGAGGAATTCGTCAACGCGCTCGAGACGAACGGCGACATGCAGGCGGCATTCGACACCGCGCAAGAGCGAGCGGTTGCTGAGCTCGGACTGTAGTCACCCGTCGGCGATGCAGGCGGTGGATGGCCCCGCGCGCTCTCCTCGCGGAGCCATCCCCCCCATCGTCCACCGAGGGCGGTCTGAACACGGAGACCCAGGCCACGGGCGCCCTGCATGTGGGCGGGACAAGAGGAACGGCAAGCGGCCCACGCCGCGGAGGGACACACTCGAGATGGCGATCGACGCTCGACCACCGGGAACAACCGCGGGTCTCGGACTACGGCGTCGCCCCCGGCGCAGCGGCCACGGGTCGCGCCGCGCGACCGGTAGCAGGTGGGTGCCGTACTACTTTCTGGCGCCGGCCGCCGTCTACATCTGTGTGCTGCAGCTGGTGCCGCTTCTGCAGGAGATCAGGCTCAGCTTCACCGAGACCTCGCTGACTCGGCCGAACGACAATCGCTGGGTCGGGCTCGAGAACTACGCCAAGCTCTTCGCCTCCGAAGGCTTCCAGCAGACCCTGGGTGTGACGTTCATCTACGTCGTCGCCTGCGTCGTCGGCGCCGTCGGCGTCGGGCTGGCGGTGGCCCTCCTCCTGGACGGCAGCTACCGGGGGCGCGGTTTCGCTCGAGCGCTGGTGACAGTGCCATGGGCGGCGCCGGGCGTTGCCGTCGCGCTCATCATGGCGTGGATGTTCAACGGCCAGTACGGCATCAGCACGCGGTTGATGCGGGCGATCGGTCTGATCGGCGACAGCGACGTCGTCTTCCAGAACCACGCCTGGGCGTTGCCGGTCATCCTGCTCATCACCACGTGGCAGATCTTCCCGTTCGACGCGGTGGTGCTCCTCTCTGCACTGCAGGCGGTGCCAGGCGAGTTGAGGGAGGCGGTCAAGGTCGACGGCGGCGGCGCCCGTTGGACGTTCCAGGCGGCGGTGTGGCCGGCGATCCGCCCGACGATCGGGCTCCTCGCACTCTTGAACGCCATCTGGGCGATACGTCGATTCGACTTGATATGGATCACGACCCGCGGTGGGCCGTCGGGTCACACGAAGACGCTCGTCATCGACCTCTACGACAGCGCGTTCATGCGTAACGACCTCGGCTCGGCGGCTGCCGTCGGTGTCGTCGGCATCGTCATCTCGTTGGTGCTGATCGGGGCGAGCCAGCTCATCGCTCGAGCCGCTGAAGGAGGGGAGTCTCGGTGAAGCGACGGGTTCGCATCGGACTCAGCGTCAAACTGATTGCCCTGCTTGTCGTCCTGGGCTTTGCCGTCTTCCCGATCTACTGGATGCTCGTCACCGCGACGACGCCCTCAGCGGAGCTGTTCAGCTCTCGCACCCGTTTCATCCCGGACGCGGGCGAACTCGGGGTCTTCGGCGAGACGTTCGCAGACAACGGGATCATGGGGTGGCTGTTCAACAGTGCCGTCATCGCCATCGGCACCAGCGCACTTGGCCTGTTGCTCGCGATGCCCCTGAGTTACGCGCTGTCGCGGTTCGCCTTCCGCGGTAAGGGGGCCGTCGGCATTGCACTCCTCATGACGCAAATGCTGCCCGAGGTGCTCCTGGTCGTTCCCCTCTTCGCAATCTTCCGCACGCTGAATCTCCTTGACACGAGACTCGGCCTGGTAATGGTGAACGCGGCATTCGTCCTTCCGGTGGTTTGCCTGCTCCTAAAGAATGGGATGGATGCGATTCCCAAGGAGCTGGACGAGGCGGCACGAGTCGATGGATGCGGTCCGCTGCGGGTCTTAGTTCGGGTGACGCTTCCGCTCATCGCGCCGACCATTTCCGCGGCTGCCGTCATCGCCTTCTTCCATGGGTGGAACGAGTTCGTCTTCGCCGTCACATTCATCTTCACGGAGTCACTGTTCCCAGCATCCGTCGGAATCGCGAATTTCGTCGGCGAGCAGGCGACGTCCGTCCAGCCCATGATGGCGGCGGCATTGATGTACACCGTTCCTGCTGTTGTGTTCTATCTCATCGTTCAGCGATACGTCGTGACGGGTATGACCGCCGGTAGCGTCAAAGGCTGACGGCTAACGCCGGACGACGTAGGAAGGAAGAGACGTGAGGATCACTGACATCCGATTTGCCGTCATTGGGAACGTGCCGACGTTGCGTGTCGTGAGCGACTCCGGCATCGACGGATTCGCTCAACTCGAGCCGACCAAGGCGTTCCTGCGCAGTCTCGTCCCGATCTACCGCGACGAACTGGTGGGCAGCGACCCGACGGACGTGTCACGGTGTGTGCGCAAGATTCGGCGCTTCGGGGGATTCAAGCCGTGGGGATCGCTGGTCTCCGCGATCGAGATCGCGTTGTTGGATCTGACCGGCAAGACATATGGCTTGCCCGTGCACAAACTGCTCGGTGGCAAGGTGCGGGATCGAGTCCGCGTCTACGACGGCGGCGTTCGGTGGGTGACTGACGAGGACTCGCCGGAGGCGTTCGCGAAGTCCGTGACGATCATGCGCGAGTCTCCCGAGGGCTTCACCATCCTCAAGGAAACCGGCGGGTATCACGGTCCGCAGGCGGCATCGTTCGCGGCGAGGGGTTACGGGACACCCACCGTGGGGCCCTGGTGGCCGAACCGCGGGCCGGTGAGCGAGCGGGCGATCGCCCATGTCGTCGAGTGCGTCGGCGCGATGAAGGCGGTCCTGGGCGACGAGATCGGGCTCGCGCTGGACATGGGGCCGGGCTGGATGGTCTCCGACGCGATGCGATTGCTGCGGGCGCTTGAGCCCTTCAATCTCCTCTGGGTCGAGGATCTTCTCGCCGGCGACTACGTGCCGTGGGTGACCGTCGAGCAGTACCGGGAACTGACTCAGGGCACGACGACGCCCGTCCATACGGGCGAACAGATGTACCTACGTGAGAACTTCGTCGAGCTGATCGAGCGGCAGGCGGTTCGCGTCGTCGGGCCGGATCCCGCTGACGTGGGCGGGTTGGCCGAACTCAAGTGGATTGCTGAGCTCGCCGACGTCCACGGCGTGATGATCGCGCCGCACGGGTTCCACAACGGTCTCCTCGGGCTGGCGGCCCACGTGCAGGTCGCCGCTACGCTCCCGGACAACTTCATCGCGTTCGAGTACCCCTCGGCCGACGAGCCGTGGTGGTACTCCGCGGTCAGCGGACTTCCGGAACCTATCGTCCGGGACGGCATGATCGACGTGTGGGACGGACCGGGCCTGGGCTTGACGCTCGACACCGATGCCATGCGCGCGCACCTCTCTGCACCGGATGCGCACTTCTTCGACTAGGTCGTGCCTCCTAGCGCGACGGAGCCGGGCCCGTGGTCCGGCGGATGCGCAACTGGCTCGGCAGGAGTTGGCGTCGGGGAGCCGTGCGGCCGGCGCGCGTCAGCATCAGCTGCCCGGCGATCCGTCCCTTCTCCACGAGGGACTGCTGGGCGGTGGTCAGACCCAATCGACCGGCCTCAGGGATGTCGTCGTGTCCTACGACAGACAGGTCGCGGGGAACGTCCAGACCTCGCTGGCGTGCGGCCTGGAGCGCTCCCAGTGCCAGCACGTCCGACGTGCACGCGATCGCGGACAGCCCGGGGTACCGGTCGAGCAGCGCGTTGGCCGCCTCAAATCCCACCGTGGACTCGTTGTAGTGGCATTCCTCGATGGGCATCCCCGCATCGCCCGGCGTCGTTTCCAGCGCCGTGGCCATTCCCCGGATCCGGTTGAGCTGCACCGAGTACGTTGCTTGATTCAGGCGCTGCGGGCTGACCGGGCCGTTGTAACCACTGGAGTCGAGCTTCGAGCAGATGATCCCGACCCTGCGGTGACCAAGCTCTCGCATGTGCTCACCGAGGCGCCTGAACGTGCCCTCGTCATCGAGCCCCACCCAGTCGGCGTCGGGGACGTCTTCCGGCTCGTCGACCACGACGACGGGAAGACGCCGTCGTAGCGCCCGCTGGATGTGAGAACTGCCCTTCGGCATGGAGTAGAAGACAAAACCATCGACGGGCGCCTGCCCCATCATCGTGAGCGCCGAACCGGTCTCGAGAGCGGGAATCAACAGTAGCGAGACACCGGTGTTCTCACACGCCAGTGCGAGGCCCTCCAGAAAGCCGACGGCGGCGGGGTC
>CAZBIO010000274.1:0-4863 GCA_964491965.1 uncultured Cellulomonas sp.
CATGGAGTTCTGCAAGGCGTACAACGCGGCGACGGAGTCGCAGCGCGGCAACGTCATCCCGGTCGAGATCACGGTGTACGAGGACCGCTCGTTCACCTTCATCACCAAGACGCCGCCGGCCGCCGAGCTGATCAAGAAGGCCGCGGGTGTGGCGAAGGGGTCCCCGACGCCGCACACCACCAAGGTGGCGTCGCTGACCAAGGCGCAGGTGCGGGAGATCGCGAGCCAGAAGCTCGTCGACCTCAACGCCAACGACGTCGAGGCCGCCGAGAAGATCATCGCGGGCACCGCCCGTTCGATGGGTATCACGATCGCGGACTGACCGGTCCGCGTGTGGCAGGGCCTGTGCGGCCCGCATGACCACGACTGCCGAGGAGAGATGAGCAGATGAAGAAGCACAGCAAGAAGTACGAGGACGCGCTCAAGAAGATCGAGCCCGGGACGGTCTACGCCCCGCTGGCGGCACTGCGCCTGGCCAAGGAGACGTCGACGACGAGCTACCCGGCCACGGTCGAGGTCGTCTTCCGGCTCGGGGTGGACCCGCGCAAGGCGGACCAGATGGTGCGTGGCACGGTGAACCTGCCGCACGGCACGGGCAAGACCGCCCGCGTCCTGGTCTTCGCGGTCGGCGAGCGCGCCGAGCAGGCCCTGGCGGCGGGTGCCGATGAGGTCGGCGGCGACGAGCTGATCGAGAAGGTCGCCGGCGGGTACACCGACTTCGACGCCGCGGTGGCGACGCCGGACCTCATGGGCAAGGTCGGCCGCCTCGGCAAGGTCCTCGGCCCGCGCGGCCTCATGCCGAACCCGAAGACCGGCACGGTCACGATGGACGTCGCCAAGGCGGTGTCCGACATCAAGGGCGGCAAGATCGAGTTCCGCGTCGACCGGCACGGCAACCTGGCGTTCATCATCGGCAAGACGTCGTTCACCGACGTGGCGCTGGTGGAGAACTACGCCGCGGCGCTCGACGAGATCCTCCGGCTCAAGCCGGCGGCCTCGAAGGGGCGCTACATCACCCGGGCGACGGTGTCGACGACGAACGGCCCCGGCATCCCGCTCGACCAGAACAAGACGCGCAACCTCTCCGAGGAGGACGCGGCCTGACGGTCGTGTGAACGTGGCGGAGGCCCGGTCCCGAGAGGGACCGGGCCTCCGTGCGTTCCGGACACATGTCTCGATCCGGCGGCCGGCATGCCCCGCTGCCCACGCGGCACCGTGTGCTCGCCCCCTGGGAGCGCTCCGCGCCGCGACCCTTCATGCATCGACTCCATGAGGAGTCGCGAACGGCCGCGGTGATACGCCTCAGCCGGTCACCAGTGCAGCCACTCCGTCACGCAGTGCGCGTCGCCGGCCTCGCAGGCGACCTGGACCGGCCCGCTGGCGTGGACGTCTAGGCGGAAGTAGCCGACCTCGTCGGTCGCTGCGGTCGCCTGCTCCCCGTCGGGGGTGCGCAGCGTGACGCGTCCCGGCTGCGCCGGGATCAGCTGGCCCTCGACCGCGGACTCGGTCACCTCGAGCTCGACGCCGATGCCGTCGCCCTCGAACACGAGCGTGCGGGACGGGCGGCCGAGCCGGTCGCGCACGGCGGCCGTCGGCTCGTCCTGCAGCGAGTCGTGCACGAGCTCGAGCAGCAGCAGGTCCGCCTCCAGCTCGTCGCGCAGTGCGACGAACGTGCGATGCGTCGCGAACGCTCGCCGCCCGGCCGCCGTCACGCGGTCGAGCAGATCGACGTCGACGAGTGCGTCGGCCAGCGCCGCGGTGAGTGCCTCGTCGTCGTGCCACGCGTCGGTGGGGCCGTTGCCGGCTCCCACGTCGCGCTTGTGGTCATCCCAGCGCGCGGTCATCGTGCCCCCCTTCACCGAACGCCGAGCCGTCGGACTCGGCGAGGTAGTCCCGGATCGCGCGTGCTCGGCGCAGCCGGTCGAGCCCACGCTGGCGTGTCGGGCCGATCGAGCCGATCGGGATGCCGAGGCGCTCGGAGATCTCCTGGTAGCTCGGCGCCGGGTCGGTGCTCAGCAGCAGGAGGAGGCGCCGCTGGTGGTCCGGCAGCTCGGCGAGAGCGGAGTGCAGGGCGCGGCTGCGCTCGGTGCGCAGCAGGTCGAAGGCCAACCCGTCCTCGTCGTCCGGCTCGGGAGCGTCGAAGCGACCAGTGGTCGGGTCGACCGGGACGCTGCGCCGGCTCAGCGCCACTGTGCGCAGGCACTCGCGCCGGGTGATCGTGGCGATCCATCCCGGCAGCGCCTCCGGCTCCCGCACCTCCGCCAGGTGCTCGCACAGGTTGAGCCACACGGTCTGCGCGACGTCCTCGGC
The DNA here is from genome assembly GCA_964491965.1 of uncultured Cellulomonas sp. Classification (GTDB taxonomy): domain Bacteria; phylum Actinomycetota; class Actinomycetes; order Actinomycetales; family Cellulomonadaceae; genus Cellulomonas. The sequence goes on from CAZBIO010000274.1 coordinate 2,311, forward strand.
CTGCTGCGGGGTGAGCCGGAACTGGCGCACACGCGCGACGACCAGGCCGGCGTGCCGGCGGACGATCTCCGTCCACGCCGCCTCGTCGCCGGCGAGGGCGCCACCGACGAGCGTGGTCATCGACGCATCGCCGAGGTCGGCGTCCCGGCTCGTCGTGAACGCGGGAACGCCGGACCGTGGCGGGACGCCCGGGCCTGACGGTTCCTGCTGGCGATACGCCACGGGCGGTATCGTCCCGCGTTCCAGACACAAAGTCTTCATGTCATGACCCCGGGTTCTACAGTCCGGGCAGGATCCGCAGCGCGCGGCCGTAGTCGGGCAGGGGCGTGCCGCTCGCGTGGAGCCGGGCGTAGGCGGTGCGAGCGCCGATGCCGTGCTCGTGCATGAGGAGCGCGACCGCGCCCGCGACCTGCGGCGCGGCGAACGACGTCCCGCTCCACAACGCGAACGAGTCGGCCGGGAAGTCGTCGGGGTCGGACGTGAACTCGTACGACTCGCGACCGGCGACGAACGGCGAGGTGATCCCCTCGGCGACGGTCGAGCAGTCCACCCAGAAGCCGTGGGTCGACCAGGGGGCGGCGTGGTGCTCGGCCGTCAGCCCGGCGACCGCGACCACCTGACGGAAGGCAGCGGGCCACACCGGCCGCGTGTCGCCGGTGTTGCCCGCGGCGGCGACGACGAGCACCTCGCGCCCCTGCTCCTCCTCGATCTCGGCGACGCGCGCGAGTGCCGCCTCGACCGCCAGCGACGGCTGGTCGAACAGCGTCGAGGCGCCGAGCGACAGGTTGACGATGTCCGCGCCCTGCTCGACCGCGCGCACGATCGCGGTCGCGATGTCGATCTCGGTGCCGACGCCGCCACCGAGCAGCGCGCGGTGCACCGTGATCGTCGCAATCGGCGCCACCCGGGCGACGACACCGGCGACGAACGTGCCGTGACCGGCGGCGAGGTCCAGGTAGCCGTCGTGCGGCTCGAAGTCCAGCGGGTCGATGTTCGCGTCGGCGCCGTGCTCGTGGCGGGGGACGTCGACCAGCCAGCCGTCGCCGCGCGAGGTTCCGTCGATGCCGGTGTCGACGACCGCGACGTGGGGCGCGTTCGCGACGGGGGTGGGGGAGAACGGCGGCAGTGGGGTGGCGAGCGCCGGGCCGCCGAGGTTCTTGATCAGGGGGCTGCACGGCAGCACCTGGTTCTGCGACGCGGCGAAGCCGCGCAGCCGCAGCTCGGCGACCGTGTCGTGGAGCTCGTCGGCGCTGACGTCTTCGTCGGCCCGCAGCAGCACGATGCGGTCGTCCACCCCCGGGGCCTCGAGGGCCACTCGGTGCAGATCCCGAGCCTCGAGGTAGGCGCGCGCGCCCTCGTCCTCCCAGGTCGCCCGGGTGACGATCAGCTCCTTCTCGACGACCAGCGTGTCGCCGTCCCCGGGGCCGGCGACCATCTCGACCCACCGTTGGGTGCGGGCGTGGTAGCGGGTCCGGATGGTGCGGGCGACCTGGCGGCGCAGCGCAGGCTCGCGTGGAGTGTGGGTCAACTCGGCAACCTGCTGGCGCACCTTGGCGCGCTCGCGGGAGCGATCGTCGCGGAGGTCTGCGGGGCCTGTACCGTCGGACGTGCTCATTCGAGGGGACTCCTTCGTAGGTCGGACGAGCGAACGGAGGGTGTGGAGTGAGCGGTGCCATGGCCGACGGCGCACCCTTCCCAACGGAGGATGAGGACGTCGACGGCCTCGTGATACATGCTCGCCGACTCTGGGACCTGGCGATGTCCGATCCGGCCGGCGCTGAGGGTGACGTTCGTCGCCTCATTACCGTTGCGGAGACCCGCGGCGATCCTGCGGCACTTGCGCTCGCACTGCGCGCGCTGGCGACCGTGCACCGGTATCGGTGGGAGCAGACCGAGGCCATCCGGTTGCTCGACCGGGCCGTGCGGCTGAGCGAGCGATGCGGGGCGGTGTTCGTCGAGGCGGAGGTTCGCGCGACACGCGCCGTCGTCAGGCACGACCAGGGGCGGGTCCTCGCCGCCCGTCGCGACATCGTCGTCGCCCAGGGATTGGTCGCGCGGGCGACGGCGATGCCCGACGACGAGCGTGGACGCCTCGACGCCTACCTCGAGCTCCAGCTCGCGCTCCTCGACCACAACGCCGGCCACCACCTGAGGGCCGAGGCGCGCTACCGCAGCATCGCCGCGAGCCCATACCGCTCCGATGACACCGCCATGCGAGTCGCGAACAACCTCGCGATCGCGCTCGCCGCGCGCGGCGCCTACGACGAGGCTCTGGCCTCGTCCGAGCAGGCGATCGAGATCGCCGTCAACGCGGGGTCCGCGATGGCGGCCATCGCGCGCCAGACACACGCCTGGATCGTCGTCCGCCAGGGGCGCCTGGCCCGCGGTCTGGCGGAGTTCGACGAGGTCGCGCTCGCCTACGAGCGCGCGGGGCTGCCGCTCGGCGAGCACCACCTCGAGCGGGCGGACGCGATGGCGGACCTCCGCCTGGTGCCGGAGGCGATCGCCGCGGCTCAGGCGGCGGCCGACGAGTTCGCCGAGGCGGGTGTCTGG
>CAZBIO010000275.1:0-6579 GCA_964491965.1 uncultured Cellulomonas sp.
TGGGCGAGCGGCAGGCGGGCTGGGCGAGCGGCTGGCGGCGGTCAGGCGGGGACCGTGCGGGGGGCGGCCCAGGCGCGAAGCGCCGCGACCTGGCCGTCCATCACCGTCGCGAGCGGCCGGGTCGCCCGCACCTCGGCGAGGACGTCGGCCGCGGTGAGGGGTGCACGGCGCGCGTAGGCCCCGTACGTCGCGGCAACCACCGCCGCCTCCAGCTCGGCGCCCGAGAACTGCGGCGTCGCGGCGGCCAGCGCCCCGGCCTCGTCGGGCGACAGCGCGAGCCCCTGTCCCCGCGCGTGGATCGCGAGGATCTCCGCCCGCGTCCGCTCGTCGGGCAGGTCGACGAAGAAGATCTCGTCGAACCGGCCCTTGCGCACCAGCTCGGGCGGCAGGGCGGAGATGTCGTTGGCGGTGGCGACGACGAACACGCGCGAGTCGTGCTCGGCGAGCCAGGTGAGGAACGTGCCGAGCAGCCGGCGGGACGCGCCGGTGTCACCGTCCGACGTCGCGATGCCCTTCTCGATCTCGTCGACCCAGACGACGCACGGCTGGAGTGCCTCGGCGGCGGCGAGGGCGTCGCGGAGGCGCCGCTCGGACTCGCCGACGTACTTGTCGTACGCCGCGGCGAGGTCCAGTCGCAGCAGCGGGATCCCGAGCAGGGCGGCCGAGGCCTTGGCGGTCGCCGACTTGCCGCAGCCCTGCACCCCGAGCAGCAGCACGCCGCGCGGCGGGCGCAGCCCCGGCGCCGAGCCGTCGAGCGCGGGCCGGCGCGTCGCGAGCCACGATTTGAGGCGGGCCATCCCGGCGAGGTCGTCGGGCGCCACCACCTGCGGGGAGTAGGAGAGCACGCCGTCGCCGGCGAGCAGGTCCCGCTTGGCCGCCATCGCGCGCGGGAGGTCGTCGGCGACCAGCGCGCCGTCGTCGAGCACCACGGACCGCGCGACCGCGGTGGCGTCCCCGTACGTGAGGCCGGCGAGGCGTTCGACGAGCAGCTCGCGGGCGCGCGGGTCGACCATCGGCGGCCGCCCCGTGGCGGTGGTCCACGAGCCCAGCACGGCATCGACGATCGCGGTGCGTTCCTCGCGTGACGGGAACGCAACCGGAAAGTGCATCGCCAGGTGGTCGAGGTCGTCGGGCACGTCGAGCGTGGGGGAGACCAGCACCACCGTGTTCCGCTCGGACAGCGGCGCGGTGGCGATGTCCTTGAGGAGCCGCACCACCACGGGGTCGGTGAGGAAGGGGTGCAGGTCGAGCAGCACGTAGGTGGCGGCGAGGCGGGAGTCGCGGATGTTGCGCAGCACGGCGACGACGTCGGAGTCGTACCACTGCCGCGGCTCGGGCGGGAGGTCGAGGCGGGTCAGGCCGTCGGTGACCGACCAGCGGAACAGCGGCCGGCGCGTATCGCTGGCCGCCGCGAGCACCATCGCCACGGCGCGGGCCTCGTCGTCGCACGCCAGCGCGATCAGACCGACCCGGGCCGACAGGAGGGCGCCCAGCGCCTGGCGGCTGTCGGTGGGCGGCACAGGCCGACCCTAACGGGCCGCCGACCGGCCCGGAGGGCAACGCCTCAGCTCGGCAGGCTGAACACCGCCGGCATCGGCTTGCCGCTCGCCAGCATGTCGAGCACCAGCCGCTCGTGCGGCACCACGGGCTCGGGCAGCTCGTAGACGGAGAACCACCCCATCGCCGCCGCCTTGTCGCGCTCGCGCACCGACGGCTCGCCCTTCCAGCGCGTGGCGGTGAAGAACACGTCGACCCGCTGTTCCACGGCAGGCCCGCCGCGCTCGAACCGGTGGATCGTCGTCAGCGGGACGAGGTCGTCGATCCGCACGCTGACGCCGGCCTCCTCGGCGACCTCGCGGACCGCGGCCTCGTGCACCGACTCGCCGGGGTCGACGTGGCCGGCCAGCGTCGCCCAGTGGTCGTCCATGTAGCCGGTGCCGTGGCGCAGCTGGAGCAGCACCTCATGGCCCTCCGCGCCGGGGCGGCAGAGGATGACGTAGGCGGCGGCGACCAGGAGTGACCGGCCGCCGAGGTGGTCCTCCGGCGAGTAGCGCTGTTGCGACACCGTCACATCCGCGAGTGTGGCACGGCCGCTGGCTAGGCTCGATGCCAACGGGTGCACGATTTCTCCCGGCGACGACGGAGGCGGCGATGAGCGATTCGGGCTACGGCGACTTCGAGTTCGAACGCCGATTCCTCGCGCGCGACGTGCCGGCCGGCCTGCTCGAGAGCAGCCCCACGCTCATCGTCCAGACCTACCTGCTGGCCGACGAGGGCTACGCCGTCCGGGTCCGCGTCCAGGTCCCCGAGGTGACCGGCGACCTCGACCCGGCGCTCGACGAGCTGGCTCTGCTGGAGCGGTTCGTCGACCGCGCGGACTTCGCCGCGGTGACGGTGAAGGGCCCCATGGTCGCCGGAACGCGGTACGAGGCCGAGCGTGAGCTGGACACCACCGTGGCCATCGAGCTGGTGAGGCGCGGCGGCGACCGGGTCGCCAAGCTGCGGCACGCGGTCTGGCTCGGCGAGGACGGCTGGGTGATCGACGTCTTCTGCGGGCGCAACGCCCCGCTGGTGATCGCCGAGGTGGAGCGCGGCGGGCCGGTGACCGACCTGGCGATCCCGTCGTTCGCCGTCACCGAGGTGACCGTCGACGCGCGGTTCGCCAACGACGCGCTCGCCCGGGCGCCGTACTCCCGGTGGGCCGACGACTTCGCGGCGGAGCTGGCGCGCACCGGCCCGACCTGGCTGACCGAGCTCGGGCCGAACCGCCGGATCGAGGCTTAGCCGGGGTCGGCCCCGGCCCGCCCTGCGAGGTATCGCGCGAGGCCGCGCTCGCCGGACCGCATCATCGCCGCATGCGCCCCGGCGAACGCGGGGGCGAGCAACGCGCCGGTCGCGATCATCCACGTCACCGTCGGCGTGACGTGCCACAGCACGTCGATCCGGGTCCGTCCGGGCGCGGCGGTCGTGAGGCGGGCCAGCGCGTGCCCGACGAGGTCGCCGCTGGCGCGCAGGCGCACCTCGGTGCTCGGCCGGGCCTCCTCGACCTCGAGGTGCATCGCCAGGTGGTATCGCAGGGGCGACCGGAAGACGACGTCGGCGGCGCTGCCGACCAGTCCGTCGGGCGCGGAGTGCACCCCGGTCGTGGTGACGCCGGGCCACCACCGCGGCCAGCTAAAGACGGGGTCGGCCAGCGCCGCCCAGCAGTGCTCCACCGGCGCGTCGAGGCGCCACGTGGAGGACAGCCGGTAGGCACGGCCGCGCACCCGCCGATCCTAGTGGTTCGTCTTTGAGGTCTTCTTCGGGTTGGCCTTGTTGAGGATGTCGTCGGCGGTCTTGGTCCAGACGAAGGGGTGGGCTCGGTCGTTCCAGCCGTCGATGAAGGCGCGGATCTTGGCGTTGAGGTCCTTGACCGAGCCGAACGTGCCGCGGCGGATCGCCTGGCGCTCGACGATGCCGAGCCACACCTCGACCAGGTTCATCCATGAGGCGTGTGTCGGGGTGAAGTGCATCACCACGCGCGGGTTGGCGGCCAGCCAGGCGGTGACCTCGCCGGTCTTGTGGGCGGCGTAGTTGTCCATCACCAGGTGCAGCTGCCGGTCGGGGTAGGCGCGGGCGACCCGGCGTAAGGACGCCAAGAACTCCTGGCGGCGGTGCCGCGGCTTGAGTGCCGCGGTCACCTGGCCGGTGGCGATCTCCAGGGCCGCGAACAGCGTCGTCGTGCCATGGCGCACGTAGTCCGGCGAGCGGCGCTCGATCAGATGAGGCTGCATCGGCAGGACCGGGGCGGTGCGGTCCAGCGCCTGGATCTGGGACTTCTCGTCCACACACAACACGATCGCGTCGTCCGGCGGGGCCAGGTACAGACCCACGACATCGGTCACCTTGCCGACCAGCTCGGGGTCGGTGGAGAACCGGAACGACTCGGCTCGCCAGGGCTGGACCCCGTAGGCACGCCACGCCCGCGCCACCGTCGACGCACTGACGTGCAGCCGGTCGGCCAGCAGCCGGCTGGACCAGTGCGTCACCCCGAGCCGCTTCGGCGGCGGACGCAGCGTCGCGGCCACGATCACCGCGTGGTCGACCACCCGCGGGCGTCCCGAGCACGGTTCGTCACCCAACCCGGACAGTCCCTTGGCCTGGTACCGGCCCCGCCACAGCAGGACCGTGGGCACGCTCACCCCGACTGCCGCCGCGATCCGCGCATTCGCCACGCCCTCGCCGGCCAGCAGCACGATCCTGGCCCGACGCGCCGCCCCCGCACCGATTCTCGACGCCCGCGTCCAGCGCTCCAGCTCATCCCGGTCGCCCTCACGCACCACCAGTGCCGGGGCAGCCCGATTCGCCACACCCCATGATCCCGAACCACAACACCAAACTCACTTTAGACGCGCGACAACTAGGCGCGGCGAAGCCTCAAGTTGACGGGAGCGAATTCATCGAGCCTTCATCGAGCTGTGTATACACACCAATTCCGAGGTTTCGCTTTACCCGTCACCGGAGCGTCGGGGCGCGCCGCGAGCAGGACCAGGGTCACGCGGCTTCGTTCCTGAATGAGACGACGACTCTGATGCCGATGCCAGCGGAAACGAGGTGCAGAACGGTGCGGGCGAGGGCAACCGTAAGGTCCGCGCCCCTAACGGACGACACATCGACTGCGGAGGCCACGGTCAAGCCGACGAGGATGAAGGAGGCAACGAGTGTCGTCGGACGGGTATGGCGGCCGATCAGCCATGCCGCTACGCATGCTGCGAGGGTTCTTGCTGTGGCGATGACGGTTGAGAGGACGACCCGGCCAAGAGAATCGGTTGACTCTGCGACGGCTGGCGCCAACGTGGTCAGCATTAGGGCCCCGAGGATCAGGGCTAATGCCACATTCGGGCGCGGACGAGCGCGGGACGTGCGTGGCCGATCGATCGCAACGATGAGCGCAAGTAGCGCCGTCGCGAGTGCCAAGGATTGAAACCCAGTACTCGCCGAAATGCCGACGGCAGTGATTGCCCACAACCCTACGAGAATGTGCAATGCTACTATCGCTCCGACCGCTCGAAGGAATCGGCGGTTGCCGAGGGATGTTGCTCCTGCAGTCAGAATCAGCACTGCCGGGATACCGAGGCGGACGACAGACCACAGCCAGGCCGGGTTCCAGTTGTCAGCAACAGAATGCTGAATTGGTGACATGGCCACCCAAACGCCAGCAGCGACGGCCCATGAGGCCGTGGAGAGAGAGCAGATTGCAACTCCGCATAGCCGGTCAGTGGTAATCCACGACTGCGACCGCCCCATCTCCACGCTCGTCTCTTGAATCACTCAGGGATGCGCATGGCGGCCATTGGGTCCTCGGAGTGCCGGACGTTCGTCAAGACTGCCAGTCTGCAATCCAACCGGTCGCCAACGACTGACTCAGGGCGCGCGTCGCGGGCGACATAAGAACGTTCCCCCAGTAGACACTCACTGAATTGAAGTAGCCGCACCCGGCCGCGTACCAGTGCATCTCCGGCGTCGTCTCGAAGTAGGTGCCGCGCACCTGAATGCATCCTTGGGTATCACTTGTCGCTGCCCACGAGTACGCCCGGTAGTACCCGGCGTGGCCGAATATGCCCACGCTGCATTCCGACGGTGTGCCCCAGGCTCCTCCAGGCAGGGCCGTAACGGTAAGGCTACAAGCCGCAGCCATGGCACTGTTTACCACGTTGGGATTTTGGCCCTCGACGAGCCTCCCATCGGGGTAGTAGATGGGTGTTCCCGGTTTGAAATTGGGGTCGACGATCACGTCTGATTGCTGAACCGCGGGCGGAAGGGACTTGATGAGGTCCTCTGACAATCCAGGGTTTGCCTTCGCGACAGGAAGCTCGTCGATTGCGCCGTCTACCGCTGCATCAGCCCCGAAAGCTCCGACCAGCAGAAGAGCTGCGGCCACCCCCGAGACTACAAGTAGCCGAGACTTCGTCTGCATCGTCATCCTTCTTTCTATTTGCGTGCGTCGAGAGTCCGGGCAGATCGCCGGCTGGTCAACCTTGAATCCGGTGGCGATGCTTGCATCGTTCCGCTCCTCGCGCTGTTGCTTTCACAAGGGTTCACCTGGAGTTCACGTGAGATTCGGTTGCAGCCACCTGTGACCCATGGCGGGCGGTGGCTGGACCAGGCGGCCTTAACGCGGAGCCGGGGCTTGATGGCACGCCCTGGAAGGCGCCTGCACCTGGTCGCCCACAGCGGACGTCCGGGTGAGCGTCGATGTGGGCGCAGACGCCCGAGGGGTCCAGCGCTCAGCGCAGCCAGCGGCGGTGGCCGTGGCGCATCGCGCGGCGTGCCGCCGGGACGGCGTCCCGCTCGGCCTCCGCCGCCGCGTGCCGGGCGAGCGCGGCCAGGTCGTCGTACGGCCCGGTGTCCTCGCCCGACGACCGCGCGTGGGCGGCCGCCGCCTCGAGTGCCGTCCGGACGAGCACCGTGTCGTGCTGAGCGCCGAGCGCCTCCTGGACGGCCTCGGCGCGGGACGCGCTGCGGTGGGCTGCCTCGCCGCCGAAGGCCTCCGCGGCGTAGCGCGCGCGGCGGGCCTGCCGGCGGGCGGCGTGGAGGGCC
>CAZBIO010000276.1:0-2829 GCA_964491965.1 uncultured Cellulomonas sp.
ACGCAGTACCGCGTCCATCTTCTTCTTTGAGGACCAACGTCCTCGTTCGTCAGTGCTCGTCTCGTTCTTCCGTCGCATAACAACACCCTCACGCATCAATTTGGCTCAAGTGGGTGTCCAGTGGAAGCCTATACCGGGGGACTGACGTGCTTTCGTGACGAGGTCCTAAACACGGACGCGGTACGCATACACACGTGTCCTGACTTGGATCAACCAGTCGCCTCCATTACTTCGACACGGTATCGGTCAAGCTACGCCGGATGGAAAGCCTCAGAGCCGCGACGTCTGCCGCTTGATATCGATCCCCTATATCGACCGGATCCGCCAACGGATGCCTCTGCAGCTGCACGGCAGCTCTGGCCGCGTGTATCGTCGCCTATTCTCGAGGCCAGATTCTCGTTCTCCCGAGCCGCACGCTCTTGCAGACCGTTTGACGAGAACGATCGAAAGTTCATTGTCGACGCCCTTGCCTATGATGAGGAAAACGAACCATGCCTATGAGCGCTACTGAGCAAGCGATCGAGCAATTCTGCGCGTACTTCGATCGTGAGATCGGTGAGATCGCGCGCCTTGCAATTGCGCATGACGATGGGTGCAGCGAACCCTCTAGCGCCAGTGGAACCCTCTATCGAAAGGTTCTGTATGTCACCATGCTTGATAGCCTTGCAGGCCTGCGCTTCAACAAGAAGGCATTCCCAGAACTTCACAGGCAGAATCGCGCTCGTTTCTTCCGCTTTGTGATAGAGGATTGTTCATGGTCGGAAGCCGAACTTGTAAGCCTCCCCTTTCTTTTCCAAAGGCTCAAGGAGCAGAGCCTCGATCACTGCACGCTTGGGCAGCTTGTCCGAGAGAGGATATCGCAATTTTCTACGGAAGACGGAGGGACGGTTGCAGCGTCCGACATGGATGAACGCGCGTCCGTGCTATCGAAACACGCCACCACTGAAGAGGAAAAAGCGGCCATCTGCGAATACCAGCACATCGCGCTGCTCTACCGTTATCGGAACCGACTCGTTCATGAATCGCGTGAGCCCGGCTATGCAATGGAGGTGTTTGGTGAAAGCGCGGCACCGTACTACCACAGCTATGTAGGAGACGATGCATGGTATCTTGGTTACCCGCTCGCCATGTTCGAGCGGCTGATTCGGAGCGGACTGGATGGCTTCCGCTCCTACCTGACGACAAACTCGGTTGATCCATATTCCTTACTGGATGATGCGCACCGGTGGTAAGCAGAGCCGATACTGTCGACAGCCACCTAACCGCTCTCTTGTGCCGCTGAGTTGAACGCTCGCAACGAGTCGGGTCGAGGGGCGACCGCGACCGAACATGGCTCTCGCATGACGTGTACGGGATCACCGGGCCGAGACGGACACTCTCGCTTACTGCGCCGCATCCACTCCGATTGGCGTGATCCCGCGTGCAGAGTCAATCTGTTCGGCCACCCTAAGCGCGGCATCGAGTTCTCCGAGGCCGTGCTTCATCATGAGCTTGTAGCGCTCGTTCTTTTCTTCAGGGTCAGTCATCGCCAGTGCCAGATTGATGCTCGGGAGCACTGCGCGAAAAAGCACTTCCATCGACTTTGACAGGACAACGCCTTCCGAGAACTTGCCGCTTTCCTTGCGTGCAGAGCGCAAGAGCCGTTTCTGTGCAGCGTTCAGCTCTCGGAACCGCGCGACCTTCTCGACTTCGTCCGGCGGCATGCTGAGGCAGATCCACCATTCGATCATGCTCAACATCGGTTGGGCGGCAGCGGGAAAGTCGTCCAGATTCTGCGTGCTGAGCCAGAACCAGAGCCCCAGCTTGCGCCACATCTTCGTGGCTTTGACGGAGAAGGGAGACAGCAGCGGATTCTTGAGAACGATGTGGCCCTCGTCGACGACAAAGCAGGTCGGTCTCCCGAGAAACTGATCGCGCTCGGCGATGTCGTTTACGGTGTTGACCAGCGAGATATAGGCAATCGACAGCTCGGCGTTGTAGCCCTCGCGGGCGAACGTTGCGAGATCGACCAGGGTGATGTCGGCTTCCGGCCACGATGTGCCCGCGCGGTTGAACAACTGTCCGTTGACACCCTGGCAGAACATGTCCATTGCGTCGGCCATCTCCAGCAGGCGTGTCCGCCGGATTTCTGGTAGGAGCGGATCGTTGCCCCGTGCACGGAGCGCATCGCGGATGTCCTGCGTGAGGACCACACGCCGCTGCAACGTGCACCTACGCGCGGCGTCCAGGATGCACTGGCGGATGAGACTGCGGTCGGCGCGAGTCGTCCGCGACTCTTCGCGTTCCTCACCGCCCGTGATCATCAATCGAGCGGTGATCTCGAGCTCGCCAAGAACGTCACGCTTCTCGTCGCTGTCTTGATTCGAGGCGGTGCCCGGCTCATCAATGGCGTCCGCGTCAATCGTCTCGACCTGTGCGGGTGTCTCGACGAGCCGTCGGGCATCAGCGAAAGGTGCGAGCGTGACGCCGGAGCCGGGAGCGAGCTTGACGCGATGGACGGTGAGTCCCAGGCGTTCGGCGAATTCGCCGAAGAGCCCAAATGAGTTGCCCGCTTCGAGGATGAACAGTCGCGGACGGTAGATCGCCAGAGATTGAACGAGGAGGTTATTCAGCGTCGCTGATTTGCCGCTGCCGGTAGGGCCGAACAAGAACAAGTGCGCGTTCATCTGTCGATCGGCTCGGTTGAACGGATCGAAGCACACGAGTCCGCCGCCGCGGTTGAAAAAGGTGATGCCCGGATGGCCGGTACCCTGGCTGCGTCCCCAGAAAGGCCCGAGATTCGCGACGTGCTGGGCGAACATGAGCTGTGTGTACCACGAGCGTCGGTCC
>CAZBIO010000277.1:0-3849 GCA_964491965.1 uncultured Cellulomonas sp.
GCACCCCGGCCGACCCGACCCGCACCCCGGCCGAGCCGACCCGCACCCCGCCGGACCAGGTGGCGCGCGCGGCGCTCGCCCGCGCCCAGGAAGGTGCGCGTGCCCGTGGGCTGCGACCCGGCGACGCCCCGAGGCGCGGGAAGCTCGTCGTGCCGCCCACCGGTTCCGGTCCGGACGCGCGCGACCCGCAGCTCGTCGGCACCACGGCCGGCCGGCTCGCCGCCGAGCTGGGCTGGCGCCCCGGCCTCGTCGAGGGTGACCTGCGCGGTCGCTGGCCGCAGCTCGTCGGGCCGGAGGTCGCGGAGCACTGCCAACCGGAGGGGTTCGACGCCGGGCTGCTGACGCTGCGGGCGTCGTCGACCGCCTGGGCGGCGAACCTGACGCTGCTCGGGCCGCAGCTCCTGCGCCGGCTGGCCGACGACCTCGGCGAGGGTGTGGTGGTCGAGGTGCGCGTGCTCGGCCCCGCCGGGCCGGGTTTCTCGCGGGGTCGCCGATCGGTGCCGGGCCGGGGGCCGCGGGACACCTACGGCTGAGGCGCTGTGGATGAACCACAGTTCCAGGGCACCCACGCGGTAGACTGAAGGGGTCGTTCTGGCGCGTCCGCGCCGGTCCTGAGACAAGAACTCCCACGCCGTGGAGTGATCCGCCCTGCCAGCCGCCGGGCGGGGCCCTCCGCGCCGTCCAGCCCGCTGAGGAGAGCCGCCGCCCGTGGTAGCCGCGCCCACCAACACCCCCTCGGACGGCACCCCTTCCCAGCACCCAGACGGCAACGGCGGATACGACGCCAGCGCCATCACCGTGCTCGAGGGGCTCGAAGCCGTCCGCAAGCGTCCCGGCATGTACATCGGATCCACCGGCGAGCGCGGCCTGCACCACCTGGTGTACGAGGTCGTCGACAACTCGGTGGACGAGGCCCTGGCCGGCTACGCGACGGACATCCAGGTGACGATCCTCCCCGACGGCGGCGTCCGGGTGGTCGACGACGGCCGCGGCATCCCCGTCGGCATCGTCAAGTCCGAGGGTAAGCCGGCGGTCGAGGTCGTGCTGACGGTGCTGCACGCCGGTGGCAAGTTCGGCGGCGGCGGGTACGCCGTATCGGGCGGTCTGCACGGCGTGGGCGTCTCGGTGGTCAACGCGCTGTCCAAGCGCGTCGAGGTCGAGGTGCGAACCGACGGCTTCGTCTGGCGCCAGGCCTACGTGCGCGGCGTGCCGACCGCCCCCCTGGCCAAGGGCGAGGCGACCGATGTCACGGGCACCACGGTGACGTTCTGGGCGGACGACGAGGTCTTCGAGACCGTCGAGTACGACTTCGAGACGCTCCGTCACCGGTTCCAGCAGATGGCCTTCCTCAACAAGGGCCTGCGCATCAGCCTCGAGGACCAGCGCCCACGGCACGCCGAGGTGGACGACAACGGCGTGGTCGAGGACACCGCGCCGGCCGACGACGCGAAGCACTCCGTCTCCTACCGGTACGAGGGCGGCATCGTCGACTACGTCAAGCACCTCAACGCGGCGAAGAAGTACGACGCCGTGCACCCCGACGTCATCGACTTCGAGGCCGAGGACACCGAGCGGCGGATCTCGGTCGAGATCGCCATGCAGTGGACCGGCGCCTACTCCGAGTCCGTGCACACGTACGCGAACACGATCTCGACCACCGAGGGCGGCACGCACGAGGAGGGCTTCCGCGCCGCGCTGACCTCGCTGATCAACCGCTACGCGCGCGACAAGGGCCTGCTCAAGGAGAAGGACGACAACCTCACCGGCGACGACGTCCGCGAGGGCCTGACCGCCGTGGTCTCCGTCAAGCTCGGCGAGCCCCAGTTCGAGGGCCAGACGAAGACGAAGCTCGGCAACACCGAGGCGAAGACGTTCGTGCAGAAGGTGGTCAACGACCGCCTCGCCGACTGGCTGGACTCGCACCCGAACGACGCGCGTGACGTGATCCGCAAGTCGATCCAGGCGGCGGCCGCGCGCATGGCCGCGCGCAAGGCGCGCGAGGCCACCCGGCGCAAGGGGCTCCTGGAGTCCGGCGGCATGCCCGGCAAGCTCAAGGACTGCCAGAGCAACAACCCCGCCGAGTGCGAGGTCTTCATCGTCGAGGGCGACTCCGCCGGCGGCTCCGCGGTGCGCGGCCGCAACCCGCGGACCCAGGCGATCCTGCCGATCCGCGGCAAGATCCTCAACGTCGAGCGGGCCCGCCTCGACCGCGCCCTGGGCAACCAGGAGGTGCAGTCCCTCATCACGGCGTTCGGCACCGGGATCGGCGAGGACTTCGACCTCGCCAAGCTGCGGTACCACAAGATCGTGCTGATGGCCGACGCCGACGTCGACGGCCAGCACATCCGCACGCTGCTGCTGACGCTGCTGTTCCGCTACATGCCCGAGCTCATCACGCAGGGCCACGTCTTCATGGCGCAGCCGCCCCTGTACCGCATCAAGTGGACCAACTCGGACCACCAGTTCGCGTACTCCGACCGGGAGCGCGACGTCCTCGTCGCGAACGGCCAGGCGAGCGGGAAGCGGCTGCCGAAGGAGAAGCCCTACCAGCGGTACAAGGGTCTCGGCGAGATGAACTACGACGAGCTCTGGGAGACCACCATGTCGCCCGAGCACCGGATCCTGCTCCAGGTGACGCTCGACGAGGCCGCGGCGGCCGACGAGACGTTCGCGGTCCTCATGGGCGACGACGTCGAGCAGCGCCGCTCCTTCATCCAGCGCAACGCCAAGGACGTGCGGTTCCTCGACATCTGAGGCAGCCGGACCAGCGAGCGACCGCACACCGACGAAGGACGAAGGTATGAGCGAGACCACGGGCACGGAGCCCATCGACCACGGCCGCATCGACCAGGTGGACCTCCAGCTGGAGATGCAGCGGTCGTACCTGGACTACGCGATGGCCGTCATCGTCGGCCGCGCGCTGCCGGACGTGCGGGACGGGCTCAAGCCCGTCCACCGGCGCGTGCTCTACGCGATGTACGACGGCGGCTACCGGCCGGACCGCTCGTTCTCCAAGTGCTCGCGCGTCGTCGGCGACGTCATGGGCAAGTTCCACCCCCACGGCGACAGCGCGATCTACGACGCGCTGGTCCGCCTGGTGCAGGACTGGTCGATGCGCTACCCGCTCGTCGCCGGCCAGGGCAACTTCGGCTCCCCGGGCAACGACCCCGCCGCCGCGCCCCGGTTCACCGAGTGCCGCATGGCGCCGCTGGCCATGGAGATGGTCCGGGACATCGACGAGGACGCCGTCGACTTCGGCGACAACTACGACGGCGAGACGCAGGAGCCGAGCGTCCTGCCGAGCCGGTTCCCCAACCTCCTGGTCAACGGCTCGGCCGGCATCGCCGTCGGCATGGCCACCAACATCCCGCCGCACAACCTGCGCGAGGTCGCCGACGGCGTGCAGTGGTACCTCGCCCACCCGGAGGCCGACCGCGAGGAGCTCCTCGCGGCCCTGATGGAGCGGATCAAGGGCCCGGACTTCCCGACGGCGGCGACGATCCTCGGCCGGCGCGGCATCGAGGAGGCGTACCGCACCGGCCGCGGCGCCATCACCATGCGCGCGGTGGTCGAGGTGGAGGAGATCCACGGCCGCACCTGCCTGGTGGTCACCGAGCTGCCCTACCAGGTGAACCCGGACAACCTCGCGGCGAAGATCGCGGAGCTGGTCAAGGACGGGCGCGTCGGCGGAGTCGCCGACATCCGCGACGAGACGTCCGGCCGCACCGGCCAGCGCCTGGTGATCGTCCTCAAGCGGGACGCCGTCGCCAAGGTGGTGCTCAACAACCTCTACAAGCACACGCAGCTGCAGGACACCTTCGGCGCCAACATGCTCGCTCTGGTCGACGG
>CAZBIO010000278.1:0-11929 GCA_964491965.1 uncultured Cellulomonas sp.
CTCATCGCCGACCTCGCCGCACAGGCGCTGGCGAGCATCGAGCGCAGCGGCTGGCCGGATCCGGCGCGATCGCGGCTCGTCGACCTCGCGCACCGGGCGGTGGACCGCCGGGCCTGACGCCCGCGGGCCGTGCGGTCCGGCGCGGGCCTGGCCTACAGCTCGGCCTGCGCGAGCCGGCGGACCTCGGACTTGCGGCCCGCGAGCAGCGCGTCGAGCGGCGTGCCCGGGAGCGAGTCGTCGGGGGTGAACAGCCACTCGAGTGCGGCAGCGTCGTCGAAGCCGACGTCCGCCAGCACGGTGAACGTGCCCTGGAGGGACGCCAGCACGGTCCAGGCAGGGGCCGCGTCGGGGGAACCCGGCTGGGCCGGGTTGGCCAGGTGGCCCGGCACGAGGAAGCGTGCGGGCACGCAGTAGACGGCCGGGTCGCCCCGCCGCACGCCGACCAGCCGCCGCTCCTCGACCAGCCTCCTGATCTTGGTCACCGGCAGGTCGAGCCGCTCGGCGAGGTCCGGAAGGGTGAGCCACTCGTCGACGAGGGCGTCGAGCCGTGCACTGTCCACCCGGACAGCCTAGAAAGCCGGCGCGGACCGGGAGGCTTCGGACACTCGGCTTCCCAGCCTCGGAAGCCCGGGTTATCGTGAACTTCTGTCACACCAGTAACACCAGTCACACCAGTCACTCGAAGGAGCCCCATGCCCTCCGTCGCGACGACCGCCCTGCGTCGTGCCGCCACCGGCACCGGCGCGACGCTCGTGCTGACGGCCGCCGCCGTCGGGGTCTCCGCTCCGGCGCATGCCGACGCGCACTACACGGTGCAGCGCGGCGACACGGTCAGCCACATCGCCGCGCGGGCCGGAACCACGGTCGCGCGCATCGCCCAGGCCAACGGCCTGCCCAACCCCTCGTACATCCGGGTCGGCCAGGTGCTGACGATCCCGACGAGCACACCCGCCGCCGCGCCGGCCGCGACCCCCGCCGCCGCGCCCGCGGCGGCGACCCACACCGTCGCGTCCGGGGACACCGTCTCGGCGATCGCCCACCGCTACGGGAGCACGGTCGCGGCGATCGCGTCCGCCAACGGGCTCGCGAACCCCTCGTTCATCCGCATCGGGCAGGTGCTGACCATCCCCGGCGCGGCCGCGCCGGCCGCCACGCCCGCCGCCGCAACCGTCGCCACGGCACCGGCCACCGTCTCGGTCAGCTACACCGTCGCCAGCGGCGACACCCTGAGCGCCGTCGCCGCCCACTACGGCACCACGGTGGCAGCGATCGCCTCCGCCAACGGGCTGGCGAACCCCTCGTTCATCCGCATCGGACAGGTGCTGACCGTCCCCGGCGTCCAGGCGACGTCGAAGCCCCTCGTCGGCGACACGTTCGCCGGCCGGACCTACCCCACCGCCGTGGTCGGCGCCGCGAACGCGAACAAGGCGACGCTGCTGGCCATCGGGGTGCCGTCCAAGGACCAGATGCGGTCCCTCGTCGCCGCCACCGCCCGGGCAATGGGCGTCGACCCGGCGCTCGCGCTCGCGGTGGCCTACCAGGAGTCGGGATTCGACCACTCCCAGGTGTCGCCGGCCAACGCGATCGGCGCCATGCAGGTGATCCCGACGTCGGGCGACTGGGCCAGTGACCTCGTCGGACGCCGGCTGAACCTGCTCGACCCGAACGACAACGCCGTCGCCGGCGTGGCCATCCTCTCCTCGCTCGTGCGCACCAGCCCGGACCTGCCCACGGCGATCGCGTCGTACTACCAGGGGCAGACCTCGGTGAAGCGGAACGGCATGTTCGCCGACACGCGCCAGTACGTCGCGAACGTGCAGGCGTTGATGTCGCGCTTCGCCTGACGCGATCCGCCCGTACGGCGGCCGGTCTCCCGGTCGTCGAGGGAGTGTCGACCTACACTGCGGCCGTGGGTAGCACCGTGACAGATCCGCTCGTCGGCCGACTGGTCGACGGCCGGTACGAGGTGCGCTCCCGCATCGCCCGCGGCGGGATGGCCACCGTGTACCTGGCCCTCGACCGCCGGCTCGACCGTGAGGTCGCCCTCAAGGTGATGCACCCTCACCTGGCCGAAGGCACCTCCGGAGCCGACTTCGTCGCCCGCTTCCGCCGCGAGGCGCGCACCGCGGCCCGGCTGGCGCACCCCGGCCTCGTCAGCGTCTTCGACCAGGGCGTCGACGGCGAGACGAGCTACCTGACCATGGAGTACGTCGAGGGCACCACGCTGCGTCGCCGGCTCGGCGAGCGCGGCGCGCTGAGCGTCGGCGAGACGCTGCGCGTCACCGAGGCCGTGCTCGACGCGCTGACCGCCGCCCACCGCGCCGGCCTGGTGCACCGCGACATCAAGCCCGAGAACGTGCTCATCGACTCCGAGGACCGCGTCAAGCTCGGCGACTTCGGCCTCGCCCGCGCGGTGACCGAGGTGACGTCCACCACCACGGGCACCGTCCTCGGCACCGTCGCCTACCTGGCGCCGGAGCTCGTCGGGCGCGGCGTCACGGACGCCCGGACCGACATCTACGCCTGCGGGATCCTGCTCTTCGAGATGTTGACCGGGCGCCAGCCGTTCACCGGCGAGACGCCGATCCAGGTGGCGTTCCAGCACGTCAACAGCACCGTCCCGGCACCGTCCTCGCTCGTCGAGTGGCTGCCCAGCGAGGTCGACGAGCTCGTCGCGGCCCTCGCGGCGCGCGACCCCGCGGACCGCCCCGTCGACGCCGGAGCCGCCCTGGCCCTGGTGCGGCGGACACGCGCCGCACTGGACGACGAGACGCTCGAGCGGCACGCCGACGTCGTGCCGGCGGCGGTCGTGCCCTCGCCGCACGAGGACCCGTCGCAGGTCGTCGCGACGTCCGACGACGACCGCCTCGGCTCGCCCGCCGACGACGACCCCGACGAGCGTCCGACGACGATCCTCGACCACGGACGCGGCAGCACCGTGGCGCTGCCGATCGGCCTGGGCGGCCTCACGGCCCAGCCGGAACCGGCCCGCCGTCGCCGGCGGCGGCTGCGCTGGCTCGTCGGGACCCTCGCGACCCTCCTCGTCCTGGCCGGCCTCGCCGGCGGCGGCTACTGGTGGTACGGCAACGTCGGACCCGGCGCCTACACCACCGTCCCGGCGGTCGAAGGGGTCGACGAGCAGGAGGCGCTCTCGCGGCTGACGGCCCGTGGCCTCCAGGGCGTGCCGAAGTTCGAGTTCAGCGACGACGTCCCCCAGGGCGAGGTGTTCGCGGTGGATCCGGCATCGGGCGACCGCGTGGCCAAGGGTGGCGCCGTCACGTACACGGTCTCCAAGGGCGTCGACCTCGTGACGATCCCCGACGGCGTCGTCGGCGTCCTCCAGGACCAGGCCGTCGCGGCCCTGGCCGGGGCGAGCCTGACGGTCGGCTACGGCGACCCGACGTACGACGACGCGGCCGCCGTCGGCCAGGTGATGTCCGCGACGGTCGCGACGACCGGCGAGGACGCCACGCCCGGCGCACAGGTCAAGCGAGGCTCGCAGATCACGCTCGTGCTCGCCCAGGGCCCGTGGCCGGTGACCGTCGGATCGCTCGTCGGCGCGACGGTCGAGGAGGCGACCGCCCAGCTCGAGAAGGACAAGCTCGCGCTGGCGGTCTCGCAGGAGCAGTTCAGCGACACGGTCGAGGCCGGCCACGTCATCTCCCAGTCCCCGGAGCAGGGGACGGTGGCGCACCACGGTGACACCGTTCAGGTGGTGGTGAGCAAGGGGCCGGAGATGCTCCCGGTCCCGGACGTGATCGACATGAAGGCCGACAAGGCGCAGAAGACGCTCGAGGAGGCCGGGTTCCAGGTGAAGGTGGTCAAGCCCTACGGCATCGCGCCGCTCAGCCGGGTGAGCTCGCAGGAGCCGGCCGGCGGCGACGGCAGGACCGCGCCGAAGGGCTCGACCGTGACCATCTACATCGTCTAGGCGAGACCGCGCCGTCAGGCCCGGCGCAGCAGCTCCACCACCTGGAACGCCAGCTCCAGCGACTGCTGGTGGTTGAGGCGCGGGTCCACGCGCGTCTCGTACCGCCGGGCGAGGCCCTCGTCGTCGATCTCGCCCGTGCCGCCGAGCACCTCGGTGACGTCGTCGCCCGTCAGCTCGATGTGCAGGCCGCCGGGCACCGTGCCCAGCGCGCGGTGCACCTCGAAGAAGCCGGCGACCTCGTCGACCACGTCGACGAACCGGCGCGTCTTGTACCCGGTGGCCGAGACGAAGCCGTTGCCGTGCATCGGGTCGCACACCCAGGTGACGGGCCGCCCGTCGGCGGCGACCTTCTCGACGAGCGCCGGCAGGCGATCGCGGATCGTGCCCGCACCCATCCGGGTGACGAACGTCAGGCGGCCCGGGTCACCGTTCGGGTTGAGGCGGTCCATGAGGGCCACCGCCTCGTCGCCCGTGGCGTTCGGGCCGAGCTTGACGCCCAGCGGGTTCTGCACGCGCGAGAAGAAGTCGACGTGCGCGCCGTCCAGGCGCCGCGTGCGCTCCCCGATCCACAGGAAGTGCGCCGAGCAGTCGTACGCCAGCCCGGTGCGGGAGTCGATGCGCGTCAGCGGCCGCTCGTAGTCGAGCAGCAGGCCCTCGTGGCTCGCGTAGAAGTCGACGGCGCGTAGCTCTTCGAAGTCGGCGCCGCACGCGATCATGAAACGGATCGCCCGGTCGATCTCGCCGGCCACCTGCTCGTAGCGCGAGTACGCCGGGTTGTCCGCCATGAAGCCGCGGTTCCACTCGTGGACGCGCAGTAGTGACGCGAAGCCGCCCGTGGTGAACGCGCGGATCAGGTTCAGCGTCGAGGCCGACGTGTGGTACGCCTCGAGCAGCCGGTCCGGGTCGGGCGTCCGGTCCTCCGGGGTGAACTCGTACCCGTTGACGATGTCGCCGCGGAACGCGGGCAGCGTCACGCCGTCGCGCGTCTCCGTGTCGGACGACCGCGGCTTGGCGTACTGGCCGGCCATCCGGCCGACCTTGATCACCGGCAGGCTCGCGCCGTAGGTGAGCACCACCGCCATCTGGAGGATGGTCATGATCTTGTGGCGGATCCGGTCGGCGGTGGCCTCCGCGAAGATCTCGGCGCAGTCGCCGCCCTGGAGGACGAACGCCTCCCCGCGGGCCGCGGCCGCCAGGCGCGACTTCAGCTCGTCGGCCTCGCCGGCGAACACCAGCGGCGGCAGCGTGGCGATGCGCTCGCGCACGCGACGCAGGTGCCCCTCGTCGGGCCATGCCGGCTGCTGGTCGGCCGGCAGGGACTGCCAGGCGTCCAGGCCCTCGACCACGCCCGGCTCGGGGGCGACGCTCATCCCGCTGCACCCACCGGGACGGGCTGGCCGATGTCCTCCAGCAGCGAGGTGAACCAGGCCTGCGTGACGTCGAACGGCTTGCCGCCGGCGATCCGCGGGAACTCGATGGCGCGCAGCCGGTCGCCCTGCTCCTCGTCGTGCCCGATGACACCGGACTCGCCGCGCAGCGCGCACTCGACGGCCAGGTCCGTCATGGACTTGATGAGGCGCAGGTCCTCGGCGTTCGCCGCGGCGGACCGCGAGAAGTAGCCGGACTTCTGCACCATGACCTTCTCCGCGCCGAGCCGGGCCGCGAACTGCTTGGCGAACCACTGGCCGGGGTTGATCGTGTCGAGGCGCACGTGCCCGAACGCGTCGCGCTGCACCTGCTCGCCCGCGGCCTCGAGCTGCGCGACGATCTCCGCCAGCCCGGCGCCCTCGGACAGGAAGATGTTGACGTTCCCGATCCGGTCCATCACGCCGCGCAGGCGATCGGCCTCGGCGTCGATGTCGACGTGCATCTCCGGCACGAGGACGGCATGGATGTCCCACCGCTCGCGCGACAGGCCGAGGCTGGGCACCCACTCCTGGGTGTCGAGCCACTTGCGATACTCGGCCGCCGACGCGGCGGTCAGCCAGCCGCAGTTGCGGCCCATCACCTCGTGGACGATGAGCATGCGCGGCCCGGACCGGTGCTCGCCGATGACGTTCTGCGCGAAGCGCGCCGTCTGCTCGGCGGCGGTCCACGCGCCGAGCGACTGGCGGATCGGCACCACGTCGTTGTCGATCGTCTTCGGCAGGCCGACGACCGTCAGTTCGTAGCCGTTCTCGTGCAGGTACGCCGCGAGGTCCGCCGCGGTGGTGTTGGTGTCGTCGCCGCCGATCGTGTGCAGCACGTCGACGCCGTCGGCCTGCAGCTGCTCGGCGGCGACCTGGAGCGGGTCCTGGCCGGGCTGCACCAGGCCGCGCTTCTCGGCGTCCTTGCGGTTGGTCAGCTTCACGCGCGAGTTGCCGATCGGCGAGCCGCCGAAGCGGTGCAGCAGGCCGGCGTGCTTGCGTGCCTCGTCGTCGACGACGACCTTCTCGCCCAGCAGGAGCCCGTGGTAGCCGTGCTGATAGGCGATGATCTCCACCTCGGGCGCGATCTCCGTGTACCGCTCGATCAGACCACCGACGGCGGACGACAGGCACGGAGCGAAGCCACCCGCGGTGAGCAGGGCGACACGACGGACCGACATGGGGGCACAACCTTCCGACGGCGGAGCTTGGTGTGGCTGGTGGGGCGCGAGGCGCCGCTCAATCCTATCCGCGAGGGCCCTGGGACTCCTGGGCCTGCCCGCTTCCTGGGACCGGCTCCGCGCTCCCCGGGAGGGGCTCCGCGGCCTCGTCGTCGGGTGGCGTGGGCGGCTCGACGTCCGGGACGGGGCGACCCCCGGGTGCCACCGGAGTCGCCCGGTGCGCACCTTCGGCCTGGGCGAGCCCGGCGGCGATGCGGGCCTTCTGCGTCGCCGCGTACACGTCGACGTACTCCTGACCCGACAGGCTCATGATCGCGTACATGATCTCGTCGGTGACGGACCGCAGGATGAAGCGGTCGTCCTCCATGCCGGCGTAGCGGGAGAAGTCGAGCGGCTCGCCGATCACGGTGCCGATGCGCATGATCTTCGGGATGGTGCGTCCCACCGGCTGCGCCACGTCCGTGCCGACCATGGCGACCGGGATCACGGGCGCGCCGGACTCCAGGGCCAGCCGAGCGACCCCTGTCTTGCCGCGGTAGAGCCGGCCGTCGGGGCTGCGGGTGCCCTCCGGATAGATGCCGAACAGGCCGCCCTCGCGCAGGCGCCGCAGCCCCGTCTCCAGCGCGGCCTCCCCCGCCTTGCCGCCCCCGCGGTCGACGGGGATGGTCCCGACGCCGCGCATGAAGCCGGCGGTCAGCCGGCCGCGGACGCCGCGCCCGGTGAAGTACTCCTGCTTGCCGATGAAGACGACCTCGCGCTCCAGGACGAGCGGCAGGAAGAACGAGTCGATCACCGCCAGGTGGTTGCTCGCGAGGATCGCGGGCCCCTCGGCCGGAACGTTCTCCGCCCCGCGCGCCCACGGCCGGTAGATGCCGCGGAGCGGCGGCCCGACGAAGACGTTCTTCATCAGCCAGTAGAACAAGGAGCCCTCCTCGCGCCGGGGTCTTCGCCGTCCCCCCGTGTGCTCGGACCCGACTCTAGGGTGTGTTCATGGTCCAGCGTTCCGACGACGACGCCGACGGCCGCGACGAGCGGACCGCGGGCGAGTCGGGGACGCCCGGTGACGGGGGCGTCGCACCCCGGTCCCAGCGCGACTTCGACGAGCGGTGGGAGCAGATCGTCGCCGAGCTCGGCGACGACGTCTCGGGGGCCTGGGCGGACGGCGCGGCGTCACCCGACGACGCGACGCGCGCGGACGACGAGCCGGACGGGGCGATGCCCGCCGAGGGACGCGGCGGACGCGTGGTGCGTCCGGCGGCCGAGCCCCGGGATCTCTCCGGCCGCGACTGGGCGGGCAGCGACCAGTACGAGGCGGCGGAGGACGCCGTCGACGACCTCGAGCACTTCGTGCCGCCCGACCCCGGGCCCGTGCTGGGGAACGACCCGCTGCGAACCATGACCTGGTCCGTGGCCGTCGGCGTGCCGGTGCTCTGGGTGATCATGCTCGTCGCGTGGCACAACCCACCGGGCTGGCTCGCCCCCGTCGCCGCGGTCCTCTTCCTCGGCGCGGTCGGCGTGCTCGTCTGGCGCATGCCGCACCACCGGGACCCGGGCGGCGGCACGGGCGCCGTCGTCTGACGGCACCCGCTCCGCCGGGCCGCGCCCTACAGGCGCGCCAGGTCCCCCGCGCCGACGATGCCGGCGTCGTTGCCCATCGAGGCGACCGCGAAGCGCGCCTCCGGGTGGTAGCCACGCGCGGAGAGGTGCTCGGCGAACGCCGTCCGCGCCGGCGCCATCACCAGCTCGCCCGCCGCGGACAGGCCGCCGCCGACGACGAACAGCTCGGGGTCGAGCACCGCGGCGACCGACGCGGCGCCGTAGCCCACCCAGTAGCCGATCGAGGCGAGCAGCTCGACGGCGAGCTCGTCGCCCTCCTCCGCCGCCGCCGTCACGTGCTGGCCGGTGATCTTGCGCCACTTGCCGCCGGCCATCTCGAGCAGGCGCGCCGCGCGGTCCGGACGCTGCGGGGCCATCTGGTGTGCGTCGCGCACCAGCGCCGAACCGGAGATGTACTGCTCCCAGCAGCCGTGCTGGCCGCAGCCGCACAGGTGCCCGCCGGGCACGACGCGCATGTGGCCGAGCTCGGCCGCGACCCCCCAGGCGCCGCGCAGCAGCACGCCGCCCGAGACCACCGCGCCGCCCAGGCCGGTGCCGAGCGTCAGGGTCACCATGTCCTGCACGTCGCGCGCGACGCCGAACTGGAACTCCGCCCAGCCGGCCGCGTTGGCGTCATTCTCGACGACGATCGGAACCTCGCTACCCAGCGCCGCGGCGACGCGGTCGCGCAGCGGGTGGTCACGCCACGGCAGGTTCGGCGTGAAGCCGACGGTGGCGCGGTCCGAGCTGACGAAGCCGGGCGCCGCCAGGCCGATCGCGCCGACCTCCCAGTCGGCCGCCAGGTCGCGGCACACGCCGACGACGCACTCGTCGACGCTCGCCGCGTCGGTGGTGTCGGTGTCCCGCCGCACCTGGGCCAGGATGCGGCCCTCGTCGTCGACCACGCCCGCCGCGACCTTGGTGCCGCCGATGTCCACGCCGATCGCGAGCATGCCCGCTGTACTCCCTTGCCGTCCCATGCCTCGCCGCGCCCGTGCGGACGCGGCGACCCAGGCTAGCGTTCGGTCGACCGGCGGGGCCCGCCTACCGGCCTTCCGGACACGTCCGGAACACGGGCGCATTCGCCGACGTTCGACCCCCTATAGGGGGACCTAAGTCCCCTATGCTGCTCGCACGTCGTCGCCTGCCAACGGAGACAGCAATGACCGAGTCCGCAACCCCGCTCATCGTCGCGAGCGACCGGGGATCGAACCTCAACGACGTGCTGGCGCGCCGCGTCGAGCAGACCCCCGACAGGGTCCTCGTCGAGCGCAAGGCCGACCCCGACGGCCCCTGGCTCCCGCTCACCGCGCGGGAGTTCGACGAGCACGTCGTCGCCGTGGCGCGCGGCCTCGTCGCCCGGGGCGTCGAGCCCGGTGACCGCGTCGCGATCATGGCCCGGACCCGGTACGAGTGGTCGCTGCTCGACTGGGCGATCTGGGCGGCCGGTGCCGTCGGCGTGCCGGTGTACGAGACGTCGTCCGCCGAGCAGGTGCTCTGGATCTGCTCCGACTCGCGGGTTTCGCTGCTCGTCGCGGAGACCGCGGCCCACGCCGCGGTAGTCGAGCAGGTGCGCGACCGGCTGCCGGACCTGCGCGAGGTCCTGGTGATCGACGGCGGCGCGGTGGACCAGCTCGTGGCCGCCGGTGCGGCGGTTCCGCGCGAGGAGGTCGACCGGCGGCGGCACCTGGCGAGGCTGGACGACCTCGCGACGATCATCTACACCTCGGGCACCACGGGACGCCCCAAGGGGGCCGAGCTGACGCACGGCAACTTCGCCGAGCTCGCCCTCAACGCGGTGGCCAAGCTCTCCGTCGTGGTGCAGGGCGAGAACTCCCGGACGCTGCTGTTCATGCCGCTGGCCCACGTGTTCGCTCGGTTCATCCATGTGCTGACCGTCGCGGCGGGCGCCGTGCTCGGGCACACGCCCGACACGAAGACGCTGGTCGCGGACATGCAGTCGTTCCGGCCGACGTTCATCCTCTCGGTGCCGCGGGTGTTCGAGAAGGTCTACAACTCCGCGGAGCAGAAGGCCGCCACGGGCTTCAAGCGCGGCATCTTCCAGCGCGCGGCCAAGACGGCGATCGTCTACTCCCGCGCCCTCGACACCCCCGGCGGCCCGAGCCCGATGCTCCGGCTCAACCACAAGGTCGCGGACGTCCTGGTGCTGCACAAGCTGCGCGCCGCGCTCGGCGGCCAGGCGGAGTGGGCGATCTCCGGCGGCGCGCCCCTCGGCGACCGGCTCGGTCACTTCTTCCGCGGCGTCGGGCTCAACGTGCTCGAGGGCTACGGCCTGACCGAGACCACCGCACCGGCCACGGTCAACCTCCCGGACAAGGTGAAGATCGGCACCGTCGGGCCGGCGCTGCCCGGCACCGCGCTGCGGATCGCCGACGACGGCGAGATCGAGGTCAAGGGCATCGGCGTGTTCCGCACGTACCACGGCAACGACGCCGCCACCGCGGAGGCGGTGCACGACGGCTGGTTCCGCACCGGGGACCTCGGCACGCTCGACGAGGACGGCTACCTGCGGATCACCGGGCGCAAGAAGGAGATCATCGTCACGGCCGGCGGCAAGAACGTCGCGCCGTCGATCCTCGAGGACCGCCTGCGTGGCCACCCGCTGGTCAGCCAGGTGGTGGTGGTCGGCGACCAGCGGCCGTTCATCGGCGCGCTCGTCACGCTCGACCCGGAGGGCGTGCCCGGCTGGCTGCACGCGCACGGCAAGCCGCCGATGTCCGTCGAGGATGCGGCGAAGGACGCGGACGTGCTCGCGTCGCTCGACCGCGCCGTCGCCCGCACCAACGAGGCGGTGTCGCGCGCGGAGTCGATCCGCAAGTACCGCATCCTGCCGACCGACCTGACGATCGCCAACGGATACCTGACGCCGAAGCTGTCGGTCAGGCGGTCGGAGGTGCTCAAGGACTTCGCCCACGAGGTCGACGCGCTGTACGAGAAGCCATCGGGCGCCTAGGGCTACCCGGTCCGCTCCCGAGGCGCCGTCATCCGCAGCGGCGGAACCAGGCCGGAGGCGGCGAGCACGCCGAGCGCGCGCTGCTCGGCCGCGTCGAGCTCGACGGCGACGGCCGCCGGTGTGTCCAGGCCGCCCGCGAGCGGTGCGATCGTCAGGAAGCTCACCACGCAGTCCGCGCACGCGCGCGGCCCCGCGGTGCAGGTGTCGCAGTCGATGACCATGGCGACACGCTGGCACCGACCACCGACACACCCCCGCGCTACACCCGCTGGAGCCGCGCCAGGAGCGTCGTCGAGGGCAGGGCGACGGCACCGAAGCGGGTGACGTCGCCGGCGACCGCCTGGTCGCCCGTCACCACGACGACCACCCGCCCGGGCGGCTCCGCGCGCACCAGCCGGCGGATGAGGTCGTCGGCGATCTCTCCCTGGGAGAACAGCACGCGCACGCCCCGCGGCTGTGGCACTGCGCCCTGGCCGGTGCGGCCGTCGAAGCAGCACGTCACCTCCGCGCCGTAGCGCGAGGCCAGCAGCGCGAGGGCGTCGACGAGCCGCCGGCGCTGCTCCTCGAGCGTCAGCTGCGGCCACCCGGTCTTGGTCACGTTGTACCCGTCGACGACCAGGTGGGCCTGCGGCAGCCGCAGCAGCTCGTCGCGCTGGGCCGGGTCGTCCGCCGAGCCCCCGCGCGACCCGCCCGGTGCCGGCACCGGGGCCGCCGCCTGGGGGCCCGCCGCCAGGTCGGCCGGGCGGTCCAGCACGGGCGGGAGCGCGAGCTCGTCGCACAGCCCGGACGCCGCGCCGACGATCGTGTCGATGAGCAGCCGGGCGCGCGCCTGGGCGAGCTG
>CAZBIO010000279.1:0-3341 GCA_964491965.1 uncultured Cellulomonas sp.
ACCTCAGCCAGGCATTTGCTGGGCAGAAGGTCGGCGTCAAACAGGTCGAGGAGAAAATCTGGCTGGTGAGCTTTATGCAGTACGACTTGGGCTTCTTCGATCACGAGACATGCCGGATCGAGAGCGCGGCGAACCCCTTCGCCGCGAAAGTGTCACCCATGTCTCCGGTATAAACCGTCACCTATGTGACCGGAATAGACCCAGGAAGAGGTGGTCGGGGTGAAGCGATTTGCAATGTACCTGCGGTCCAAATACGCATCCGCGTGAAGTGAGTAAGGGTCTGATCTGTCGCGCGAAGCATGTGGATAGGGAGGAGGCGACACCCGCTTTGTCACGAACCCCATTTTCTCGATTGTGCAATCCAGGACCATTATTCCTCGCAGTCACGGTGCCTGGCCGGTGCGGCGTAGCTACCGAGTCACTGCTAGCCGAAACCCGCGGTAAGCGAACGCCCGGGCGATAGGCTCACAGTCCTGCTCGCTCACTCCTTCGCGGCGGGCCACGGTGTACCAGCGCGTCCTCACCTTCTCCTCGAGGTCATCGATGATCCGGGTGGCTTCCTCCCTCGTCAGGAGGAAGCGGGCGCACTGCGAGAGCGCGTTCGTCGCGTTCGCGTAGCGCCCGAAATCGCCGATCGAAAGCGCGAGGTCGCGACGTTCTTCGCTCACCGCGGGGAAGGGCGTCAGGTCATAGGCCGGGGACAGCCGCCACTCGTGCTCCGGGGCGATCACAGCATGGTTGCGCGGATGGTCGTCGGTGTTGGTGATGAGCGCGTTGAAGACCATGCGCTTGAAGAGCTCGCGGGCGTCTTCCTCGGGATTTGCGCTGATGCGACGAAGCTCCTCCGCAAGGCGCACATACGACCAGCGATCGCGGTCCTCATAGGTATCGTTTGCGCGAAGCAGCGTCAGGGCGCTCAGCATTCGCGCGCGCGCATAGCCATCCTCGCGTGGAATACGCTCGAAGCGCTTCACGAGCAGGGCATCGCGGTCGCCCACCTGCACAATGCGTGATTGCGCGACATGCAGCCCGCACTCCTGCGCGAGGACCAGCATGGCGTGCTCGACACGCGCCTGGTTCCACCTGTCATCGGTCCGGTTGAACTTGGCGATCCAGAGTGCCCCGGCATCCTCGACGACCACCTTGGGACGCGCGCCGCCCATGGAGGTGCCAAGGAGCATGAGGTCTTCGACCTGAATGCGGTCCGCTGGATCTCGAGCGCCTGCAGCAGCTCGCCGATCTGATCATTGCGGATGAGGAGCCGTCTGAAGTGGAGCCAAAGGCGGTCGATGCATTGGTGCAGCCCATTCGCGAATCGCTGCAGAAGGTGGATGGCAAACTCGGTGAAATCGAGAAGGCGCGCGAGTCCGCCTATTCTGCGCTCAACGAGCAACTGCGCGGCCTCGTCGAAACGCATCTGCCGATGCTCCGCAGCGAAACTTCGAATCTCGTGAAGGCGCTGCGACAACCCACTGTGCGCGGGCGATGGGGCGAGATGCAATTGCGCCGCGTCGTTGAAATGGCTGGCATGCTCGAACACTGCGACTTCGTCGAACAGCAAAGCAGCACGACGGAAGACGGCCGGCTGCGGCCCGATCTCATCGTGAAGCTACCCGGCGGTAAGCAAATCATCATCGACGCGAAAGCGCCGGTGTCTGCTTATCTCGAAGCGGTAGAGGCGACGGATGACGAGATGCGGCAGATCCATCTCGCGAAGCACGCGCAGCAAGTGCGTGCACACATGACGGCGCTCGGCCGCAAGGCGTACTGGGAAACGTTCACGCCGACACCCGAGCTTGTCGTCATGTTCCTTCCAGGAGAGATGTTCTTCAGCGCTGCTCTCCAGCAGGACGCGGAACTGATCGAGTTCGGCGTGAACGAGAAGGTCGTGCCGGCCACGCCGACGACGCTGATCGCTCTGCTTCGTGCCGTTGCATACGGATGGCGGCAGGAAGCGCTCGCGCTCAATGCGCAGGAGGTGGCGCAGCTCGGCAAGCAACTCTACGAGCGCATTTCACACCTTGCGGCTCACTGGAGCGATGTCGGTCAGCGATTGGGCAGGGCCGTGGAGGCATACAACAAGTCGGTTGTGACACTCGAGTCGCGCGTGCTTGTTTCGGCTCGAAAGTTCGCGCAACTGAAAGTGGTTGATCAGGAGATCGAAGCCGGCAAGCCGGTAGAAGCTCTTCCGCGACTATTGCAGGCGCCGGAATTACTTGAGAGAGCCGCAACCGTGACGCAGTAGCCCGTGTACGCGTCGAAAGTGAGGAGATCGCTTTCGACGCGGAGCCAATTCACATGCTCAACAAGCTTTCCGTGACTCCGGTTGGCGCGCGTAGTACTGCTACGCCCGCAAAATCCGCGACTGTTACGCGTCCGACGGAATGTGCGACGGATGCTCTGGCACGGCTCGTAGGGGCGAATGTGTGCCGCGCATCGGCGTCGACATGATGCTTGCAATGTCCTATATTATCCAGCGGGATCAATAACTTACATAGAACAGTTCCGGCAACATTCTTTGCTCGAGAAATGTCTCAGCGCGAGCGGCACGAGATCGAGATATGCCGAACTCAGGACCGCCGACGTCGCCGCGCGGCAATGACCTCATGAGGTAGAACTTGGCGAAAGGAAAGAACAACCCAACTGCAACCGAGACTAGCGCCGCCACCGTCGGCTACGAAGCCCAGCTCTGGCAGATGGCCGACGCGCTGCGCGGCTCGATGGACGCCGCCGAGTACAAGCACGTCGTCCTCGGCCTCATCTTCCTCAAGTACATCTCGGACGCGTTCGAGGAGCAGCACGCGAAGCTGCTCGCCGACAAGGCGAGCGGCGCCGATCCCGAGGACCCCGACGAGTACCGCGCCCAGAGCATCTTCTGGGTCCCACCCGAGGCCCGCTGGCAGCACCTGAAGGCCCGGGCCCGCCAGCCCACCATCGGCCAGCTCGTCGACGATGCCATGGCCGGCATCGAGCGCGACAACCCGGCGCTCAAGGGCGTGCTGCCGAAGGACTACGCCCGTCCCGCGCTCGACAAGACGCGCCTCGGCCAGTTGATCGACATGATCAGCAACATCAAGGTCGGCGACGAGGCGAGCCGCGCGAGGGACGTGCTTGGCCGCGTCTACGAGTACTTCCTCTCGCAGTTCGCGAGCGCCGAGGGCAAGAAGGGCGGCGAGTTCTACACGCCGCGCTGCGTGGTGAAGCTGCTGGTCGAGATGCTCGAGCCCTACCGCGGTCGCGTGTACGACCCCTGCTGCGGCTCCTCGGGCATGTTCGTGCAGTCGGTGGAGTTCATCCGCGCGCACGCGAAAGGCAACGGGAACGGCGGCAAGGCCAAGGCC
>CAZBIO010000280.1:0-3604 GCA_964491965.1 uncultured Cellulomonas sp.
GCCGATCCGCCGGCGGGCGGCGCGCAGGGCCAGGACGGTGCCGACGAGGTAAGAGACGCTCATCGCCAGCCCCGCGCCGGCCACCCACCACCGCGCGGGCGCGAGCGCCTGGGTGAGCAGCGTGCCGACGACGACGACGACCGCCATCACCACCTGCACGGGCACCATGCCCTTGGCGTCCTCGTAGGCGTAGTAGACGCGCTGGAGCATCGACCACGCGCCGAACGCCGGGAGACCCACGATCATCGCGATGACCACCGCCCCGACGGCCGCGACCTCGTCGGGCGGGGCGGTCCAGAGGAACAGCCGCACCACGGGGAACGCGAGGACGCCCACCACCGCGGCCGCGGCGATCGTGGCCAGACCGATGACGCGCAGGCCCGTCGAGAGGCTGGCCCGCACGCCGGCGGTGTCGCCGTCGCCGGCCTGCGAGGACAGGCGCGTGAAGAGCGCGGTGGTCAGGGACGTCGTCAGCAGGGAGTGCGGCAGCATGAACACGAGGAACGCGTAGTCGTAGGCCGCGTTGCCGGCGATCGGCGTGTGGGCCTCGCACAGCCCGGCGGCGACCCCCGCGGCGCCCGGTGCGGCGGACGCGACGCGCGAGACCACGATGTAGCCGAGCTGCCCCACGGCCAGCCCGACGAACGTCCACACAGCGACCGCCCCGGCCCGGCCCAGCCCCGAGCCCCGCAGGCCCCAGCGCGGCGTGTACCGCACGCCCGCCCGGCGCAGGAACGGGACCAGGACGATCGCCTGCGCGACGATCCCCGCGGTGGCGGACCCGGCGAGCAGCGCCACCTTCCCGCCGTCGAAGCCCGACGCCGCACCGGCCGACGAGCCGATCACGGCGATGAACAGCCCGAAGCCGGCGATGCTGACGACGTTGTTCACCACGGGCGCCCACATGTAGGGGCCGAACGAGCCGCGGGCGTTGAGCACCTGCCCGAGCAGGCCGTATGCGCCGTAGAAGAACATCTGCGGGACGCACCAGTAGGCGAACGTCGTCGCGAGCCCCACCTGTGCCTGGCTGCACGGGTCGGCGTAGATACGGACCAGCAGCGGCGCCGCGAACGTCAGCGCCACCGTGGACACGGCGAGGATCGCGAAGCCGAGGGTCAGCAGCCGGTCGACGTACTCGCGGCCGGCGTTGCGCTTGTACGCGCGGACCACCTGCGGCACCAGCACCGCGTTGAGCGCGCCGCTGGCGAGCAGCAGGTAGAGGACGTTGGGCAGCTTGTTCGCCACCGCGAAGGCGTCGGCGGCCTGGCCGGTGGCGCCGATCGCCGCGGCGAGCACCACCCCGCGGAGCGCCCCGAGCAGGCGGGAGACCAGCGTGCCCGACGACATGAGCGCCGCGCCGCGGCGGACGCTGACGACGGGGTCGGCGCCCTCGGCGCCTTGGGGCACGCCCGTGTCCGGGCCGGTCACTCGTCGCCCTCGCGGCGGGTGACGGGCACCTCGCCGGTGTCCGTGCGCGGGGTGGGCGCCTCGTCGGTGTCGGCGCGGGTGACGGGCGCCTCGCCGGCCCCGGCGCCCGGGGCGGGTGCCGCACCACCGTCCGCGCGCGCGACGGGTTCGCCGCCCAGCACGGGCAGCGACCGCGCGTCCTCCTCCGCCGTCCGGCGGGCGCCGCGCCGCGCGGACTGGCCGCGGCGCACCGTCCGTGCGATGCCGAGGAGCATGCCGACGGCCAGCAGCGCGCCGACCACCACGGTGCCGACGTCCTCGATGGTCGGCGCGACACGCGCGACGAACTGCGCGCCCTGGCCGACGGTGAGCCCGTCCGTCCCGACGAGCTGCACGTCGACGACGACGTCGCAGTTCGCGGCCGCCACGAGGTTCACCGTGACGGGCGAGGAGGCGCCGGGCTCCGCGGTGACGGGGTCCGAGTGGACGGGGCGCAGGCAGGCCTTGCGCGGCAGGACCTGGACGGAGACGGTCGCCGGCACCGAGAGGTCGTTCTGCACGACGAAGCGCACCGGCGCGCTCGCGCTGATGACGTTGAGGTCCGGGG
The DNA here is from genome assembly GCA_964491965.1 of uncultured Cellulomonas sp. Classification (GTDB taxonomy): domain Bacteria; phylum Actinomycetota; class Actinomycetes; order Actinomycetales; family Cellulomonadaceae; genus Cellulomonas. Next base: position 2,015 of record CAZBIO010000280.1, read on the forward strand.
CCGGCGCCAGCGACAGCCCGGTGCGGTCCGTCGCCGTGCGCGCGAGCACGTCCTGGACCAGGGCGGTGCGGCCGGCGTGGTCGGCCCGCCACGCGAGCGACAGCGGCGCCACCACCTGCTGGTCGAGGCCGGCCGTCAGAGCCCCCTGGTCGCCGATTCCCGTCGCGAACGCCAGGGTGTCCGCCCGCGTGCCGGCGAGCGCGGACACCGCGTCCGGGGCGAGCTCGTCGCCCGAGAGGACGGAGTGCGGCAACGCCTCGCGCGCGGCGCCGTCGTCGGCCCCCCCGAGCAGCGTGCTGACCGGGACCAGGCGGCTCCACGGCGCGCCGCGGAGCGCCGAGAGCAGCGCCGTGACCAGCGGGGTGTTGGGCGTCCAGTCGCGTCCGGGTGCGATGAGCACGTCGTGCGTCTCGGGGGCTCCGTCGTGCGCGAGCACCGCGATCTCCGCGAGCAGCCGCTGGACGGTCGTCGCGAGCGTGGCGCCGGGCTCCACGTCGTCGGGCGCGACGAACAGCTCCGTCAGCAGGCGGTCCGGGACCAGCGCGGCGACGCGGCCGGCGTCGGTCTCGACGTCGGCGCGGGCCGGCGTGACCCCATCGGCCACCTGGAGGCTCTCCGGGCCGACGACCAGACCCTGGGCGCCCGACGCCGCCGCGGCCTCGGCGGTCCGGTCGTCTACCGTCCCGTCGGGTGCCCACAGGACGTCGGTGCGGGCGGACCGGCCGCCGAGTCCGGCGTCGCGCGACAGCCCGATCGCGGCGGTGAGCAGCTCGGGCGCGTCGCCGTGCGCGATCGCCGCGAGGTCGGGGTCCCCCCACGGGAGCGCGAAGGCGCTGCGCAGCGAGAGCGCCTGCGTCATGCCCGCGGCCCACGTGGCGGGTTCGCCGCCGGCGGCCTCGACGGAGGCGAGGAGCGCCGGGTCGACGGCGAGCTCGACGTCTCGGTCGGCCGCGGCGAGCGTCAGGAGCGAGTCGAGGCGACCGCCGGGCTCGACGGCGTCCGCCAGCGAGGGGGCACCGGCGGGTGCGGCGGCCTCCTGCGCGTCGGGAGCCGTCCCGACGACGGGGGCGACGCCGGTCACCGGCGCCAGGAGCGAGACGCGCACCTGCGGCACGTCCTCGTCGGGCTGCCAGAGTGCGAACGTCCGCTGGATGCCCAGCTGCCGCCCGTTGGCCGCGACCGCCTCGACCGCCAGTCCGCGCGGGCCCCAGACGTCCGGCTGGTCGAGCAGGCCGATGCGCGAGGCGGGCACCGTGAGCGTGACCTGCACCTGCCCGTCGGCGGGGATGGTCACCCCCGTCTCGAGCGCCACCGAGGAGCCGACGGCGTCGGAGTCGCCGCTGACCCACGACTCCAGCTCGATCCGCGTCCCGGGCCGCATGCGCAGGAGCCGCAGCCGGGCGGTCGCGTTGTCGACCGGGACGTCGCCCTCGTTGCGCAGCGTGGCGACCACCGTCAGGTCCTGGTCCGGGTGGAGCACGGATGGTGAGACCTGGTCGATGAGCACCCGGACCACGGGGGCGGCGACGGCGGTGGCCGCGCTCGCGCTGCCGGGGGCGCCGGGCCAGCCGGCCGGCAGCGCCGCGGCCA
>CAZBIO010000281.1:0-23586 GCA_964491965.1 uncultured Cellulomonas sp.
GCGCCGGCCTGTTCGCGGGCTTCTTCCGCGGCCGGGGCGAGGCCGCCGCGGCGCAGCAGGCCGCGTCCGACGAGGCCGTGAGCGCTGCGGAGCCCGCGCACGCCGCGCCCGCGAACGAGGTGCCGTTCGTCGTCCCCGGCCTGATGCCGGAGGACGAGGCGGACACGTGGGTGGCCCCCGAGCCCTTCGACACGCGGACCACCGCGCCGGGGGCCTGGGCGGCGGACGAGGCCGCGCCCGCGTGGGAGGCCGACGAGGCCGCGCCGGCTGAGGCCGGGTGGCCGACCGGCGGGACGGCTGCGCCGGCTGCCGACACGTTCATGCCCGCCGCGTTCGCCCCCGAGCCGGTGTTCACCGCCCCACCCGTCGAGGCCGCCGACTCGCCCGCCGAGCTGGCCGCACCGGACTCCGCGGAGCCCGCGGCGGTCGACGAGCCCGTCGAGTCCGCCCCCACATGGGCTGCGGAGACGCCCACATGGTCCGTGCCCGCCCCGGCCGGCCCGTCGGCGACCGAGACCCCGGCCTGGGCCGTCGCCGCGCTCGACGAGACCGCCACCGCGACGGCGCCGTCGTCGACCCCGGCTTCGTCGTCCGCCTCGACCTCGTCCGCCTCGACCTCGTCCGCCCCGGCCTGGCCGTCGTGGGCCGCGACGCCGTCGTGGAACGCCCCTGTCGCCGGTGAGGTCGCCCCCGCGACGCACCTGCCCGAGCAGCCCGCGCCCGCCGCCGGCCGCGTCGACACCGGCCGCGTCGACACCGGCTGGGACCTCCCGCCGGCCGACGAGCCCGCGACGCCCCTCGCCCAGGACGGGGCCGGTGCGCTCGTCGAGCCATGGGCCCCGCCCACGCTCGAACCGTGGACCGCCCCGGCCACCGACACCGGCCAATGGCCGGTGGTCACCGGACCGGCACCCACCAACGGCGACGCCTCGGCGGACTTCGCCGACCTGCCCGCCTGGCCGGCACCCGCCGGCTTCGAGTCGGGCGACGGTTTCGGGTCCGGCGACGGCCTCGGTTCGGGTGACGACGAGGCGTACGCGCCCTTCGAGCGCTCGCTCGACGAGGCGCGCGCGTGGGCCACGGGGTCGCTCCCGCCGGTCACCGACGAGGTCGTGGTCGAGCAGCGGGTCGTCGAGCAGCCGGCTCACGAGCCGCCGGCTACCGAGCCGCCGGCCGCCGACGCCGAGGGCTCGCCGTGGGCCGCGTGGTCCGGCACCGCCGCCGTCCCCGTCCCCGACCTCGATCCGGAGGTCCCGGCGTGGGAGGCCGTCGGCCAGGGCGAGACCACCGTGCTCCAGCCGGTCGCCGACCAGGCGCCCGCTGTCGTGGCACCCGCCGAGCCATCGGTCGAGCCCGCCGTGTCCGCCGCGCCAGCCGCGGCCGTCGAGTCGCAGGCGGCCGAGCCGCAGCATGCCGAGCCGCAGCATGCCGAGCCACCGGCCGATGAGCCGTTCGTCGAGCAGTCGCACCCCGACGAGCCGGTGGCGACCCCCGCCTGGGGTGCCATCCCCTCGGCCGCCCCCACGGGCAGCTTCTCCGAGCTCGTACACGACGAGTCACCCGAGCCGAAGCGCCGCCGCGGGCTGTTCGGTCGTCGTGTCAAGGAGCCGAAGCAGGCGAAGGCCACGCCGGCCGCACCCGCGCCCGTGGAGCCGTCGGTCCCGGTCCGGAGCTCGGCGTGGGCACCGGCCGCGTCCGCGCCGGCCATGCCCGGCTCGCCGTCGATCGCCCCCCTGCCGCAGCGGCACGCCCCCGTCGCTCCGGCCGCCGAGACTGAGCCGGTGGCCCCGGAGGCTTCGTCGGACGCGGCGCCGGCGCCCAACGTCGGCGCGCTCAACAGCTGGTCGCCGCAGGCGTCGTGGAACCCACCGCCGTCGGCCGCGCTGCCGGACCTGCCGAGCGCCGCCTGGTCGCCGCCGGAGTGGGCCCCGCGGCCCGCCGCCGCAACCTCCGCGGAGGCGGAGCCCGTCGCCGACTCCGCCCCGGCGTCGGAGACCCGCATCGGAACGCTGGACGACGAGGTGGCCGCGATGCTCGCCCTCCGCTCCGACATCCAGGAGCAGGCGCTGTCGGAGCTGAGCCAGCTCTCGGCGTACCGCCCGCAGGTGGTCCACGGTTCGGAGCGCCTGACGCGGCGCGTGCCGGCCGCGGTGCCGGAGGCGGCGCCCGACCCGTCCGCCGAGACGAGCACCGCCATCGGGCGCGACCCCGAGGAGCTGCGCTCGCGGCTCGCCAGCTTCCAGTCCGGAACCGCCCGCGGCCGCCGCGAGGCCGACCACCGTGAGCCGGGAGAGACCTCATGACCACCGCCCGCCGACCCCATCCCGCCGCGACCGGGACCCCCGCCGCAGTCAGCCCCGGCTGCGACCCGAAGGAGGAAGTGTGACCGCGCTCAGCACCGAGGCCGCCAACTTCGGCTGGCTCCTGGACAACTTCGTCCGGACCGTGCCCGGCACTCGCCACACGCTCGTCGTCTCCGCCGACGGCCTGCTCATGGCGATGTCCGAACAGCTCGACCGGACCAGCGGCGACCAGCTCGCCGCGATCGTCTCCGGCATGTCGAGCCTGACCCGCGGCGCCGCGCGCCAGCTCCAGGCGGGGGAGGTGCGCCAGGCGATCGTCGAGATGGACAACATGTTCCTGTTCCTCATGAGTGTCTCCAACGGGTCGGTCCTGGCCGTGGTGGCAGACTCCACCTGCGACGTCGGGCTGATCGGGTACGAGATGGCCATGCTCGTCGCGCGCACCGAGGCCACGCTGACGCCGCAGCTGATCACCGAGATGCGTGGTCAGCTGCCGGTCGACGGCGCCACCAGGACCACCGAGGGATGAGCGGAGCCGGGTGATGGCAGAACACGTCGAGTACGAGGCGAGGACGGTACGGCCGTACGCCGTCACCGGCGGTCGCGTGCGCTCGTCGCGCTCCGACCTGCCGCTCGAGGCCCTCGTCGAGCTGATGCCGGGCGCCGTGGCGGGCGTCGGGCTGCCGCCCGAGCGCCGGGCGATCCTCCACCACGCCGCGCAGGGCTACGTGTCGGTCGCGGAGCTGTCCGCGCTGCTGCACCTGCCCATCGGCGTCATCCGCGTCCTGGTCTCCGACCTGTCCGATCAGCAGTACGTCCGCGTGCACACGTCGCAACCGATGGACGTGAACACCGGCCAGTCCCCCGCCCTGTCCCTGAGCGTGCTGGAGAGTGTTCTCAATGGCATTTCAGCCCTCTGACTCCGCGGTCGCCGGCTCGGGGCCCGCGGCGTCCGGTGCACCCACCGTCGTCAAGATCGTCGTCGCCGGCGGGTTCGCCGTCGGCAAGACGACCTTCATCGGCTCGATCTCCGACATCGAGCCGCTCAACACCGAGGCCGCGATGACCGAGCACTCGGTCGGCGTCGACGACGCCGGCATGGTGTCGGACCGCAAGACGACCACGACGGTCGCCATGGACTTCGGCCGGATCGCCCTCCAGGGCAACCTCTGGCTGTACCTGTTCGGCACACCCGGCCAGGACCGCTTCCTGTTCATGTGGGACGACCTGGTCCGCGGCGCGATCGGCGCCGTGGTCCTCGTCGACACCGACCGGCTGGACCAGTGCTTCCCGGCGGTCGACTACATGGAGAGCCGGGGCATCCCGTTCGTCGTCGGCGTCAACTGCTTCGACGGCATCGCCAAGCACTCGCTGGAGGACGTCCGGCAGGCGCTGGCGATCCCGGACCACGTGCCGGTGCTGTACACCGACGCGCGGTCGCGGGCGGCGACGAAGCAGGCGCTGATCGCCCTGGTGCAGCTGGCGATGGCCCGGCTGCGCGCGGCGGCGACCACGCGCTGACCACCGCCGGGAGGTCGCTCACGTCACACGTGCACTCGTCCTGACGAACGGGTCCCATCTACCACAATGTGCCCGTGATCCCCAGCCCGCTCGCACCACCGAGCGGCCGGCCGCCGGCCGTCTATGCCGACGGCTCCGCGCTGGTGCAGTACCTGCCGGGGGCGCCGTTCGGCGAGGCATGGGCGGCGTGGGCGCGGGACCGGCGGCTGGTCACCAGCCAGGTGGGCGTCACCGAGCTGCACGGCATCGCGTGGCCCTCCGGTCCCGCGGCCAGGGACGTGGCCGACGAGGTCGAGGCGCGGATCGAGGTGCTGCGGTTCTCCGACCGGGCGCTGCAGGTGGCGTCGCACGTGTCGAGCGCGCTGTCGTCGTTCGTCGCGCTCCACGTGGGAACGGCGGTCGCGGAGCCGGACGTCGAGACGGTGGCCACCTACCACCGGGAGCTCGCGCAGGTGGCGCGGCTCTACGGCCTGGCCGTGGTGACGCCGGGGTGGCCGGACCGGTGGTGGGAGTCGGTGGGGTGACGGGGTTCGGGCTGGTGGCCTGGTACCGTCCGCACCACCTGGAGGGCTGGCTGAGCGGCCGAAGGCGACGGTCTTGAAAACCGTTGTGGCGGTGATCCCGTCACCAAGGGTTCGAATCCCTTGCCCTCCGCCAGGCTGACCTGCTTGGTGACGAGGGATGCCAGGCGCACGAGGCGCGCTGGACCGGCCAGGACGGGCACGACGAAGCGGAGCGTGTTGTCGAGCACGGTGCGAGCGATGAGTTCGGCCAGGGGGCCGGGGCGGTGCGGCCGTTGCCGTCGATGAAGGGGTGTATCTGCTCGAACCCCACGTGGACCTGGGCGAGCCGTTCCGTGAAGTGCCCGTCACCGTGCGGAAGGGCAGCCACCCTGTCCAGCCAGTCCCGCAGAAGTGGTTCGACGAGTGCGAACGGCGGCGGCGTCATCCCTCGGCACGAGGGTGTTGCCTTCGATGGCCGTGGAGTTGTGGGCCTCGTGGACCCACATCTCGTCCCAGATCGCACGCGCCTCGGTGGGTGCGACGGGCGGGAGCCGGCAGACAGGCCGCGCTCCCGACGCCGTCTTCCGGCACCAGAAGTCACGGCACGCGCGGTCGCCCGACGAGCGGTCGTTCGAATCCCCCGCCCTCCGCCCTGTACCCTGTCCACCGTCTTGGAGACGTCGCATAGTCAGGTCTAGTGCGCGGCCCTGCTAAGGCCGTGAAGGGGGCAACCCCTTCCGTGGGTTCAAATCCCACCGTCTCCGCCATCGGCCGGTCCCGTCCCCGGGGTCGGCCGCTCCGTTGCCGCCGCCTCCCCGCCGCGGCCCAGGGCGCGCGCCAACGCGTCCGACATCCCCTCCGCCGTGGTGGCCGCCGCGACGAACCCGTCCGGCCGGACCAGGTAGAGCAGGTCCGGGTCGAACCGCCGCAGCCGATCGGCGGGGAAGCGGTGGAGAGGCAGCCCCGCGACTTCACCCTCCGGCCAAGCACCCCCGTAGCTGTGCACCTGCCACTCGAAGCTGCGCAGCGCCGCATGGTTCGCCCCCGTCCACGCGAGCCGACGCCCCACCGCCTGGTCGGGACGGCCGCCGGCCAGCGTCCGGTACCGAATCCTCGTCTGCGACAAGTAGCCGAACAGACGCCGGTCGCCGACGAGCCTCGGCAGCACCCGCAGGGCCAGCGGCCCGACGAGCGGGAACAGGCGGTCGCGCGCGAAGCGGGCGACCGCGCCGCGAGACGTCACCCGCGCGAACACCGCATCGGTGGTGCGCACCACCCGAGCGGCGACGGGCCGCCGCTCCGCCTCGTAGCGGTCGAGCGTTCGCTCGTCGGCCCGCCCGGCGGCGACGTCGGCGAGCGCGCAGGCGAGGTTGTGCGCGTCCTGGAGCCCGGTGTTCATGCCCTGAGCGCCCACCGGGGAGTGGACGTGTGCGGCGTCTCCGACGAGGAACACCGGCCCCTGCCGGAACCGAGCGGCCAGCCGGTGGTGCACGCGGTAGCTCGTGAACCACGCCGCGTCGTCATAGGCCACCGCGAACTCGTCGGCCAGGCGCTCGCGGACGCGATCCTCGAGGCGCTCGGACTCCTCGTCGACCACGCCGATGAGGCGATGGTGACCGGGCCCGCCCATGGGGAACGCCAGCAGGAAGTCGTCCCGGCTGACGCGGATGTTGACGGCGTCGTCGACCAGCCCGCGCACGCCGAGTGCGTCCGCCACGTAGTAGGTGAGCGGGCTCGTCGTGCCCGGGAACGGGATGCCCAGGAGCCGCCGGACGGCCGACGAAGCCCCGTCCGCACCGACGCACCAGCGGGCGGTCAGCCCGGTGGTGCCCTCCGGCGTCCGCATGGTCGCCGTAACCCGGCCACCCGGCCCGACGAGGTCGAGGGCGGTCAGCTCGTGGCGCCAGCGCAGGTCGCCGCCGAGGCGCAGGAGGGCCTCGCCGAGGATCGCCTCGGTCCGGCTCTGCTCGAGCACGTAGAGGCCGGGGTAGGGCGTGACGCCGCGGCCGAGGCCGGAGAGGGTGACCGGTGCGAACGCCCGCGAGCGGTGGCCAGGCACCACGCGCGGCGCGACGGTGCCTTGGTCGAGGACGGCGTCGACAAGGCCGAGCTGGTCGTAGATCTCCATCGTTCGCGCCTGCGGGCCGAGCGCCCGCGACTCGCGCGTCGGCCCCTCCTTGGCGTCGATCACCGTGACGGGGACGCCGAGGCGCGCCAGGCACACGGCGGCCATCAGTCCGCTCGGCCCGGCGCCGACGACGAGCACGTCGGACGCGGCCTCGCCGCGTGCCATGCGACGAGCGTCGCACGGGGGCCGGGAGGGCGCAGGGCGCTCGGGACGGCCTACGCAGACAGGTCCAGGCATCACCTAAAAGGTATACATTTTAGGCGCCGACTAGGCCTAAAAGGTATCCCGGACGGGAGGTGGCGGACCATGGCGACGGCGATCGGTCAGGTGGCGACCGAGCTCGCGACGACCAACCCCTGGTGGCGCGGTGGCCGATGGGTCAAGGACTGGACCGAAGTGGACCCGGACCTGCGTCCCGTTCACGCAACAGGGCTCGGTTACACGTCCGGATGCCTGGATGATCTCGAACAGGGGCGCCTCTACCTGCTGCGTGGCCCACGACGGGTCGGCAAGACCGTCACCGTCAAGCAGACCATCGATCACCTGCTCCGTGACGGGACGCCGCCGACGTCGATCGTGCGGGTGGCTGCCGACGGGCGGAGTCCTGGGCAGTTGCGGACCTTGACCTCGTTGCCCGGTCTGCCGCCCACCCCGGAAGGCCGACACCGCTGGTGGTTCCTCGATGAGGTCACCGCGATCGAGGGGGACTGGGCGGCACAGATCAAGTGGTTGCGTGACAACGACCCCGCGTTCGCCTCCGACACCGTGGTCCTGACGGGCTCGTCCGCCGACGGGTTGACCCAGGCCGCAGGCGTCCTGGCGGGCCGGCGCGGAGCGGGGCTGGGCTCGACCGACCGAACGCTGCTGCCCATCGGCTTTCGCACGTTCGCCCGGCTCCTGAACCCGGACCTCCCGGATAAGGCCTTCGTCGGCCTGGCCGAACTGCGCGACCGGCCCGCCGAGAACGCCTACCGGGATCTGGTGGTGTGGCTCGGCGACCTCGTCCGCCTCTGGGAGCAGTACCTCCAGTACGGAGGCTTCCCGATCGCCGTCGCCGCAGCGCACCGGGGAGAGCCGATCCCCGAGTCCTTCCTCGAGGACGTGTTCAACGTCGTCTACCGCGACGCGTTCGCGAGCAGCCAGCTGTCGCAGACCACGACGAGCTCGCTCGTCGAACGGCTGATGGCCGGCATGGCCTCGCCCTTGAACGTCACCAAGGCCGCGGAGGACGTGGGCATCAGCCCGGAGCGGCTGCGCCGGCATGTGGAGTACCTGCGCGACGCGTACCTGATCTGGTCGTGTCCGCAGCGGGACGACGATGCGTGGAAGCCGAAGGACAAGACGCAGGAGAAGGTCTACGCGATCGACCCGCTCGTCGCTCGCTTGGCGCACCTGCTGAACCCCCAGCGCACCGATGTCGACCTGACCGTGCTCACGGAACAACAGCTCGGTCTGGCCCTGCTGAGGCGGGCGTACACACAGGGGGTGGCGTGGGCGTCGGACGCCTCGCTCTTCCATGTCCGCACCCCGGCCCGCAAGGAGATCGACTTCGTCTCCGGTCTGCTGAACGGCGTGGCCGTCGAGGGCAAGTACACGGACACCGGTCGATGGGCTGGTGAAGCGGCCACGGTCGAGGCGTCGCAGTGGGACGGCATCCTCGCGACACGTTCCGTGCTCGACACCACGACCCGCGCGACCTGGGCCGTACCAGCCGCGGTTCTCGCCTACCTCGTCGACACCTGACCGCGGGGTGCCGGCACCTGCACCCGCGTCGGCGTTTGGGTGCACCCCGGCCGACCCGGTACCATCTCCGTCGGCCCTTCACCGGGCCACGCGCCCGTAGCTCAATGGATAGAGCATCTGACTACGGATCAGAAGGTTGGGGGTTCGAGTCCCTTCGGGCGCGCCGAACGTTGCCCCAGGCCAGACGGCCTGGGGCTTCTTTCTTTCTCCACCTGTCGCGTCTATCCCCGAGCGTCCGCCTTCGCCGCGCAGTGGTCCGTACGACGACCCGCCGGGTCGATAGTTGCGCGCGCGGGCGATGGGAGGATCTATCGCCTCGGCGTGGAACTATCGACGGGGCGGGACAGGGGCCAGGGCCGCGAGCACGCGGCGGCAGCGCACCGGATCCTCGATGAGGCCGTGCTCCAGGCCCCACAGCAGGTGGTCGACGGTCCGGACCGTCAACCACGCGCGCGCCCGTGCTCGTCGTGCCACCAGCGCGGGGAGTGGCGGAACGATTCGGGGATCGCGACGCCAGGCATGCCGCCATCCTCGCTCGCCCGGGCCCGGGCGCCGGGGCGGCGCGGAGGTCCGAACGGGCTCGCCAGCGCTGAGATCGATTGCTGTGGTCACAGCGTGGTCACGCTTCCACGACTTCGGTCACGGTTCGGTCACGGTGGTCGACATCGTTGTCCGGCATGCCCCTACACTGAGTGTCAAGCGCACTGAGAGCGCTCCCACGCTGCTCACCATCGCGTTGCCGCATGGGTGTGGGAGCGATCTCACGGTTTCGGAGTCCAGCTCGACGACGACGCCAGGGATCCGTGCGCCGAACCGCGCCGGCCGGTCCATGCCGGTTCCAGGGGGCCCGAGAGGGCGTCCACGAGACGAAGGAGTCAAGCAGTGCGAATCCAGATGAGGCGTTCCTTCGGGATCGCCGCCGGGGTCGTGTCGCTGGCACTCGTCGCCACCGCCTGCTCGTCGGGCGGCGCAGGGGGCGATGGCACCTCGGCGGCGGAGACCACGTCGGGCGACGAGACCACGGCCAGCCAGACCACGGAGTCGACGGAGCCCGTGACGCTGACGGTCAACGTCTTCGGCCAGGGCGGCTACGAGGGCGATGTCGCGGTCAACCTGTTCGACAAGTACATGGACGAGAACCCGAACGTCACCATCGAGGCGACCAACCTCGGCACCGGCACGGAGGCTCAGACTGCGGTCCTCAACATGATCGGCGCCGGCGGGGCGGGCCTGCCGGACGTCCTGATGGTCGAGGAGGGCTGGCGCGGCTGGATGTCCGACCTCGCGGCCGAGAACTTCGTCGACCTGCGCGACTTCGGCGCGGAGGACATCAAGGACCGCTGGGTCGACTGGAAGTACGGCCAGGCGACGAACCCCGACGGCCAGGTCTGGGGCTACGGCACCGACATCGGCCCGCAGGGCCTCTGCTTCGACCTCACCCAGGTCCAGGCCGCCGGCATCGCCAACGACCGCGACGAGTTCGCCGCGGCGCTCGGTGGCGCCGACGCGACGTGGGACAAGTTCTGGGAGGTCGGCGCGCAGTACACCGAGGCGACGGGCAAGCCGTGGGTCGGCGTCCCCTCGTTCGTGTGGAACTCGGCCGTCAACCAGCAGGAAGAGGGCTACTACAAGGCGGACGGCGTCACGCTCAACGTCGAGGACAACCAGTTCCTCAAGGACCTGATGACGACCATCGTCGAGCAGTCCAACGCGGGCGTCGCCGGCAAGATCGACTCCTGGTCGTGGCAGCCCGAGGACTTCCACGGCAACTTCGCCGTGCAGATCTGCCCGGGCTGGATGCTCGGCTCGATCCGCGACGCCGTGAAGAACGGCGGGACGGACACGTGGGACTTCGCCGACGTGTTCCCCGGCGGGGCCACCAACTGGGGCGGCTCGTTCTTCGGCGTGCCGAAGGTCTCGCAGCACCAGGAGGAGGCGGCCAAGCTCGCAGCCTGGCTGACCGCGCCTGAGCAGCAGATCGTCGCGTTCCAGAACGCCGGTGCCTTCCCGAGCCAGGTCGAGGCGCAGAGCGACCCGGCCGTGACCGGCTTCAAGGACGCGGACTTCAACGACGCTCCGGTCGGCGAGATCCTCGCCAACCGCGCGCAGGGTGTCGTCCCGCAGGTCAAGGGCCCGCAGGACGCGACCATCCAGGACACGGTGATCGGCGGCGTCATGCAGCAGATCAACGCCGGCCAGATCACCACGCCCGACGCGGCGTGGCAGGCCGTCCTCGACGGGCTCGTGGCCAACCAGGTCGGCTGAGCCCCACCGCAGGTGACGCCCCGGTGGCGCAGGCACCCGTCCGTGCCTGCGCCACCGGGTGCGTGCCGGAAGGAAGAACCGACATGACCCACACCTCGCGGGTGAGCACGGCGACCGTGCAGGTCGACGTCCCGGCGGTGGCGCGCGCGCCCCTGACCCGGCGGGTGAGATGGAACCGCTTCTCCGCCAAGGCAGTGCCGTACCTCTACATCTCGCCCTTCTTCATCGTGTTCGCGGCGGTGGGGCTGTTCCCGCTGCTGTTCACGCTGTTCATCTCGCTGTTCGACTGGAAGCTGACCACGTCGAGCGTCAGCGGCGCCACGTTCGTCGGCCTTGACAACTACGTCTGGGAGCTGACCCAGGACCCGTACTTCTGGCCGGCATTGCTCAACACGTTCTCGATCTTCATCATGTCGACGATCCCGCAGCTGGCGGTCGCGACGTTCATCGCGGTGCTGCTCGACCGGCACCTGCGCGGCAAGACGTTCTGGCGGATGGGCGTGCTTCTGCCGTACGTCGTGGCGCCGGTGGCCATCGCGCTGATCTTCGGCGCCGTGTTCCGTGACCCGCTCCAGGGCGGTCTGGCCAACTCGCTGCTCCAGATGGTGGGGCTCGACCCGATCTCGTGGCGCTCCAACCGCTGGCTGTCGCACGCGGCGATCGCCACGATGGTCAACTTCCGCTGGACCGGCTACAACGCGCTGATCCTGCTCGCGGCGATGCAGGCCGTGCCGCGCGACCTCTACGAGGCCGCGGCGATCGACGGCGCGGGCGCCTGGCGCCGCTTCTGGTCGGTCACCCTTCCGTCGATCCGCGGGACGATGATCTTCGTCGTCCTCACCGCGACCATGGCCGGCCTGCGGATCTTCGACGAGCCGCGGATGTACGACACGACGCCCGGCGGCATCGGCGGCCCGGGCGGCGTGTTCCGCACGGTGGCGCTGCAGCTCTGGGCGATCGGCTTCTCCGCGCAGGGCCAGCTGGGCCGGGCGTCGGCGATCGCGTGGCTGCTGTTCATCGTCATCCTGCTGGTCACCGGCCTGAACTGGTGGTTGTCGAACCGGATCTCCGACGAGGAGGGCGCGGTCCCCCGACGTCGTCGGGCCCGACGAAAGGCGGTGTCACGATGACCGTCGTCATGCAGCGCACCCCGACGCGGGTGCGGTCCGAGCGGGCGGCCACGAAGCTCGTCGAGCGCCCGGGGTGGTGGGTCTACGCGATCCTCGCGGCGTTCATCGCGGGGTCGTTGTTCCCGCTCTACTGGTCGTACGTCATCGCGTCGACCCAGTCCGGCAACGCCCAGCGCCGCGTCCCGGTGCTCGCGCCGGGCGGCAACTTCCTCGAGAACGCGCGCCGGGTGTTCGACACCATCCCGTTCTGGGGGGCGTTCGGCAACTCGCTCCTGGTCTCGACGATCGTCACGGCGTCCGTCGTGTTCTTCTCGACGCTCGCCGGCTACGCGTTCGCCAAGCTGACGTTCCGCGGCAAGGACGGGCTGATGACGTTCGTCGTCCTGACCCTCGCGGTGCCGCCGCAGCTCGGCGCCGTCGGCCTGTACCGGCTGATGGCGACGTGGGGCTGGACCGGCAAGCTCGGGGCGGTGATCTTCCCGGCACTGGTGACGGCGTTCGGCGTGTTCTTCATGCGCCAGTACCTGGGCGGAGTCATCCCCACGGAGCTGATCGAGGCGGCGCGCGTGGACGGGGCGGGCTACTTCCGCACGTTCCTCACCGTCGCGGTGCCGGCCGCGGCACCCGCGGCAGCCGTCCTCGGGCTGTTCACCTTCATCTCCACGTGGACGGACTTCTTCTGGCCGTTCCTGGTGCTGCGCGACCCGAAGGTGCAGACCCTCCAGACGGCGCTCAACCAGCTGATGGCCAGCTCCGGCAACAACCCGGACCTGTCGGTGGTGCTCGCGGGCTCGCTGCTGTCGATCGTGCCGCTGCTGGTGCTGTTCATCGTGGCGGGCCGCCGGCTCGTCACCGGGATCATGTCGGGGGCTCTCAAGAGCTGACGACAGGCGGTGGCGGGACGCACGTCAGGGGGTCGTCCCGCCGCCGCACCGCTGCCGCCCCGTCGCCTGCTGGCGGCGGGGCGGTCGTCGTCTCCGAGGTTGGTGGGCGGGCCGCGCGTTCGCGACGCCGGGCGCCGGGCGCGCCGCCCGATCGCGGCGCCGAGTGCCGGCCGGGCCGGACGGGGTCACGGCCGGGTGAGCACCTGGGTCACGGTTCGATCAAGGTCTTTGACATCGATTACGACCTGCGTGAAACTGAGGCCGAGCCCACTGAGAGAGCGCTCCCAGCCACGTCCGCGAACGGCCGTGACCGGCCGCCCTCGAAGGGACCGGCGAGACGAAGGAGTCACGCAGTGCGCGCACGCGAGCCGTGGTGTCGGTACACCGCCGGCCTGGGTGAAATCGCGGTCGCGACGCCCCGCGTCGCCGCGAGCACACGGGCTGGTCGGAGTGCCCCCGCGGGCAACCGTGCCCGTCGTACGGTGGTCCTCGCGTCCGAAAACGGCTGCTACGCTCCACCTCAAATGTGAACGGCTAGCAACTGTTTACGCGCCAGTCTCAACGAGGAGATGTGGATCATGACCCTCACGGTGGGTTTCGTGGGAGCAGGACCGGTGGCGCAGGCCATCCACCTGCCGACCCTCGCCCGCCTGGGCAACGCAGTCCGTGTGACCGAGGTGATGGACCCCGACCTGGGTCTCGCGCAGTCGGTCGCCGCGCCGCACGGTGCCCGTGTCTCCGGCACGCTGGAGGAGATGCTCGCGGGTGACGGCGTCGACGTCGCGGTGATCTGTTCGCCCAACGCGTTCCACGTCTCCCAGATCGAGGCCCTCGCGGCGGCCGGGGTGCGCGGCATCCTCGCCGAGAAGCCGCTGGCGATGACGCACGACGAGGCCGCGCGCGTGGCCGCCGCGGTCACCGCGTCCGGCACGGTGCTCGTCGTCGGCGCGATGCACTCCTACGACCCGGCGTGGCTCGCCGCGCGCGAGGCGCTGGAGGCCGTCGCGCCGGTCGCCGAGCAGGGCCCGTTCCACGTGCGCTCTGCCGTCTACCTGCCGGCCAACTCCCGGTTCGAGGACATGGCCACCACGATGGTCCGCCCGGCACCCCGCGCCGGCGGTCCGGCCCCGTCGGTCGCCGACTCCCTGCGCGGCGGCGTCATGGGCCTGGCCATCCACAACCTGCCGCTCATCCGCGTCGCCCTCCCGCGGCTCGACGAGGTCTCGTTCGCCGACCGGCTCGACCCGTGGGGTTACGTGATGACCGCGACCGGCCCCAACGGCAGCGTCGACCTGCTCGCGCGCATGCCCGGCACGTGGCAGCCGGACTGGACCCTGGCGTTCTGGGGCCCGCAGGTGGAGCTGGACCTGTCGTTCACCCCGTCCTACGTGCACTCCGGCTCGGCGGTCGCGCGGCTGCGCACCGCCGACGGCTCGCAGCGCGTGTTCGGCCCCTACCCGTCCGACGGCTACGAGGCCGAGTGGCGCGAGCTGGTCGCGATCCTCCTCGACGGCAAGAAGCCGCGCTACGACGTGCCGCACCTGATCGACGACGTCGGCTACGCCATCGACCTCGCCGACCTCGCCATCGCGGCGCTGGACCGCTCCGCCCTGGCGGTGGCCCGATGAGCGCCCGGGAGCTGGTGGTCACCGGCGCGGCCCGGAGCGCCGGCGGTGCCGCGGTCGCCGCAGCCGCCGGTTCGGTCCCCGAGTGGTTCCGGCTGTCCGACGAGCCCTCCGGCGCCCATGTCGCGTGGGTGCTGGCGGCCGACGAGGGCTGGCCGGCCGCCGTGACCGCGGCGCTCGCCGACGGCGCCGACGCCGTGGTGGTGGACGGCCCCCGCGTGGTGACGCCGGAGGATGTCGAGTCCCTCGCCAGCGCGGCGCGGCCCGTGGTGCTCGCCACCCGCCGCTCCCACGCGCCGCAGGTGCTGGCCCTGGCGGGGCTCGTCGCGCCGGTGCGGGACCAGGTGGCGTGGGTCGAGTGCCTCGTCGTCGACGGCGGCGACGGCCCCCTCGACGGCGAGGCGGCGCTGTGGGACGCCCTGGCCACCCTCGCCGCGGCCGGCCTCGAGGTCGACTCGGTGCTCGACCTCGTCGTGCGCCCCGCCGCGCTCATGGCGGACGCGCTCGCCGGCTCGGCGCGGGTGCACGTGACGTGCGTCCGGTCGCTGGCCGCGACGCCGCGCCTGCGCATCGCGGCCTTCGGCCCGTTCGGCAGCCTGGTCGCGACGGCGGAGGACCCGCTCGTCGCCTTCCCAGGAACGGTGGTGCGGGTGGACGCCGACGGCGCCCACGCCCTGCCCACCGATCACCGCACTCCGCGCCGCGTGGCGCTGAGCGAGGTCCATGCCGCCCTCGGCGCCGGCCTCGACCCGCACTCCCTCCTGTCCGCGTACTCGCCCACGGCCACTCTGGTGAGCCAGGTGTTCCGGGGTGGCGGACGACAAGCAGCACCAAACACCCAATGGAAGGAGCACTACTGATGAGCATTCATCACGCGTTGCGCCGGTCGGCAGCGGTGGTGGGCGTCGTGGCCTTCACCGTCGTCGGTCTGGCCGCCTGTTCGTCGGGCGGCGGCGGCACCGAGACCACGGGCGGCACCGAGACCACCGGCGGCACCGAGACCACCGAGGGTGGCGGCGAGACCGTCAACCTCGAGTTCTGGGACATGGCCTGGGGCCCGCAGGACACCTACCCCGCGGCGATGCAGACGCTGGTGGACCAGTTCAACGAAGAGAACCCCACCATCCACGTCAACTACACGAACAAGAGCTGGGACAACTGGTACCAGACGTTCGCGCAGGCGGTCGGAGGCGGCACGGCGCCCGACGTCTCGACCGGTGGCGGCTTCCAGCCGTTCGGCCTCCAGCAGGACGCCGACGCGATCCTCCCGCTCAACCCGCTGATCGAGAAGTGGCAGTCGGACGGCACGGCCGACGACTTCACCGAGGGCATGCTCGACTACTACAAGGACGCCAACGGCGACTACCTGGCCGTCCCGTGGGCCACGGACATCCGCGTCTGGTACTACCGGGAGGACCTCCTCCAGCAGGCCGGTGTCGACGTCCCGACGACGTACGAGGAGCTCAAGAGCGCGTGCGACGCGGTGCGTGGGCTCGGCGGTGACATCTACGGCATCGCCGACGGTGGCACGCCGCACTGGACGTTCATGCAGGGCATCGCCAACGGCGCCGGCATGTTCGACGCGGAGGGCAACGCGGCTCTGACGAGCCCGAAGGAGCTCGAGGCGCTGAACTACATCGCGTCGATGGGCCAGGGCGGCTCCGGCTGCATCAACCCGACGGCGACGACGATCGACCAGCAGGCCGCCATCCAGCTGTTCAACGACGGCAAGGCCGCGTTCGTCATGGACTCCCCGTCCATCTCGGCGCAGCTGTCCGAGGACACCCTGAAGGTCGCCAAGATCCTGCCCCCGCTGGCCAACGCTGACGGCGACAAGATCGGCCTCTACTTCGTCAACGGCATCATGGCCTACAAGGCGACGCAGCACCCCGACGAGGCGATGACCTTCATCGAGTGGTGGTCGGCGCACGGTCTTGACGTCTTCAAGGCGGGTTCGTCGGGCGTCTCCCCGCGCAAGTCGATCGCCGAGGACGCCTCCTTCAAGGACATCCCGTACTACCTCGACGCCGCCGCTCAGTGGGGTGCCCCGACGGGCAAGCCGCTGTACGAGCTCGCGCCGAACGGCTTCGCGGCTCTGAACACGATCGACGGTGACACCACCATGCTCGACCTGGAGCGCGCGCTCTTCTCCGGCCAGGACGTCCAGGCGGCGGCCGAGTCGGCGAACGCGAAGATCCAGAGCTTCATCGACGAAGGCAAGTAAGTCGTCGCATAGTTAGGTAGCAGTACGACCATCTGATGGTCGCGTGGGCGGCGCACGGGGTCGGGGGAACCCGTCCTCCGTGCGCCGCCCACGGCGCTACCGCTCGAATTCGTCGAAGGAGACACTCATGAGCGAGAGGAGAGCCTCGTGAGCGCCGCGACAGAGGTGGTCTCAGCTCCCCCGGGCAAGGCCAAGCGCAAGCCCTCGGGGACCAGCAAGAACGACATGCAGACCCGGCGGGACCGGTGGCTGTCGATCAACCTTGCACTGCCGTCGATCCTGCTGCTCGGCCTCGCCCAGCTGTACCCGCTGGTGCAGGGCATCGTCTACAGCTTCCAGAAGGGCAAGACGGCCAACCCCGGTCAGGGGTGGATCGGCCTCACCAACTACCGCCTGCTGTTCGCCGACCCCGACTTCTGGGCAGCCGTGCGGTTCTCGATCATCTTCGCGATCGGCGGCGTGGTGCTGTCGTACGCGATGGGACTGATTCTCGCGCTGGTCCTGGTGCGGGACTTCCCGATGCGCGGATTCATCCGCGTCGGATTCATCCTCCCGTGGGTCATCCCGCCGATCGTCGGCATGACGGCGTGGCGCTGGATGATGCAGGACGACAAGGGCGCCGTGAACCAGGTGTTGTCCTGGTTCGGCGTCGACACGATCTTCTTCTTTAACGATCCGAAGTGGACGGTCGTCGCGACCATCGTGGTCAAGGCGTGGCGGTCGTTCCCGTTCATGCTCGTCTCGCTCATGGCGACGCTGTCGTCGCTCGACGAGGTGCTGAACGAGGCCGCGGTCATCGACGGCGCGAACAAGTGGCAGACGTTCTGGCATGTGACGTTCCCGCAGATCATTCCGATGAGCTCCATCCTCTGGGTGCTCATGACGATCTGGTCGGTCAACGACTACGAGACGCCGTTCCTGTTGACCAACAACTCGCAGTACGCGCGCAACCTGATGATCTTCTCGTTCGACGAGGCGATCTATCGAAATCTCGGGACCGGCTCGGCCTCGGCCGTGCTGACGCTGATCGTCCTCGGCGTCCTCGCGTACTTCATGCTCAAGCTCCAGAAGAAGGCGAGTGACCTGCAATGAGTGTCATCACCTCTCGCAAGAGCGGCGGCACGGTCGCCGCGACGCGCAACCTGGACCTCGAGCGCCCGGTCATGACCATGGCGGCCCGGCGCCGCCTCAACGGCTGGATCCTCGCGATCGGGCTGCTGATCGTCATGCTGATCGTCAACTCGCCGCTGATCCTGACGTTCGTCAACTCGCTGCGGCCCACGGAGGACATCCTCAGCGGCAGCACGCTGTGGCCGGACAACGCGTCGTTCGACAACTACATCGCGGTGAGCGAGCACACCAACTACTGGACGTGGTTCCGCAACTCGATCGTCATCGCGTTGTTCACGACGTTCGTGGTGCTCATCGCGGCGGGATTCGCGGGCTACTCGATGTCCCGGTACAAGACGCGGATCAATGCGGTGTACTCCTCCGCGCTGATGATGTTCCAGCTGTTCCCGCTGGTGCTGAGCGTCATCGCCCTGTTCATCACGTTCCGCACGCTGGGCCTCATCAACACACCGGTGCCGGCGATCGTGCTGTACATCGTCATGTCGTTGCCGTTCTGCACCTGGATGTTCAAGGGGTTCTTCGACTCGATCCCGTTCGAGCTGGAGGAGGCGGCCCGCATCGACGGGGCGTCGTCGTTCCGCGCGATGCGCTCGATCGTCCTGCCACTGGCGGGGCCGGGCGCCGCGGCCGTGGCGATCTTCGCCTTCCTCCAGTCGTACAACGAGTTCATGGTGGCGTCGGCGTTCCTGGTGAACGCGGACGTCCAGACGATCCCGATCGGCCTGCGGAACTTCATCCTCCAGTACCGCACCGAGTGGGGTCAGATGCTCGCGGCCTCGATGATGGCGGCCCTGCCTCCGCTGCTCCTGTTCCTGCTGGTGCAGAAGTGGATGATCCGCGGCATGGCGGCCGGCGCGGTCAAGGGCTGACTCGCCGGCAGCGATGGTGCCCACGAGTCGGGGTCACTCGTCCCGCGTGGACGGGTGGCCCCGACTGGTACCGTCGCGCGAAATGGATTACCGGCCACCCCGGGGTGGGTGCGGCCGGCCAGCGCACGACGAGGAGTTGGACAGGCATGTCTGACGCAGTGACCCGCACCCGGGGCATCGGCATCATCGGCACGGGAGACATCAGCCGGCAGTACTTCGACACCTTCGCGAAGCTGGACAGCGTCGAGCTGGTGGCGATCGCCGACGTCGACGAGGCTCGGGCGAAGGCGAAGGCCGCCGAGCGCGGCCTTCAGGCGCGGTCGGTCGACGAGCTGCTGGCCTCGTCGGACGTCGACCTGGTGGTCAACCTGACCCCGCCGGCGGCGCACGTCGAGGTGGACCACGCGATCATCGCGGCCGGCAAGCACGTGCAGAGCGAGAAGCCGCTGGCGCTGTCGCTCGACGAGGGCAAGAAGCTGCTGGCCGCGGCGGACGCGGCCGGGGTCCAGGTCGGCTGCGCGCCGGACACCTTCCTCGGCACCGGCCTGCAGACCACCATCCACGCGGTGCGCTCGGGGACCATCGGCACGCCGTTCGCCGCAGCGGCGATGTGGGGCGGCCCCGGGCCGGAGCCGTGGCACCCGAACCCGCAGTTCTTCTTTCTGCCGGGCGGCGGGCCCATCCTCGACATGGGCCCGTACTACGTGACCGCGCTCGTCGCGCACCTGGGCCCGGTGACCGCCGTGACCGCGCGCACGCTGACGTCGAACCGCAAGCGCGTCGTCGGCTCCGGCCCGCTGGCCGGCACCGCGCTGCGCGTCGAGACGCCGACGTACGCGTCGGCGATCCTCGAGCACGCCTCGGGCGCGCTGTCGACCGTCACGCTCAGCTTCGAGACGTGGGCCAGCGGCAACCAGCTGCTGGAGATCTACGGCACGGCCGGAACGCTCCAGCTGCCCGACCCCAACTGGTTCTCGCTCAAGGGCCGGGTGCACCTCGCCGACGGCCCGGAGGGGTTCGCCGAGCTCGAGGACGCCGCGGGCTTCGTCGAGACGGGGCGCGGCATCGGCGCCGCCGAGCTGCTGCGCTCGGTCGAGGCCGGCCGTACGCCGCGGGCCTCGGGTGCGCTGGCGCTGCACGTCGCCGAGATCCTCTTCGCGATCAACAACGCCCGGGTCGGCGACGGCCCGGTGGCGTTGACCACCACGGTCGAGGTGCCGGCGCTGGTGCCGCTCGGCGCTGACGTGGCGACCGTCTGAGCGCGTGGCTGTCGGGTGTGCCCGGCGGGACCTCCCGCCGGGCACACCCGTGCCGGGGGTCTGGTCAGAGCCGGGTGACGGCCGAGTCCTTGCGGCCGTAGCCGCGGACGAGCGCCCACACGAACGGCCCGAGGAAGGGCGCGCTCAGCACCACGAAGATCCACAGGCCCTGGGCGGTCGAGCCCTCGACCTCGTGCAGGATCTGGCGGATCGTCCGGACGACGATGAACAGCCATGCGGCGACGGTGGCCGCCAACAGGGCGATCAACAGCGCGCTCATCAAAGCCCCCTACACGCGATGTCCTTGGGCGCCGGTGTCACGCGCGTGACGCCGACGCGACACCCGTTGTAGCAGACGGACGCCCGCGGCGTGCGGAAACGGGTGGAACGTTCAGCGAGAGGCGCTCGCGACCTCGTCGTGCGCGGCTTCGTCGGGCACAGCCTCGTCGTGCGCGGCTTCGTCGTGCGCGGGCTCGTCGGACCCTGGGAGCGCTGCCTCGCCGGGCGGGACCGGGCCGCGGAGCCGCGCGATGGTGTGGGCGAGGTAGGCGTCGAACTCCGCGACGATGTTGACGTCCGGGTCGAGCAGCCACTGGATCTCGATGCCGTCCATGAAGGCGAAGAGCGAGCGCGCCTCGCGCATGGCCTCGTCGGGCGTGATCGGGGCGATCTGGCCGCGCTCGGCGGCGCGCACCAGTTCGCCTGCGAAGACGTTCAGCAGGCCCTCGTAGCGGGGAACCATGAAGGCGCGGGCGGGGTGGTCGGGATCGCTGGCCTCCGAGGCGAACCGGATGAACAGCTGCAGCAGGCCGCGGTGCGCCACGTGGTACTGCATGACGCGGTGCTGCGACGTCCAGTGCTCCAGGCCCTGGCCCGGCTCCGAGCCCTGCGCGTCCGCGGTCTGCAGGGCCCAGCTGGCGAGCACGGCCGAGAGGAGCTCGTCCTTGGACCCGAAGTGCCGCTGGAGCGCGGCGGGGGAGATTCCGACGGCGGCGGCGATCTGGCGGGCCGACGAGCCGTGGAACCCCCGCTGCGAGAACGCGGTCATCGCCTGGGCGATGATCTGCTCCCGCGTGCGGATGCCGTTGCGGTAGGGACCGCGCCTCGCGGGACGCTCGACGGCCGTCGCCTCCTGTTCGGGGGCTGGGCTACGTCGTCCGTCCCGCGCGCTCACCGTCGTCGCCCCTTCCGTCATCGCCGAGGCAATGGGTAGAGCCTACCGAGGGCAGTCCGCGGGGCGGCCGGGGGTCCGCCCGCCGGCGGGGGGAGTCGTTCCCTGGGTCGGCGGCCCCAGGTTCACGACTGGCGCGGGCTGCCCGTACCGTGTCTTTCGTGAGCGAGACTCAAGCCCCCGCGTCCACCGGTGTGATCACGCCCGAGCACTCCGTGTCGGCCTTCACGCGCGAGTTCCTGCGAGAGCTGAACTTCGGTCAGGGCGTCACCCTCGAGCGGTCGACGGTCAACGACCGGTACCTCGCCCTGGCCCGCGCGGTGCGCCACTACCTGATGTCGCGGTGGATCGAGACCGTGACGCGGCAGGGCCGGGTGCAGGCGCGGTCGGTGGCCTACCTGTCCGCCGAATACCTGCTGGGGCGCCAGCTGGGCAACGCGTTGCTCGCCTCCGACCTCACCGAGATCGCCGAGGAGTCGATGGCCAACCTCGGCATCGACCTGGACGAGCTGCGCGCGCAGGAGGTGGAGCCGGGCCTCGGCAACGGCGGGCTGGGGCGGCTCGCCGCCTGCTTCATCGACTCGATGGCGACGATGCACATCCCGGCGATCGGGTACGGCATCCGCTACGAGTACGGCATCTTCCGGCAGCGGTTCGTCGACGGCTGGCAGGTCGAGGAGCCGGACAACTGGCTGTCCCTCGGCTCGCCGTGGGAGTTCCCGCACCCGGAGAAGGCGGTGACGGTGGGCTTCGGCGGCCGCACCGAGCACTACGCCGACGACGAGGGCGCGCCGCGGATGCGCTGGATCCCGGACTGGAACGTCCAGGGGGTGCCGTACAACTACATGGTCCCGGGCTACCGGAACGGGCGCGTGAACACGCTGCGCCTGTGGAGCGCGGTCGCGACGAAGTCGTTCGACCTGCACATCTTCAACCAGGGCGACTACGTCGCCGCGGCGCGGGCCCAGACGTTCGCCGAGAACATCTCCAAGGTGCTGTACCCGGAGGACTCCACGCCGCAGGGCAAGGAGCTGCGCCTCCAGCAGCAGTACTTCTTCTGCGCGTGCTCCATCAACGACTTCGTCAACGAGGTGCTGCCGGACGACTTCGACCTGCGGCAGCTGCCCGAGCGCATCGTCTTCCAGCTCAACGACACGCACCCGGTGATCGCCGTGCCGGAGCTGATGCGCCTGCTGATGGACGAGAAGGGCTTCGGCTGGGACGAGGCGTGGTCCATCACCCGCCGCTGCTTCGCGTACACGTGCCACACGCTGCTGCCGGAGGCACTGGAGGTGTGGCCCGTGGACCTGCTCGGCCGCCTCCTGCCGCGGCACCTGGAGATCATCTACCGCATCAACGACGAGTTCCTCGACGAGGTGCGGACGCGGTTCCCCGGGGACGCCGAGCGAGTGCGGCGGATGTCGATCATCGGCGAGGGCGACGTGCGGACGGTCCGGATGGCGCACCTGGCGACCGTCGCGGCGGTGAAGGTCAACGGGGTGGCCGAGCTCCACAGCCAGCTGCTGCGCGACAAGGTGCTGCACGACTTCTCGGAGTTCTACCCGGACCGCTTCACCAACGTCACCAACGGCGTGACGCCCCGCCGGTTCGTCCGGCTGGCGAACCCGCCGCTGTCGGAGCTGATCACCGAGGCGATCGGGCCGGCGTGGATCACGGACCTCGAGCGGCTCGCCGAGCTGGAGCCGCTGGCCGACGACCCGTCGTTCCGCGAGCGCTTCGCCGCCGTCAAGGCGGCCAACAAGCAGTGGCTGCGGCAGACGCTGCTCGAGCGGGACGGGATCGCCCTGTCCACCGACGCCCTCATCGACGTTATGGTCAAGCGGCTGCACGAGTACAAGCGGCAGTCGCTGAAGTTGCTGCACGTCGTCACGCTCTACAACGAGATCGTCAGCGGGCGGCTCGACCCGTCGTCGATCCGGAAGCGCGTGTTCGTCTTCGGCGCAAAGGCGGCGCCCGGCTACCAGCTGGCCAAGCAGGTGATCGGGCTGATCAACGCGGTCGCGCGGACGGTGAACACCGACCCGCGCGCGCAGGGCGCGCTCACCGTCGTCTTCCCGCCCAACTACGACGTGACGCTCAACCAGCGGCTCATCCCCGCGGCGGACCTCTCGGAGCAGATCTCGCTCGCCGGGAAGGAGGCGTCCGGCACCGGGAACATGAAGCTGGCGCTCAACGGAGCGCTGACGATCGGCACCGACGACGGGGCGAACGTCGAGATCCGCCGGCTCGTCGGCGACGAGAACTTCTTCCTCTTCGGCCTGCGCGAGCCGGAGGTCGAGGCGCTCGTCGCGAGCGGGTACCAGCCCTCGTCGTACTACGAGTCCGACCCGCGGCTGCGCGGCGCGATCGACCTCATCGCGTCCGGCGCCTTCGCCGACGGTGACCGGCGGGCGTTCGAGCCGGTGGTCAACAGCCTCCTCTACGAGGACCGGTTCCTCGCGCTCGCGGACTATGCCTCGTACCTCGACGCGCAGGAGCGGGTCGACCGCGCGTACGCCGACGTTGACGGGTGGACGCGGTCGGCCGTGCTGAACGTGGCGCGGTGCGGGTTCTTCTCGTCGGACCGGTCGATCCGCGACTACCTAGATCGGATCTGGCACGTCCCGGCGTTCCCCGTGGAGTAGGGGGCGCCGCGGGCGCGCGTCTCGCGCCGCGGGGCCCGACGAGCGCGCGCCTGCCGCGGGCGGCCGCCAGGTCGTCGGTTTGTCATCGACTCGTCGATGTGAACCGACGAGCCGCTGACAAACCGACGAGTCGCCGCGTGAGTGAGCCGCCGCGCGACGTGAGTTGGCGGCGCGATGAGTTGGCG
>CAZBIO010000282.1:0-17034 GCA_964491965.1 uncultured Cellulomonas sp.
TCGGCCCGGGCGAGCGCGTCCGCCAGGTCGACGTGCGCCTGCGACCACGCGCGCGCGACGCGCGCGCGGAAGCCGTCGTCGGACCCCAGCGCGACCCACAGCGGCCCGGCCCCCGCCTCGGCGCGCCGCCGCGGCGTGAACTGCCGCACCGCACGCAGCCCCGCGGGCACGTCGCGCGGCTCGGTGGCGCCCAGCACGTCGGCCGCGAAGCGCAGCACCGCCGCACGAACCGCATCGGGAACCTCGGCGGATCCCACGTGCGCATCGGTGCCGTGCTCCGCCATCCGTCCAGCCTAGATGAGCGGGTCCAAAGCGTCAGCGATGGCCCGCAATCCACGGCCTGCCAACACCTCGCCGCGAAGCAGGTTCGGTCAATCTGAACAAGAGATGACGGCACGATGAACCTTTCTCACCGCCATTTCGGCGCCGCACCTGAGGTGCCAGAGTAGCGACGCTCGCATTGCAGTTACTTCTTCGCTGGAGAATGATGCACCTGCCGCTGCGCCGCGTCGCGCTCGCATCCGCGTTGGCTTGCGTTGGATCCCTTTTCGTGGCAGTTCCGGCGCAGGCTGATTCCGGCGCACCCACCCTGGCGGAACTGAAGTCCGGTCTCTTCCACCCGTCCTCACAAGAGGCTGCCGATCCAAAGCCCTCGGAGAGGCTTGTTGTCCCCGAGATCGAGGTTCCCGAGGGCCGCGTGCCGATTGATGGGCAGGTAGGTAAAGAGCCTACCAAGTTGCGCGAACTCACCGACGAGCGCACTGCGACATCCGCGACGTGGGAGAACACTGACGGTTCGTATACCATCGAACAGCACGTAGCGCCAATCCATTTTCTCGCCGATACCGGCTCCTGGCAGAAGATTGACACCCGCCTCGAGCGCCTTCCCGGCTCAGACGATAGGTGGTCTTCAGGCGAGAACTCGTGGGCCGTTGAGCTCCGACCGACGGGCGAGGGGGACGCCGAACAGATCCTTGCCGTGGAGGGGCACGAGTTGGCGGTCAGCGCGGTCGGCGTCGCGGCCGTCGAACGGGGATGCACGCAGGGGCAGGCGGACGGATGCGCAGGGATGGCGCTCGGTGTGCTGGGAACGGCGGGCGATGTTGCCGGCACCATGATTGGAGTGACGAAGGCCACTGGATGGGCGGCAGATTCCTGGCGAATGGCGCTCGACCTCAGTTCGTTCATGATGGGTGGCACCGGCCTCGCAATCTCTGGGATAGTTGCCGGCCGACAAACTGCCGGAGCCTGTTGACGTGGGGAGCGTACGCGAGCGTCAGCACTGGGACGCAGACCACTCCCGCCTGGGCGAGGATGCACATCGCGAGATGCGGCGCATGTCGGCCCTCATCAAGCGCGGCCTGATCGTCCTCGTACCCGGACTCGCAGGTGTCTTCGGCACGGGTCTCTATGGGGCAGCGAATCACGCCGCAATGCCAAGCAACATCTGGGAGGTGGTAGTCGGCATCAGTCTGTCGCTGACATTGGCAGGGGTATCGGTATTCATATTCGGCGCCCTCGGCTTCTTTCGTGTCAGATCCGCCACCGGGAAGCACGTGGGACTGACTCGCAGACAAGCTCGTGATCTAGATCTGTCAAGCGCTGAGGCATTCGAAGCGTCCGTGGCTCGCGCGAAACGTGAGTCGAGCCGAGGTGGGTGACCTCTTGCCAAGCCGGTATCGGCATGACAACGGTCTCTGCTGACGTGGGCATGGTGCGCGTGCATCAGCATTGTGATACGACCACTTGTGGTTGTCCGAGGAAGTACAAGTTACGGTTGACCAAGGAAGCGCAATGTCACCATCGACAACCTGAGCCAGTTGCGCTCAGCGACCCGCCAGCCGCGAGCAGAGTGAGCTGTTCACCACCTCGCCACACACGGCGCGCTCATCACCACATGCCCTTGAGCACGGCGCAGGCCGACGTGCATCACCGTGGCCAGCGCGATCATCGAACAGGTCATCGCCGTCTTTCGCACGTGACCCCTCGCCCACCGCTGCCGGGACGTGGGCCGCGGACGGTGCCAAACTCGCGTTCTCCGTCATGTAGCCACTCTGCGCATGGCCAACGTACTGCGCACGATCATGCCATCACGACTTGGCTCCTCCACCTCCGAGAACGGTGGCGATGTGTGTGCCGACCGCTTGCCCTGGGCTCAGGCGTGGACATTGGCTCGCGCCCTGTCCGATGGCAAGTCGCGAACTCGACGCGCATCCTCGGGTCGGCGCGCCCGCGGCCGGGTGTCGGACGTCGCGGTTAGCGTGCTGGACGTGCCGAACGACCGCCGCCTGCGCCCAGTGTGGGTAGGGCAGCAGGCGACGCCGCCGGCCACGCCGCGGGCCGACAGCCGGGGCGCCACGACGGCGGCCGCGACGGCGCTCCAGCCGACGTTCGACGAGGTCGGCACCCCCCTGTCCGAGGTGACGTTCGTCGTCGTCGACCTCGAGACCACCGGCGGCCGGCCGGTGGACTGCGGCATCACCGAGATCGGCGCGGTCAAGGTCCGTGGCGGGCAGGTCCTCGGGGAGTTCCAGACCCTCGTCGACCCCGGGCTGCCGGTGCCGCCGTTCGTCCAGGTGCTCACCGGGATCACCACCTCGATGCTCGTCGGCGCGCCGCGCGTGGCGGAGGTACTGCCGAGCTTCCTTGAGTGGGCGCGGGGCTGCGTGCTCGTCGCGCACAACGCGCCGTTCGACGTCGGCTTCCTCAAGGCCGCGGCGGCATCCATGGGGTACGCCTGGCCCGGCTTCCCGGTGGTGGACACCGTCCGCCTCGCGCGCCGTGCCGTGACGCGCGACGAGGTGCCCAATCACAAGCTCTCGAGCCTGGCGGCGCTGTTCCGCGCCACCACCACGCCGTCGCACCGCGCGCTCGACGACGCGCGTGCCACCGTGGACGTGCTGCACGGCATCCTCGGCCGGCTCGGGCCGCTCGGCGTGACGCACCTGGCGGACCTCGCGACGGCGAGCGACCCGGTGCCGCAGGACGTGCGGCGCAAGCGCACCCTCGCCGACGACCTCCCAGACTCCCCCGGCGTCTACCTGTTCCGCGGGCCGAAGGACGAGGTGCTGTACGTCGGCACGTCGACCACGTCGATCCGCGGCCGCGTGCGGTCGTACTTCACGTCGTCGGAGAAGCGCCCGCGCATGGTCGAGATGGTGCGGGTCGCCACGCGCGTCGACCCGGTGGTGTGCGCCACGCCGCTCGAGGCGCGCGTGCGCGAGCTGCGGCTCATCGCTGCCCACTCCCCGCGGTACAACCGCCGGTCCCGGTTCCCCGAGCGCATGCCCTGGGTGCGCCTGACGACCGAGCCGTACCCCCGCCTGTCGGTGGTGCGCGAGGTGCGCGACGAGCCGGGCGCGGCGTGGATCGGCCCGTTCACCTCCGCGGGCGCGGCGCAGCTGGCCGTCGAGGCGCTGCACGAGACCTTCCCGATCCGGCAGTGCAGCAAGCGGCTGCCGCTGCGTCCCGCGGCCGGCGCGTCGGTGTGCATCCTCGGGGAGATCGGGCGGTGCGGGGCGCCGTGCGTGGGCGGCATCGGACAGGAGGCTTACGACGAGGTCGCGTCCGCGGTCCGCGCCGCGATGTCCGACGACCCCGCGCCGGTGGTGCAGCGGCACGCCGACCGGATCCGCACCCTCGTCGCCCAGGAGCGGTTCGAGGACGCCGCCGCGGTCCGCGACCGGCTCGCCGCCTACCTGCGCGGCGCGACGCGCGTGCATCGCTCCGGCCCGCTCGCGCGGTGCGCCGAGCTCGCCGCCGCACGGCGGTCCGACGACGGCGGCTGGGAGCTGGTCCTGATCCGGTACGGGAAGCTGGCGGGCACCGCGCGCGTGGGCCGGCGCACCGACCCACGCCCCGTCCTCGACGCCCTGCGCCTGTCCGCGGAGCGTGTCGAGGCTCCCGTGCCGCCGGCGAGCGCCGCGCACCCTGAGGAGACCGACCTGCTGCTCGGCTGGCTGGAGCAGCCCGGGGTCCGGGTGGTCGAGGTGGACGGCGAGTGGTCCTGCCCGGTGCGGTCGGCGCAGCGGGTCGACCCGGTGGCGGCGGTGGCCCTCGACCTCGTCCTGCCGCGGACCGCGCCCGACGACGCCGCGGTCGGCGACGCGCCCGGCGAGCACGCGCCCGCGGCGCGCACGGCATGATGGCGCCATGATCACCGCCATCGTGCTCATCGACACCGACGCCGCCCGCATCCCCGAGGTCGCCCAGGAGCTCTCCGGCGTCCCGGGTGTCAGCGAGGTCTTCTCGGTCACCGGTGACGTCGACCTCATCGCGCTGGTCCGCGTCAAGCAGCACGAGGACCTCGCCGACGTCATCGCCGACCACATCAGCAAGGTCGAGGGCGTCGCCCGGACGCAGACGTACATCGCCTTCAAGACGTACTCGAAGCACGACCTGGAGGCCGCGTTCTCCATCGGGCTGGAGGACTAGGAGTCGAACCCGATTCCCACCGCGTCCAGCGCGCGGAGCCAGAGGTTCCGCCGCCCGCCGTCGGCGTCGGCCGCGGCGAGCGACGACCGCGTCCACGAGATCCCCAGCGCGCGGACCGGCTCCGGCGGCCACGGGTAGCCCCGGTGCCGCACCATCGCCAGTGACGTCCGCTCCGTCCGGCGCCCGGCGAGCAGGTCGGCGACGACGTCCGCGGCGAATCTCGTCGCGCCGACCCCGAGGCCGGTGAACCCCATCGCGTACCCGACCTTGCCGCCCCAGGCGGTGCCGTAGAACGCGGAGAACCGGGTGCAGGTGTCGATGACGCCGCCCCACGCGAAGTCGATCGGCAGGCCCGCCAGCTGCGGGAACGTAGCGACGAACTGCTCGGCGAGCAGCGCGAAGGTCGCCGGCCGCTCGTCGTACTCCCGCCGGATGCGGCTCCCCGCGTGGTAGACGGCGTCGAAGCCGCCCCAGAGGATCCGGTTGTCGGCCGTGAGGCGCGAGTAGTGGAACTGGTTGCCGGAGTCGGCCAGGCCCTCGCGCCCGGCCCAGCCGATCGAGGCACGCTGCTCCGGTGACAGCGGCGCGGTGCCGAGCGCGTAGTCGTACACCGGCACGGTGTAGAGGCGCAGCCGCCGCAGCAGGGGCGGGAACGCGTTGGTCGCCAGCACCACGGTCGACGCCGTGACACGCCCGCCGTCGGTCGTCGCGTCGACGGCGGTGCCGCGGTCGGCGAGGCCACGCACCGGCGTGCGTTCGTGGATCCGCACGCCCAGGCGCTCCGCGGCGTCGGCGAGCCCCCAGGCCAGCCGCGCCGGGTCGACCAGCGCGGTGCCGTCCGGCGAGTAGAGGCCCGCCAGGAACGTCGGCGAGTCGATCCGCTCGCGCACCGTGGCGGCGTCGAGGAACCGCTCGCCGCCCCCGTGCACCGCGGCCAGCTCGGCGGCCTCCCGCAGCTCGCCCACCTGGTGCGGCCGCGTGGCGACGGTGAGCTCCCCGGTGCGCTCCCAGCCGCAGTCGATCCCGAGCGCCTCGATCTCGCGC
Organism: uncultured Cellulomonas sp.; assembly: GCA_964491965.1. Lineage (GTDB taxonomy): Bacteria > Actinomycetota > Actinomycetes > Actinomycetales > Cellulomonadaceae > Cellulomonas. The sequence goes on from CAZBIO010000282.1 coordinate 5,479, forward strand.
TCCATCGAGGCGAGGTTCTCGCGGCCGAGTCGCTCCAGCGCCCCGATCTCGTCCGGCCAGTGCGCCAGGCCGTTGGCCAGGCCGTGCGTCAGGGACGACGAGACGAACCCGCCGTTGCGGCCGGACGCCGCCCACCCGATCCGGTTGCCCTCGAGGAGCACGACGGAGGCCGTCGGGTCCTGCTGCTTGGCGCGCAGCGCCGACCACAGGCCCAGGAATCCCCCGCCGACGACCAGCACGTCCACCACGAGCGAGGACTCCAGCCGGGGCCGCGGCGCCGGACGTGCCAGGGTGGCCAGCCACATCGGGCCGGACCCGGCGGGGATCGCTGCGGTCACGCGGGCCTCCCCCTCACGCGGCGGTGGCGGCCCGCCAACGCTCCAGCACGCCAGCGGCGGCGCCGCTGTCGATCGACCGCTCCGCGTGCGCGGCGGCCGCGAGCAGGCGCTCGACGAGCGTCCCGTCGCCAGTCCCGGGAAGCGTGCCGTCGGCGACCAGGCCCGCGGCGGCGTTGAGCAGCACGGTCTGGCGCACCGGGCCGGGCTCCCCGGCCAGGACGCGCCGCGCCACTCCGGCGTTGTGCTCCGCGTCCGCGCCGCGGATCTGCTCCAGCTCGATGCGCGCGATGCCGAGGTCGGCCCAGTCGACCACCTGCTCGCTCACCTCGCCGCCGCGGATGTCCCAGAGCCGCGACGGGCCCGTCGGGGCCAGCTCGTCGAGCCCGTCGGCCTCGCCGCGGAACACGAGCGCGTCGATCCGCCGGCCGGCGAGCACGCCGGCGATCAGGCCCGCCATCCGCGCGTCGGCGACGCCGATCGCCGCGGCCTGCGGCTGGGCCGGGTTGGTCAGCGGGCCGAGGTAGTTGAAGACGGTCGGCACGCCGAGCTCGCCGCGGACGGGGCCGACGAACCGCATCGAGGGGTGGAACACGCGCGCGAAGCAGAAGGTGATGCCCACGTCGGTGGCCAGCGCGGCGACGCGCTCGGGCGGCAGGTCGAGGTTGATCCCCAGGGCCTCCAGCACGTCGGCGGACCCCGACGACGACGAGGCCGCCCGGTTGCCGTGCTTGACGACCGTCACCCCGGCGCCGGCGATGACGAGCGACGCCATGGTGGAGATGTTGACCGTGTGCGCGCGGTCGCCGCCGGTGCCGACGATGTCCACGGACCGGCCCGGCACCGAGAACCGCTGGGAGTGCGCCAGCATCTGGTCCGCCAGGCCGGTCAGCTCGTCGACCGTCTCGCCCTTGGCGCGCAGCGCGACGAGGAAGCCGGCCGTGCACGAGGCCGGCGCCTCGCCCCGCATGATCTCGCCCATCGCCCACGCCGCCTGCTCACGCGTCAGGTCCTGGCGGGCGATCAGAGGAGTGAGGACCTGCGCCCAGGTGGTCATCGTGCCGCGGCGCTCCTGGTCAACAGCCGGAGGACCGCCTCGCGGACGGCGACCGGCTCGAGCGGGCGGCTGATCGCCGCGTCGGCGTCCGACCACGACGCGAGCCACGCGTCCTGCGGCCGGCCGAGGAGCACGAGGATCGGCGGGCAGTTGTACGTCTCTTCCTTCAGCTGCCGCGACAGGCCCATGCCACCGACCTTGTCGGCCTCGCCGTCGAGCACCAGGAGGTCGGGGGGCGCGGTGCGCACCCGCGCGATCACCTCGTCCGCCGTCGCAGCCTCGAGCCAGACGATCTCCGGCCCGCCGCGCTCGAGGCGTCGCCCGACCGCGAGCCGCACCTGGGCCCGCACGTCCACGTCGTCGCTGTAGAGCAGGATCGTCGGCCCGGCAGCCGGCGCGTCGGTCTGGGTCAGCTCGTTCACACCTGTGTCCCTCGTTCGTCGGGCAACTGCACGAATCTTGGCACGTCGGGGCGTGTCGCTGTTCGCAGCAGGCCTTCGTGACGACATGACACAAAGCCCATGAGTGTCGTAGGTCTTTGGACCCATGCGTGGCGCTCGTCAGCCATAATGGCCAACGTGTCAACCGCCGCGGCAGCACCTCGCACCGCCCCCCACGTGACCGTCACCAGGCCGAACCCGGTGTCCGTGGGCACCATCGTCTGGCTCGCGTCCGAGCTGATGTTCTTCGCCGGGCTGTTCGCCATGTACTTCTCGACGCGCGCCGCCGTGCCGGAGGTCTGGGCGCGCGACACGCCGGCGCTCAACGTCACCTTCGCCGCGATCAACACGACGGTGCTGGTGCTCTCGTCGGTCAGCTGCCAGATGGGCGTCTGGGCGGCCGAGCGGTTCCAGCCGGTGCGCACCGGCTCGCTGCTCAACCCCACGCGCTGGGGCCTCAACGAGTGGACGACGCTCACCTACCTGATGGGCGCCTTCTTCGTCGGCGGGCAGATCTTCGAGTACGCCGCCCTGGTCGACGAGGGCATCACGATCTCGTCGACGCCCTTCGGCTCCGTCTTCTACCTGGCCACCGGATTCCACGGGCTCCACGTGCTCGGCGGCCTGATCGCCTTCCTCTTCCTGCTCGGTCGCTCCTTCGCGGCCAAGCGATTCGGCCACCACGAGGCCACCACCGCCGTCGTCACCTCGTACTACTGGCACTTCGTCGACGTCGTGTGGATCGCGCTGTTCACGATCATCTACCTGGTCAAGTGAGGTACCCCGACGTGACATCACTCGCGGCCCGGCGCCATGACAGGCGGGCACCGCTGGTGCTCCTGGTGCTGGCGCTGGCGCTCATCGGCGCGCTGTACACGGCGCTGTCGCCGAGCCGCGCCGACGCCGCGCCGACGACGGCGTCCGGCACCGACGTCGAGGCCGGTGCCAAGCTCTTCGCCGCCAACTGCGCCACGTGCCACGGCATGGGCGCCACCGGGACCGAGGGCATCGCCCCGTCGCTCGTCGGCGTCGGCGCCGCCGCGGTGGACTTCCAGGTGGGCACCGGCCGGATGCCGATGGCGATGGCCGGGCCGCAGGCGCAGGTCAAGCCCGTGCAGTTCGACCAGCAGCAGATCGCGCAGCTGGCGGCGTACGTCGCCAGCCTCGGGCCGGGGCCGTCGATCCCGACGCCCGACGAGGTCGACCCCGCGAAGGGCGACGCCGCGAACGGCATGTCGATCTTCCGCACCAACTGCGCGATGTGCCACAACGCCGTCGGCGCCGGCGGCGCGCTGTCGCAGGGCAAGTACGCGCCGAACCTGTGGGAGACCTCCCCCACGCACGTCTACGAGGCGATGCTCACCGGCCCGCAGGCCATGCCCGTCTTCAACAACGCCACGCTGACGTCGGAGGAGAAGCGCGACGTCATCGCGTTCCTCGACCTGCAGGGCGGCACCAACCCCGGCGGCCTGGACCTCGGCTCGCTCGGCCCCGTCAGCGAGGGCCTCTGGGCGTGGGTGATCGGCCTCGGGCTGGCGATCGGCGCCGCAGTCTGGATCGGAGCGAAGTCCTCGTGAGCACCGTCGAGAAGTACGGCGACAACGCACCCACCCCGGCGACGGACGGGTTCGAGAACCCGGGCGTGCCCGAGCACCACCCGCGCCGCGGCGACCTGGACCCGAAGCAGAACAAGAAGTCGGAGCGGATCGTCCTCGCGCTCTTCGCGATCTCGTCGCTCGGCACCGTCGGGTTCCTCGTCGCGTACTTCGCGCTGCCCGTCGGCGGCAGCCCGGAGGGCATCGCACGGTCCAACCTCGCGCTCGGGCTCGGCCTGGCGTTCGCGCTGCTCGGCATCGGCACGGCGGCGATCCACTGGTCGAAGACGATCATGAACAACCACGAGCGGGTCGAGCAGCGTCACGTGATGGCGTCCCCGCCCCCGGTGCGCGAGGCGGCGGTCAAGAACCTCGTCGACGGCGCCAAGGACTCCTCGATCAGCCGGCGCGGGCTGCTGAAGAGCGCGCTCGTCGGCTCGCTCGCCCTCTTCCCGCTGACGATCGCCGTGCCGCTCGTCGGCGAGATCGGCGAGACCTGGAACGTCGGGGCGCTCAAGCACACGATGTGGCGCAAGGGCCTCAAGCTGACCGTCGACCCGTCGGCCCGCCCCATCAAGGCGTCCGAGCTCCAGGTGGGCCAGGTGGTGCACGTCATCCCCGAGGGGCTGGAGGAGGCCGCGCACCCGCTCGACGAGAAGGCGAAGGCCGTGGTGCTCGTCGTGCGCCTGGACCCGCGGGACATCAAGTCCGAGCAGGGCGACGGCTGGAGCTACGAGGGGATCCTCGCCTTCTCCAAGATCTGCACCCACGTCGGGTGCCCCGTGGCGCTGTACGAGCAGAACACGCACCACCTGCTGTGCCCGTGCCACCAGTCGACGTTCGACATCTCCGACAGCGCGAAGGTGATCTTCGGCCCCGCGAAGCGGCCCCTGCCGCAGCTGCCGATCACCGTGGACGACGAGGGTTACCTCGTCGCCCAGGGCGACTTCGCCGAGCCGATCGGATCGAGCTTCTGGGAGCGGCTGCGATGACCACGCCCGAGATGAGCAACGGCACACCCACCACCGTCACCGGCAAGGCCGCCGCCGTCACCGCCGACTGGCTCGACTCCCGCACGGGCGTCGGCTACGCCGTCAAGGGCCTGGCGCGCAAGCTCTTCCCCGAGCACTGGTCGTTCATGCTCGGCGAGATCGCCCAGTACTCGTTCATCACGCTGCTCATCACGGGCGTCTTCCTGACGATGTTCTTCGTCCCGAGCATGAACGAGGTCGAGTACACCGGCCCGTGGGCCGCCCTGTCCGGCGCCCAGATGTCCGAGGCCTACGCCTCGACGCTGCGGCTGTCGTTCGAGGTGCGCGGCGGACTGCTCATGCGGCAGATCCACCACTGGGCAGCGCTGGTATTCATGGCGGCGATCGTCACGCACATGATGCGCGTGTTCTTCACCGGCGCGTTCCGCAAGCCGCGCGAGGTCAACTGGATCATCGGGTTCGTCCTGCTGACCCTCGGCCTCGCCGCCGGCTTCTCCGGCTACTCGCTGCCCGACGACGTGCTCTCCGGCAACGGCCTGCGCATCGCCGAGGGCATCACGCGCGCCGTGCCGATCCTCGGCAGCTACGCCTCGATGTTCATCTTCGGCGGCGAGTTCCCCGGCCAGGACCTCATCCCCCGGCTGTTCACCGTGCACATCCTCCTGGTGCCCGGGCTGATCCTGGCGCTCGTCGGGCTGCACCTCGCCTTCGTCTTCCTCCACAAGCACACGCAGTTCCCGGGCTCGGGGCGGCGCAACGACAACGTGGTGGGTTACCCGTTCTTCCCCATCTACGTGGCGAAGGCCGGCGGGTTCTTCTTCATCGTCTTCGGGATCATCGCCCTGATGGGCGCGACCCTGCAGATCAACCCGATCTGGAACTACGGGGCCTACGACCCGTCGCCGGTGTCCGCGGGCGCCCAGCCCGACTGGTACATGCTCTTCCTCGAGGGTGCCCTGCGCCTGATGCCCGGCCAGGCCGAGGTGGTGCTCGGCGACTTCACGGTGCCGTTCAACGTCATCGTGCCGGCGATGATCGTGCCGGTGCTGCTGCTGGGCCCGCTCGCGCTCTACCCGTTCGTCGAGGCGTGGGTGACGGGCGACAAGGGCGAGCACCACCTGCTCGAACGCCCCCGCAACGCCCCGTTCCGCACCGCCTTCGGGGTGTCGCTGCTCACCGCGTTCTTCATCCTGATCCTCGCCGGCTCCAACGACCTGCTGGCGACCCACTTCCGCCTGTCGCTCAACGACATCACGTGGACGCTACGCGTCCTGGTGTTCGTCGCGCCGGCGCTGGCGTTCTGGGTGACCAAGCGCGTCTGCCTGTCGCTCCAGCGCAAGGACCGCGAGCTGGTGCTCCACGGGCACGAGACGGGGCGGATCGTGCGGTTCGCCTCCGGCGAGTACGTCGAGGTGCACCGGCCGCTCGACGAGCACGAGCGGTGGCTGCGCGTGCAGCACGAGCCGCGCCGGCCGCTCGAGATCGCCCCCGCGACCGACGCGCGCGGCGTGCGGCGGGCCGGCTACCGCTCCGACCGGGTGCGACAGCGGTTCTCCCGCCTGTTCTACGAGGACCGCGTCGAGCCCGTCACCCCGGCCGAGTACGCCGCGGCGCAGGCGCACGCGCACCCCGCGCTGGCCGGCGAGCACGACGAGCGGGCGGCGATCGCCGCGGGGACGCGTCGGGACGCCTGACAAGACGCCTCTGACGTGCGGAATCATCGCACGGGTCTCGAGGTTGGACAGTGCGAGACGATGTCGCGGCACCGCGTCGCGACCGGCATGCAGAAGAGGCGAGACATGGCTGACTACACCCTCCCGGACCTGCCCTACGACTACGCGGCACTCGAGCCGCACATCTCCGGGCGGATCATGGAGCTGCACCACGACAAGCACCACGCCGCCTACGTGACGGGCGCCAACACCGCCCTGGAGAAGCTCGCCGCGGCCCGCGAGGCCGGCGACCTGGCGGCCGTCAACCTCCACGAGAAGAACCTGGCCTTCAACCTCGGCGGCCACGTCAACCACTCGGTCTTCTGGCAGAACCTCTCGCCCGAGGGTGGCGACCGCCCGGACGGCGAGCTCGGCGCGGCGATCGACGAGTTCTTCGGCTCGTTCGAGGCGTTCCGGGCGCATTTCGCGGCCAACGCGGTGGGCATCCAGGGGTCCGGCTGGTCGATCCTCGCCTGGGACACGCTCGGCGAGAAGCTCGTCGTCTTCCAGCTGTACGACCAGCAGTCGAACATCCCGCTCGGCGTGGTGCCGATCGTGGTGCTCGACATGTGGGAGCACGCGTTCTACCTCGACTACGTCAACGTCAAGGCCGACTACGTCGCCGCGTGGTGGAACATCGTCAACTGGCAGGACGCGGCCGCCCGGTTCGCGCGCGCCAAGGCGACGAGCCTGATCCTCCCCGCCTGACCCCGTCTCGCTGACCTTCGCGCTACCTCGCCGCCGGGGCGATAGTTACGCGCGCGGTCGATAGGAGGACCCATCGACGCGGCGTGGACCGATCGACCCGGCAGCGGGTGGGCGGCTTAGGGTCGGGGCGATGGACTTCTTCGACGAGCGGGCCGCCACCTGGGATGCGGACGAGGAGCGGGTGCGGCGCACGCGCGCCGTCGCGCAGGAGATGCGGAGCCACCTCGGCGACCGCACCTACCACCGAGGGCTGGAGTTCGGGGCCGGCACGGGGTCGCTCAGCCTGCTGCTCGCCGACCGGTTCGACGAGATCGCGCTCGTCGACACCTCCCGGGGCATGCTCGACGTGGCCGCCGGCAAGGTGGCGGCCGCCCGCCCCGCCCTGACGGCGAGGGTGACGACGCTCCCCCTCGACCTCACCGCCCCGGGCGCGGCCGATCGGTCAGGGCTCGCCCCGGTCGACGTCGTGTTCAGCCTGATGGCGCTGCACCACGTGCGCGACGTCGACGGGCTGCTGCGCACGTTCCACGACCTGCTGACGCCCGACGGACTGGTGCTGGTCTCCGACCTCGAGGCCGAGGACGGCAGCTACCACGCGGGCCACGAGGGCTTCGACGGGCACGACGGCTTCGACCGCGACGACCTGGCACGACGGCTCGGATCGGTGGGCTTCGCGGTGCTCTCGCACCGGACGGTCTTCGTCGTCCGCAGGGGCGACGACGCGCGCGAGTATCCGCTGTTCCTCGCCGCCGCGCGACGCCTGGCCTGACGGTCGCTACATCACGGGCGGGTTGCCGCGCCGCGCCTGCCGGCCCTCGTCGACGATGCGCATGGCTTCCTTACCCGCCTCGCTGCGGTCGTCGTTCTTCCCGGTGCCGCGGTCGAGCCGGGCATACAGCGAGAAGTGGTTCCACATCCAGGCGCACCCGGCCAGGACCACGACGATGATGACGTACCCCCACCACTCCATGAACTGACACTAGGTCGGCAGGGCCGTCCGCGCTGGCGGTTCGAGCACTCCCGAAAGGCACGACCATGCACGCCACGTCCGCACAGCGCCTCGACGACGGCGTGCTCAGTGCGCGTGCTGCCCGCGGCTGAACTCGTAGACCCAGCCGACCAGCCCGATGACGCCCAGCGGCAGCGCGATCGCCAGCAGCCAGTAGCCCACCGCCATCGCGGCGAACGTCAGGGCCGCGCCGGCCGCGAGGATCAGGGGCCACCAGCTCCACGGGGCGAACACGCCCTGCTCCCCCGCGCCCTGCTCGATCTCGGCGTGCTCGTCGTCCTCCGGACGCGCGTCGATGCGGCGGGACAGCAGCGCGAAGTAGCCGCCGATCATCCCGACGAGCCCGCCGACGAGCGGGATCGCCACGGTGCCCACGGCCTCGCCGTGGCTCCAGATCGCGTAGATCAGCCCGACGGGGACGAAGAACGCGATCCCGATGAGGAAGAGCCTCGCCTCGAGCTTCATCGCCGGCCCCCGTCCGCGTCACGCTGCGCCGCCGGCAGCGGGTTCGGCTCGACGTGGTCGAGCGCCGCCACCTCCGGGTGGTGCAGGTCGAACGCCGGCCGCTCGGAGCGGATGCGCGGCAGCGACGTGAAGTTGTGCCGCGGCGGCGGGCAGCTCGTCGCCCACTCGAGGGAGTTGCCGTAGCCCCAGGGGTCGTCGAGCTTCACCTTGGGCGCGCTGCGCCACGTCGTGTAGACGTTGTAGAGGAACGGCAGCGTCGCCAGCGCCAGGATCGCGGCGCCGACCGTCGACAGCTGGTTCATCCAGGTGAAGCCGTCGTCGACCGCGTAGTCGAAGTAGCGCCGCGGCATGCCGCGCACGCCGAGCCAGTGCTGCACCAGGAACGTCGTGTGGAACCCGATGAAGGTCAGCCAGAAGTGGACCTTGCCCAGGCGGTCGTCGAGCATCCGCCCGGTGAACTTGGGCCACCAGAAGTAGAACCCGGAGAACATCGCGAAGACGACCGTGCCGAACACCACGTAGTGGAAGTGGGCGACGACGAAGTACGTGTCGGACAGGTGGAAGTCCAGTGCCGGGCTGGCGAGGATGACGCCCGTCAGGCCGCCGAACAGGAACGTCACCAGGAAGCCGATGGCCCAGAGCATGGGCGCCTCGAACGTCAGCCGCCCACGCCACATGGTGCCGATCCAGTTGAAGAACTTCACGCCCGTCGGCACCGCGATGAGCATCGTCATGAAGCTGAAGAACGGCAGCAGCACGGCGCCCGTCACGTACATGTGGTGCGCCCACACCGTCATCGACAGCGCCGCGATGGCGATCGTCGCGTAGATCAGTCCCTTGTAGCCGAAGATCGGCTTGCGGCTGAACACGGGCAGGACCTCGGACACGATGCCGAAGAACGGCAACGCGATGATGTAGACCTCCGGGTGCCCGAAGAACCAGAACAGGTGCTGCCAGAGGATCGCCCCGCCGTTGTCGGGGTTGAAGATCTGGGCGCCGAGCCGCCGGTCGGCGCCCAGCCCGAACAGCGCGGCCGCCAGCGGCGGGAACGCCATCAGCACCAGGAGCGACGTGATGAGCGTGTTCCAGGTGAAGATCGGCATCCGGAACATCGTCATGCCGGGCGCGCGCATGGTGACGATCGTCGTGATGAAGTTGACCGCTCCGAGGATGGTGCCGAAGCCGCCGAGCGCCAGGCCGAACACCCACAGGTCGCCGCCCAGGCCGGGCGAGTACACGGTGTCCGACAGCGGGGCGTACGCGAACCAGCCGAACGACGCCGCGCCCTGCGGCGTGAGGAACCCGCAGGCGGCGATGATCCCGCCGAACAGGTAGAACCAGTACGCCAGCATGTTCAGCCGCGGGAACGCGACGTCCGGCGCGCCGATCTGCAGCGGCATGATGACGTTGGCGAAGCCGGCGAACAGGGGCGTCGCGAACAGCAGCAGCATGATCGTGCCGTGCATGGTGAACGCCTGGTTGTACTGCTCGCCGGTCTGGAACACCTGCACGCCGGGGCTGAACAGCTCGGCCCGGATCAGCAGGGCGAGCACGCCGCCGACGAGGAACCAGACGAACGCCGAGATCAGGTACAGGTAGCCGATCGTCTTGTGGTCGGTGGACGTGATCCACTTGACGACGGTGCGCCCCGCGGTCTGCTTGCGCGGCGCCAGGCCGGGTACGACCTCCGTGACCATCAGCCCTCGCCTCCGCTCGTGGCCAGATCGCTCGTGTTGAGGTCCTGGAGCCGGCTGTACTCCAGCCCGAGCGAGCCGGTCTGGCCCGCCTCGCGCAGCTGCGCGATGTGCGCGTCGTAGTCCGCGCGGGAGACCACCTTGACGTTGAAGAGCATCTTCGCGTGGTAGTTGCCGCACAGCTCGGCGCACTTGCCCCGGTATTCGCCGACCTGCGTCGGCGTCACCTGGAAGTGGTTGGTGTGCCCGGGGATCGCGTCCATCTTGACGAGGAACGCCGGCACCCAGAACGAGTGGATGACGTCCCGCGAGTCGATGGTGAACTCGACGCGCTCGTCGACGGGCAGCCACAGCGTGACGACGTCCTCGAGCGCTCCGGGCCGTGCGACGTCCTGCGCCTGCACGCCGGCGTCGTAGACGTCGTCGTCCAGGTAGTTGACGTCCCACGACCACTGCTTGCCGATCACCTGGACGTGCAGGTCGGCCGGCCCGTCCGTCGCGGTGATCGACGTGGCGTCGCGGTTGGTGAAGAAGAACAGCACCCCGACCATGACGATCGGCAGCACCACGTACATCACCTCGAGCGGCACGTGGTAGCGCAGCTGGACCGGCAGCGTGTCGTCGTCGCGCCGCTTCCGGTAGGCGGCGACGCACCACAGGATCAGGCCCCAGGTCAGCAGCCCGACGAGCAGCGCGGCGACCCACGACCCGCGCCAGAGGCTGGAGATCCGCGCGGTCTGGTCCGTCACCTCGTGGGCCGAGTCGCCGGGCAGCCAGCCGCGCCAGACGATGTCGGAGCATCCGGAGAGGACGAGTGCGGCCGCGACCAGCAGCCCCGAGCCGACGATGGCTCGACGACGACCGGAGCGGCGTCGGTGATCCGGTTGCACGGCCTGCCTTCCCCCGCGGCGCCGTCGGCGCACTGGTGATCACGGTTGGGACCTGGGACTTTGGTCCCCGCAGCCGTTAGCGTAGCGCGCGACCCGTCCGCCGCGGCATCGCTACGCGCATGTCCTGACGCCGCGTCGAGAACCGTCATCACACGGTGCCAGGACGTAGGTTCGTGCCCGTGACCGGACGCGTGGTGCTCGACGCGGGAGGAGCCGCGCCGCTGCTCCCGGCCGCGCGGGAGGCCTTCCTCGCCGCGCTCGACGAGGGCTGGGCGGATCCCCGCCGGCTGCACTCCGAGGGGCGCCGCGCCCGCGCGCTGCTCGACGGCGCGCGCGAGGCGATCGCCGCCGCGGTGGGGGCCCGGACGCAGGAGGTCGACCTCGCGCCGTCGCACACGGCGGCGCTCCACACCGCGGTCAGCACGGTCGCGCTCGGCCGGCGGCGCAACGGCGCCGACGTGGTCGCCTCGGCGGTCGAGCGCGCCGCCGTCCTCAACGCCGCCGACTTCGCCGCCTCCCGCGGTGGCGGGTCGCGTGTCACCGTGCCCGTGGACCGCACCGGCCGCGTGGACGACGAGGCGTTCGCGGCCGCTCTCGCGCGGCCCGGGGTCGCCCTCGCGGCGCTCCAGCACGCCAACGGGGAGGTCGGCACGCTCCAG
>CAZBIO010000283.1:0-11313 GCA_964491965.1 uncultured Cellulomonas sp.
TCGGCGCGGTCCCGGACCAGCGCATCCGAGCTCGAGGAGTAGGCGTTGGCCTGCCGGCGGCGGGCGCCCGGCACCGCGGCGGGCGCGGCGGCCGGGAGCACCTGCCGCAGGCCGGACCACAGGGCCTCCGCGTCGCCCAGGCGCGCCAGCGCCTCGCACCAGCGCAGGTGCGCGTGCACGTACATCAGCCCGATCTCGCGCCCGACGAACGTCGCCGTCTCCGCCCGCCGGAAGTCGCGCGTCGGGCCACCGTGGTAGCCGGGCGGCCGGTCGAACAGGCGCACGCCGTCCACACCCGTCAGGTGCGCGCGGACCAGGGCGACGTGGTGCGCGGCCTCGTCCGGGTTCAGCAGGTCGTCGAGGAGCGCGTGGGTGATGTGGATCGCGCCGTGGTGCAGGCCCGTCCGCTCGTCGCGCGGGTGGACGAGGTATCGCGAGGCCGCCGTCTCGTCGGTCTCGTCCAGCCGGGCGTATCCGGCGAGCTCGCCGTCCACCAGCAGGTGGGCGCGCAGGTCGGCTGCGACGAGTGCGGCCTCCTCCCGCAGGGCCGCCGCCAGGGCGTCGGGACCCCCCGCGGCCTCGAGGCCGTCCGCCAGGGTCCGCAGCGCCTGGTGGTTGAGCGTCACCGTCCAGGTGCTCGTCATGGCCCGCGCGGTCGCGGGGTCGGCCGGCTGGAGCGAGTCGTTCCAGTCGCCGTGGCCGTACGCCACCAGGTGCGTGCCCGGCAGCCGATCGGCCCGCGCCCGGTCGAGCGCTGCGAGCAGGTGATCGAGGAGGGGGGCCGGTGCCGCTCTGGGCGCGTGCCACGGCACCGGCTCGCGGAGCACGTCGGCGTCGCCCGACGCGAGCAGGTACCGGCCCAGAGCGAGCACCGGCCAGTGCACGACGTCCCCGTGCGGCGGCTCGTGCCGGTAGCCCTCGTCGCCGGGGAGGAAGCCGAAGGACTGCGGCCACGACCCGTCGTCGTTCTGCGCCGCGAACACGCGCAGGACCAGCCACCGCGCGTCCGGGAGCCGGTCGAGCGCGAGGAGCAGCTCGAGCGGGCCCTGCGTGACGTCCCGCGTGCCCCAGGCGCCGCCCGTGTACTGCTCGAGGCCCCGCGGCGACAGGTAGTGGACGAACGCGTCGCGCACCAGCCACGGCAGGCTCGCGTCGAGCTCGTCGACCTCGGCGGCGCCGAGATCCGGGCCGACGACGCGGACGGCCGTCACGTCCGGCCACCAGGGGTCCGCCTCGCTCCCCCGCGTCGCCCCGACCGGCTCCGGCGGGGCGTGCTCGTGGTCGTCGCCGACCCGGACGTCGAGGACGAGCCGCGGCAGTGGTTCGGTGACGAGGCTGACCACCGCGCCCCCGCGGGCCTCGCCGTCGTCGACGAGCACGGCGTCGTCGCCCACGCTGACCGGCGCGGAGGCCCGCACGACGAGCGCCCGCCGCTCGGGCCCGACTCGCCGGACGACGACGCCGTCCAGCGTCGCCTCGGCATCGACAGACCCGGGCGGCGGCAGCGGGTCGTCCGGCCCGGCCAGGTGGAGCACGAGGAGCAGGCGGCGCGGCGGACCGTCGATCTCGACGGTCACCTCGGCCCGGTGCTCCGCCGCCGGGAGGGTCGTGCGCACCTCGATCGTGCCGCCGGGGTCGCCGTCGGCCGGGTCGCCGTCGGCCGGGTCGCCGGTGGGCTCGTCGTGCGCGGGGCCGAACGCGTAGACCCAGCGCGCGGCGTCGAGCGTCATCGCGAATGCGGACGGGAGGTCCAGCAGCCGCCATGCGCCCCCGACCTCGACGAACACCCGCAGCCCGTACGCCCGGTGCAGTCCCAGGTAGCCACGGACCGTCGTGAGCACCCGGCCCGCCGTCGCGTGACCGCGCGTCAGGTACGACAGCGGCGAGCCCGCCATCCACGCGGTCGCCGTGAGCCCGTCCGGGTCGGGCGTCGCCCGGTCGCCCGTGCGCAGGATCGTGCCGTTCGGCCGGAGCACCGCCGCCTCCTTCGCCGAGGTGACCACGTGCTCCGCGCCGGCGAAGAAGGACAGGAGCGTGCCGTCGTCGTCGCGCTCGGTCACCCGCCACGGGCCGGGCCAGCGCGCGGCGACCTCGTCCTCGGCCAGGGGCCGGACCGGCAGCTCGCGGCCGCGGTCGTACGGGCCGGTCGGGGCGGAGTGCCCTGCCGCCGCGGCCTCGACGGGCAGGTCGCCCGCCCGCGGCCGGGTCGACTCGGCCAGGGCCAGTGCCTCCGCGGCGAGCTCGCGGTCCTCGGGTCCGGTGGCGGCCGGGTGATCCGCGACGAGGAGCCCGGCGAACGTGACGCGGAGGGCCTCGGCCGGGCGCAGGACCTCCCGGGCCACCTGGAGCGCGGGGAGCGTGTGCTCGTGCTGGAGCCGCTCGCCCGGTAGGTCGCCGCGCGGGCCGATCTGCCCGTCCCGCCGCCCCGACAGCCCGTACACGGAGAGGGCGTCGGTGGCCCAGCCGACGACGGCGCGGTCCGCCGCCAGCACGCACCACGGGTTCCGGCCGCCCTGCGGCTCGTTCTGGCGGACGGCGAGCGCGGTGCCCGCCGGCACGTCGAGGGGACTGACGTCGAGGTACTGGCTGACGTACAGCTCGTTGGCGCGCAGCACCCGCGGGTCCGCCAGCGCGACGTCGTGCGCGTGGACCACGTCGACGTCGCGCGGCTCGTCGCCGTCGTTGGCCACCTCGACGTGCCACGCCCACGCGGTCCGCTCGGGGTGCAGCGCGAAGGTCACCCGCCAGCGCAGCCCGCCCGCGCCGCCGTCGAGGACGAGAGCTTCGTCGGCCACCCGGAACCGGGAGCCCGACCCCGCGCCGAGAACGGGCCAGCACACGCCGGCGCCGCGGTCGCGCACCCACACCTGGAGCAGGCCCGGCTCGAACGCCGAGGCCGCGTGCTGCACCAGCTCGATGGGCCCGGCGGCGAGCGAGGCGAGGGCGCCGCCCTCGGTGACGAGCGCCGTCAGCCCGCCGCCGCCGTCCAGCCGCACCACCGTCACTTGATGCCCGTCATCGCGACGCCCTGGACGAAGAACCGCTGGAGGACCAGGAACACGATGAGCACCGGGATCACCACGACCGCCGCGCCGGCGAGGAGCAGCCCGAAGTCGGTCTGGTTCTGGCCGGTGCTGTAGAGGGCGAGCGCCACGGGCAGGGTGTACTTGTCCTCGGTCGTCGCCACGACCAGGGGCCAGAGGAAGTTGTTCCAGGACCCCAGGAAAGTGATGATCGCGAGCGTCGCGAGCGCCGGCTTGGCCAGCGGGACGACGATCTGCACGAAGATGCGCGCCTCGCTCGCCCCGTCCACGCGCGCGGCGTCGATGAGCTCGTCGGGAATCCCGAGGAAGAACTGCCGCATGAGGAACACGCCGAACGGCGCGGCGAGGAACGGGAGCACCAGGCCCCAGTACGTGTTGACCAGGCCCATGTTCGCGACGAGCACGAACAGCGGCACCAGCGTCACCATCCCGGGGATCATCAGGGTGCCCAGCACCACCCGGAACAGCAGCTTCTTCCCCGCGAAGTCGGCCTTCGCCAGGGCGTAGCCGAGCATCGAGCAGAACACGAGGTTCCCGAGCGTCACGGCGGTGGCGACGAGCGTCGAGTTGCCGAAGAACAGCGGGAAGTCCAGCCGCGCGAACAGGTCGCGGAAGTTGTCGAGCGTCGGCGCCTCCGGCCACCACGTCGGCGGCACGCGGCGGATCTCGCCCTCGGTCTTCAGGGAGCTCAGCGCCATCCAGACGAACGGGCTGACCACCACGACGAGGCCCAGCCCCAGCACCGCGTAGGCGAGCCAGTGCGCGCGCGGCTCGCCGAACCCTCCCATGGCCGCCCGGCGGCGGCCCGCGACACCGGCCGGCCCGGCCGGGCGGGAAACCACGTGCTCGGCGGCGTTCATGGTCCGACCTCCTCCGGCACGGCCCGGGCGACCCGCCGACGACGACGGCGTGGGTCGTCCCGCTCGCCGAGCAGCCGGAACTGCAGCAGCGTCAGGAGCACCACCGCCAGGAAGAGCACGTAGCTCATCGCCGCGGCGTAGCCGTAGTTGCCGAAGCCGAACTGGTTGTACGTCTGGAAGGCGACGGACAGCGTGCTGTTGAGCGGGCCGCCCTGGGTCATGACGAACGGCTCCTCGAAGAACTGCACGTAGCCGATGCCCGTGATGACGGCGCCGAACAGCAGCGTGGGTCGCAGGGTGGGCACGGTGACGAACCGGAACCGCTGCCAGGCGCCGGCGCCGTCGAGGGCGGCCGCCTCGTGCAGGGAGGTCGGCACGCCCTGCAGGCCGGCCACGAAGATGACGACGAGCGTGCCGATCGAGCGCCAGGTCGCCATCGCGATCATCGCCGGCATCGCCCACGTGGTGGACTCCAGCCAGTTGGGGCCGGTGATGCCGAACCAGCCGAGCACCTCGTTGATCAGCCCGACGTCGGGGTGCAGCAGGAACCGCCACACGACGGCGATCGCGACGATGCTCGTGACGACGGGCATGTAGTACCCGACGCGGAAGAACGCCTTGAGCCTGGTGATCCCCGAGTTGAGGACCGTCGCGACGGCCAGGGCGAGGCACAGCGTGAGGGGCACGCCGACCAGCACGAAGTACGCGGTGTTCGCCGCCGCCTTGCGGAACAGCGGGTCGGCGAACACCGCCTGGACGTTGTCGAGCCCGACGAAGTCCACGGCGAGCGGGTCGCGCAGGTCGCGGCTGCGCAGGTCCGTCATCGCCATGGCCAGCGACATCAGCACCGGCCCGGCCGTGAACGCGAGGAACAGCAGCACGAACGGGAGGGCGAAGCCCCAGGCCGCGAGCGTGCGGCGCCGGTAGAGCGGCGGGTGTCGGCGGACCGTGGTGACGGCGGCGCGGCCCGCTGCACCCTGAGCGCCGGGCCGCACCGCGGCTTGGGCGGACATCGTGGTGCCTCCTCGGGTTCGGCCGGGACCGGCCTAGAGCCCGGTCCCGATGGCCGTCGCCTGCTGCTGGATGGTCGTGGCGACCTCCTGCGGGTCCGCCCCTGCCTTGCACAGCCGCTCGAGCTCGGTGTCGATGACGCTCGCGACCTCTTCCCACGTGGGGATCGACGGCGGTGCGACGGCGGTCTCCAGCTGGGTGCCGAACACGCCGAGGTACTGGTCGTCCGCGATGGCCGGGTCGTCCCACGCCGGGGCGACGGCGGGCAGGTCGTTGACCGCCTGGTACCAGGCGACCTGCACCTCCGGCCGGCTGAGCCACTCGATGAACTTCCAGGCCGTGTCACGGTTGGCCGAGTCCTTGAAGACCGCGAGGTTCGCGCCGCCGATGAACGACGCCAGCTGCTTGCCGGCCGGCAGCGGGGCGAGCGCGACGTTGGCCATGCCGGCCTCGTCGAGGTCGCGCAGGATGCCGACGTGCCACGGGCCGGAGACGAACGACCCGATGCTGCCGCCCATGAATCCCGGCTCGAGGTCGCCCTGCGGCAGGTCGGTGGGTGCGAGGCCGTCGGTGAAGAACGACTGGTAGTACGTCAGCGCCTCGACCATCTCCGGTGTGTCCAACGTGAACTCCGTGGCGTCCTCGTTGACCAGCTGGGCGCCCGCCTGCCACGCGAACGGCATGAACGTCTGCCACGCGCCGGTCTCCCCCGGCTGGAGGTTGATGCCCCAGGTCGCGCCGCCGGACTTGGCCTGCTCGGCCATCGCGGTCAGGCCGGCCCAGTCGGTCGGGGCCTCCGAGATCAGGTCGGTCCGGTAGTACAGGACCCGCGTCTCGACGTACCAGGGCACGCCGTAGTTGGTGCCGGCGACGTTCGTCGTCTCCCACGCGCCCTCGAAGAAGGTGCTCGGGTCGATGAGGTCGGGAGTCGGGTCGAACGCGTCGGTCGCGGCGAACTCGCCCATCCACGTGGTGCCGATCATCGAGACGTCGGGCGTCTGGCCGCCCGCGATGGCGGTGGCGATCTTGTCGTGCGCCGCGTCCCACGGGACCGCGGTGACCCGGACGTCGGCGTCGGGGTTCTCCTCGGTGAAGCCGTCGGCGAAGTCCCCGAGCGCCTCGCCCTCGGTGCCCATGGCCCAGACCTCGATGCTGCCGGTGGCCGGGCCTTCCGCGATGCCCCCGGCGGGCGACTCGGTGGCCCCGCCGGTGTCGGTGCCGGTGCCCCCGCCGGCGCCGTCGCCGCGGCCGCAGCCCGCGAGCCCGAGTGCCCCAACCGCCAGCACCGCCATGCCGATCCGCAGAGTGCTTCTCATCGCGCGCCTCCTCGTCGAGACTCCGTCCGGCGCGGGGTGGGTTTCGGCCCTCGCATCTATGCGCTTAACCCCGCGATGCAGGCACCGTAGGCACGGGTCCGGTCAGGCGCAACCGCAACGCGGGGGTCGGCAGCCCCGTGGCTGACGAAGGCGCGACGTCAGTCGCGGCACCCGCAGGATGCCCGGAACAACGGCTTGACGGGCAGCGTGGCGTCCACCGGCGCGGCCCCGGGGTCGTCGAGCGACGCCATGAGGACGTCCACCGCGAGCCTGCCCATCGCCTCCATCGGCTGGCGGCACGTCGTCAGGCTGGGTGACGCCAGGCGGCCCGCGGCGACGCCGTCGAAGCCGGTCACCGCCACGTCGTCGGGCACCCGCACGCCCGCGTCCCGCAGGAGCGCGAGGACGTCCATCGCGTGCTGGTCGCTCGCGCACACCAGCGCCTGCGGCAGCCCGTCGCGGTCGCCGTCCAGCAGGCGCCGCAGCACCGGGTAGGGGTCGGCGGCGGCGAGCGGCGTGGGGTCGAGCGGGGCCTCGGGCACGGACAGCCCGAGGCCCCGCAGGGCGTCGCGCATGCCGTCGAGCCGCTCGGCGTAGTCGGTCATCTCGGGGGCCCCGACGAACGCGATCCTCGTCAACCCGTGCACCCGCACCAGGTGCTCGGTGAGCGCGCGCGCCCCGCCCGCGTTGTCGACGCGGATGTGGTGCAGGTCCCCCGCCCCCCACGGCATCGCGAAGGCGACCACCGGGAGGCGCCGCGCGAGCCGGGCGAGGATCTCCTCGGACCGCGTGCCGGGGAACACGGCGAGGCCGTCGACGCGGCTCGCGATGTCGATGACGCCCGCCCCCGCCGTCCGCGGCCCCCTGCCGATGAGCAGCGCCCGCCCGCGCCGCGCGCACTCGAGCGCGAACCCCCGCTGGACCTCGTCGACGTACAGCGGGAAGACGCGGAAGTCCTCCCGGTCGGCGTCGTCGGCGAACGCCAGGGGCGCGGCGTCGCCGCCGTGGAAGAACGGGCCGGGGTCCTCGGGCACCGGGCGGCCGCCGGGCAGGCCGTCGGCCTCCAGCAGCATGTCGAACGCGTAGAGGCCGAGCGCGTTGGTGCGGTTCTCCGCGAGCCCCCGGGCGTTCGCACTCGGGACGTACCCGAGCTCGCGCGCGGCGTCGAGGACCGCCTGCCGCGTCGACTCCCGCACGCGCCCGGGCTGCCGGAACGCGAACGAGACGGTGGCGATCGACACCCCGGCCCGCGCCGCCACGTCGTACACGGTCGGCCGCTTCGCCATCCGCCGCTCCCCTCGACGGACGAAGCCTAAGCGCATAACCTCCCCCGACGTGCCCGAAACCCGGCCAGGGGTCAGGGTGTCCGGATGGTCGATGTGATCGTTGCCGGGGCCGGTCCGACCGGGCTGATGCTCGCGGGGCGCGGTCGAGGCGCCCACCGCCGTGCTGATGGCCCTTCGCGAACGGCGACCGTTCAGCGCCTGCGGCCCCCGCGGCTGGCGCCCGCCGGTCCACCGAAGACGATGACGACGCCGACGATGAACCCGACGTCGTACCAGTTCCCGCTGTTGTGGACCTCGTAGGGACTGACGGTGTCCGTGAACAGCGACACGATCCAGGTGACCGGCAGGATGAGCCCGTGCCAGAGGCCGAACCAGAACCCGGCCGGAGCCTCCCTCCCAGGCGGCGCCGATCCGACGTCCGGGTTGGCCCCCGCCGCGCACGCCGCGAGCAGGACGAGCGCGGCGGCGACGAGGACGAGCGTGGTCGTTGTCGTGGTCAGGCGGGAGCGGCGTCCCGCCGGGAGTGGCTCCATGCCGACACCCTGGCACCGGCCGGATGCGGCCACCAGTGGTCGCTTCACCCGGTCGTGCGATCGGCCGCGAGGACGGCCGTGCCGGAAGCGGAGCGGATCTCCACGGACGCGATCCGGTCCAGAGGAACCGCCGTCGCCGCTTCGAGCAACACGTCGACGCCCGGCCGGGCCGACCAGGTCGACACCTGGCTCGCCGTGCCGTCGATGTCGGTGACGACGAGCGAGTAGACGCCCCCGGCGCCGCCCGGCGGTCCGTACGGGCCGCCCGGCGTGGCCGACGGCGCCGGGTACTCGCACACCATCGACAGCCGGGTGCCCCAGGAGGCGGGGGTCAGGGACACGCTCGCCGTCAGCGGGGTCTCGACCTGCTGACTGAGCGTCACTGTCTCGGCCGGCTCGGGACCGCGCGTCGCCAGGGGCACCGCCACGGCGAGCCCGATGACGGCCACGGCGGCGATCCCGGCGGAGACCAGCCGCCGGCGGAGCCGGTGGCGTCGCTCACGGCGCAGGACGAGGTCGACGAGGTCCGCGCGTGGGCCGACGACCTCCGCGGGCTCGTCGGCCGCCGCGGGCTCGTCGGGCGGCCGCGGCTCGTCGGGCGGCGCCCCGGCCTCGTCGTCCACCGCCGGCCGCGGTGCCCGGGCGAGCAGACCCGGAAGTGGCGCCAGCTCGGCGACCGCCGCACGGCACAGCTCGCATTCCGCGAGGTGCTCCTCGTAGGCGCGGCGGTCGGCCGCGGTCAGCGCGCCGAGCACGTAGGCGGCGTCCCACTCCGCGAAGGCCGCGTGGTCGAGCGTCATCGCGTGACCCCCCTCTCCTGGAGCGCGAGCCGCAGGGCCCGCAGCCCGTAGTGCAGACGCGACTTGACCGTCCCCTCGGGGATGCCGAGGGCGGCGGACAGGTCCGCCGTGGTGCCGCCGCCGTAGTAGGCGCCGGCGATCACGGCGCGATGCTCGGCGGACAGGCTCGCCAGGGCCTCGCCGACGAGGATCGCGTCGAAGAGCTCGTCGGTCCGGTCGCCGACGGCCCGCTCGGGTGGCTCCGCGACCCCGGTCTCGTGGCGGCGCCGGGCACTGCGTGCGTCGTCGATGACGAGGTTGCGGGCCACCGTGAACATCCACGCGCGTGCCGAGGCGGGGTCCTGCGCCATGATCTGCCGGCTGCGCCAGGCGCGCAGCAGCGTCTCCTGCACCACGTCGTCGGCCGCGGCGGGATCGCCCGTCAGGTGCGTGACGTATCTCCACACGGCACGCGCGTGCTCGTCGTGCAGCCGCTGGAGCGTGGCCTCGTCGTCGGGCGGCACCGCCTCGCCTCCTCCCCTCCTCGGGTACAACGGGGTGGGAGGCCCGACGAGTTCATCGCGGCGGCGTCAGGTTGACGTCGGTCCCTCCGCCGTGGCGCGTCGGCGCTCCTCCCGCTGTCGGGCCAGCTCCTCGACGGCGCTCGGGAGGGTGGTCTCGAAGTCGATCAGCTTCGCCCACGTCGGGGTCACGACGATCCGGACCATGCCGTCGTAGAGCGAACGGACCTCGGCCTCCCACACGACTCGCTGCTCGGCCGTCATCTCGTAGGTGCCATTCATCTGGAGGAACTCGTCGGGAATGCCGTCCACGACGTCCAGCTCGGCCCGCCCACGGATCAGGAGGATCTTCGGTGGGTGCACCTCGGTGTCGATCGTGAGGGCCACCGCCGGGTTGCGGCGCAGGGCCGAGAGCTTCGGGGCATTCGTCGGCGTGCACATCACGATCTCCGCGCCGTTCCAGGTGAACCCGATCGGGATGGCGCGGGGCGTCCCGTCCGTGGCGACGTAACCCAGTCGGGTCAGGTCGCGCGCCAGGAGCTCCTGGCTGAGCGGGCGGTTCAGGATCTCGGTGACCTCGTTGGGCTGCACGGCTGGGCCTCCTTCGTCGTCGCCCTACAGGTCACACTCGCAGACGGTGTTCGGTTCGACCACTTCTTCGCCGGCGTCCGGGTCAGCCACCTAGTCGCCCGATCCCAGCGCCTGCCGAACGAGATCGCCGGCACTGGATCCGACGTCGTTCGCGGCGCGCACCAGAAGGTGCAGAGACGCGACCAGCGGGACCGACAGCCGGATCCAGGAGTCCTCACCGAGGACGGTCCTCGGCCTTAGCGGGTCCCACGAACCGAGTGGGTTCATGCGGACGAGATCGACACCGACCGTGTAGGGCCGGTCGGCCCTCGGAACTCGGCGACGGCTGACTTCATGGGAGTCGATGGTCAGGAGGGCGAGCGTGAAGAACTCGGGCTTCGCCGCCTTCTCCAGCCACCTGCCAAAGCCCAAGAACGCGGTGCGCACAACCTCATCCGGCAACACGGCGGCTTCCTCCGCCATCTCGCGCAGGGCGCCGCGCGCAACGATCTCCCTGAGGCTGGAGGTTCTTGCGCCCTGCACGTCGCGCGGTTCGAGTGAGCCGGACCCGGACGGTGCGAGCAAGCCACCGCTCGATTCGTTGTGATCCGACTGCACGACGGCCACGAGGCGGAAGTCGGTGGTGATCGCGAGCACCGACGTGCCGATCCCGTTGAGGAGCCAGCTGTCGCCGAAGTCGCGGATTGCGCCGCGGCGATCGACGTAGAGTCGTCGTCCGCTCTCGAGTCGCCCGTCGATTCGGACGTCGCGCATTGCCAGAATGTCCGAGGCCAGGTGATCCCAATAGCGTGCCGGGACCAGCTCCCACTCGACGGCGTCCATCGCGGGACCCATGCCGACGTTCGTGTTGAGCCCGACGAGTCGACCGTTGTACGTCGCCCTTCCCGCAACGCGACGCCGACGCCAGACCGACCCAGGGCCTCGCAGTTCACGAGGCAGTCGGTACGACGCGGGTGCCAGCCTCGCCGTGACGGTACCTGCGGCGATCGCGGACGTGGCGGACCAGTCGATCACGAGGTGCCCTTGCTCCGCGTCGGTCACTTCAAACCGCGGTGAGGACGCAAGAGCATCGATGACGTCCGTATACCGGTCTCCGGCGCGCTTCGGAAACTGGATGGAACGGAGCCGTGCCGCGTGCGAGCGAGTCTCGTTGACCAGGAGGCCGGCCGACACGGCGGCGAGTCCGACGCTCAGCCACTGCGCGAAGGGAATCCACACCCCCACCACACCGACGACCGCCAGAACGACGCTCAGGACAATCCAGCGCGCATCCTCGACGAATGCGCCCGCACGCAGGATGAGAGTCCAGATCGACCGTCGAAGCGCGGTGAGCACACGCGGGACCATATCCGGAGCCGCGATCGCGTGGGGC
>CAZBIO010000284.1:0-6691 GCA_964491965.1 uncultured Cellulomonas sp.
GGGCCGTCGGTCGCGCCGATGTAGACGGTGCCGTCGTCCTCGATCGAGATGTCGGCGCCGGTCTCCTCCTGGATCTGGTTGATCATCTTGCCCTTCGGGCCGATGACCTCGCCGATCTTGTCGACCGGGACCTTGATCGCGATGACGCGCGGCGCGAACGGGCTCATCTCGTCCGGCGTGTCGATCGCCTCGGCGATGACGTCGAGGATCGCCAGGCGGGCCTCCTTGGCCTGCGTGAGCGCGCCGGCCAGGACGCTCGCGGGGATGCCGTCGAGCTTGGTGTCCAGCTGGATCGCGGTGACGAACTCGCGCGTGCCGGCGACCTTGAAGTCCATGTCGCCGAAGGCGTCCTCGGCACCGAGGATGTCGGTCAGGGCGGCGTACCGCGTCTGGCCGTCCACGGTGTCCGACACCAGGCCCATGGCGATGCCCGCCACCGGCGCGCGCAGCGGCACGCCCGCGTTGAGCAGCGACAGGGTCGACGCACACACCGAGCCCATCGACGTCGAGCCGTTGGAGCCGAGGGCCTCGGACACCTGGCGGATCGCGTACGGGAAGTCCTCGCGCGTCGGCAGCACGGGGATCAGCGCGCGCTCGGCGAGGGCGCCGTGGCCGATCTCGCGGCGCTTCGGCGACCCGACGCGTCCGGTCTCGCCGGTCGAGTAGGGCGGGAAGTTGTAGTGGTGCATGTAGCGCTTGCGCGTCTCCGGGGAGAGCGTGTCGAGCTGCTGCTCCATGCGGAGCATGTTGAGCGTCGTCACGCCGAGGATCTGCGTCTCGCCGCGCTCGAACAGGGCCGAGCCGTGCACCCGCGGGAGCACCTCGACCTCGGCGGACAGCGTGCGGATGTCGCGCAGGCCGCGGCCGTCGATGCGGAACCCGTCGGTGAGGATCCGGCGGCGGATCAGCTTCTTCTGCACGGCGCGGTACGCCGCGGAGATCTCCTTCTCGCGGCCGGCGAACGCGTCGGCGAGCTCCGCCTTGACCTCGGCCTTGATCTCGTCGATCCGGCCTTCGCGCTCCTGCTTGCCCGCGATGGACAGCGCCTCCTCGAGGCGCGCGGTCGTGGCGGCCTCGACGGCCTCGTACGTGTCGGGCTGGTAGTCCGGGAAGAGCGGGAACTCCGCGGTCTCCTTGGCGGCCTTGGCCATCAGCTCGGCCTGGGCCTCGCAGAGCACGCGCAGGAACGGCTTGGCGGCCTCGAGGCCCGCGGCGACGACCTCCTCGGTCGGCGTGGTGCCGCCGGCGCCGTGGATGAGGTCCCACGTGGACTCGGGAGCCTCGGCCTCGATCATCGCAATGGCGACGTCGTCGCCCACCACGCGGCCGGCCACCACCATGTCGAACGTCGCGCGCTCGCGCTCGGAGTAGCGCGGGAACGCCACCCACTGGCCGTCGATCAGGGCGATGCGGGTCGCGGAGACCGGGCCGGAGAACGGCAGGCCGGCGAGGCCGGTCGAGATCGACGCGGCGTTGATCGCCAGCACGTCGTAGGCGTCGTCCGGGTGGATCGACAGGACGGTGACGACCACCTGGATCTCGTTGCGCAGGCCCTTGACGAAGAGGGGGCGCAGCGGGCGGTCGATCAGGCGGCAGGCGAGGATCGCCTCCGTCGACGGCCGGCCCTCGCGGCGGAAGAACGAGCCGGGGATCTTCCCGGCCGCGTACTGCCGCTCCTCGACGTCCACCGTCAGCGGGAAGAAGTCGAACTGGTCCTTGGGCTCCTTGCCGACCGTGGTGGCCGACAGGAGCATCGTCGAGTCGTCCAGGTAGGCGACGGCGGAGCCGGCGGCCTGCTTGGCCAGGCGGCCCGTCTCGAACCGGACGGTGCGGGTGCCGAACGTGCCGTTATCGATCACGGCCTCGGCGAACTGGATTTCGGGACCCTCCACGGGTGCCCTCCTCGTTCTCGAAGGCGCCGGGACGACCGCGGCGGTCTTCGATCGAGGCCCACGGACTGACGTCCGGGAACCACTACCGAGGACCGGACGTGGCGGCCGGCGCGGTGGTGTTGTGTCGTACGCAGAACCGGCCCGGACCCTTCCTGGGTCCGAGCCGGTGGGTCACGCTATCGGCGCAGACCGAGCCGCTCGATGAGGCTGCGGTAGCGCTGGATGTCGATCTTCTGGAGGTAGCCGAGCAGGCGGCGGTGCCGCCCGACGAGGAGGAGCAGGCCACGACGGCTGTGGTGGTCGTGCTTGTGCTCCTTGAGGTGCTCGGTCAGGTCCTTGATGCGCTGCGTGAGCACCGCGATCTGGACCTCCGGCGAACCGGTGTCGCCCTCGTGCGTCGCGTACTCGGTCATGATGGCCTGCTTGGTGGCGGTGTCGAGGGCCACGGCTCTCCCTGGGTTCTCGTTGCGCGGTGCTCCGGGGCATGTCCACCCGGGCTCTCTGGTTCCGCGGCCGTTCGTACGGCCCGCCGAGTCTACCAGCCCGTTCTCCGGCCCCACGCCCCTCCCCCGAAGCCGGCCCCGGCAGCCGTCGGCCCGGCCCGGCAAGCGGACCCCCGGCACATGCCCCCGCCGCCCCCCGTCACGTCGTCTCGCATGGTGGGAACAACCGGGCGCACGTGACCGAACCGCCGGATCCGGATGTCACACTCGGCCCGTGAGCACGCGACCCACCGCCGCCCTGGCGACCTCGCGCGCCCGCTGCCGAATGTGTCTGTCCTGCTGTCCGTGTCAGGCCTGAGCTCCCCTCACCTCCACTGACCGCAGCCGGCCGCCAGGCCGGCGCCCCGCGCGCCGTGCGCGGGATGAACCAAGGACCCCACATGTCGCAGATCGCCGTCCTCCCCCGCCCGTTCGAGGCCCGCCCCCGCCTCCTCCATGCCGCGGCCGCCCCCGCACAGGCACCGGCCAACGGCCTCGCACCCGCGCGAGAGCAAGCGCCCACCCAGGCCCCCGACCGCTCCCGCCGCGGCTTCGTCCTCCAGGTCGACCTGTCCGACGTCGCCGACGAGGACCTCGACGACCTGCTGCGGACCGTGCAGAACCTGGCCGACCTCGCCGCCGAGTGGTTCCCCCATGCGCGCACCCGCGCCGCACTGACCGGCTCCGCC
Organism: uncultured Cellulomonas sp.; assembly: GCA_964491965.1. Lineage (GTDB taxonomy): Bacteria > Actinomycetota > Actinomycetes > Actinomycetales > Cellulomonadaceae > Cellulomonas. The sequence goes on from CAZBIO010000284.1 coordinate 3,064, forward strand.
GAGCCCAGCCGCCCCGTCCCCTCGAACCGCGCGTTCCGCGAGCGCCTGCGGGCCGTGCCCAGCACCCCGTCGCTGACGATCGACCCGCACGCGCGCACCGCGACCGTCGACGGCGCCTCCGTCGAGCTGACCGCCACGGAGCTCGCGCTGCTGGTCCACCTCGCGCAGGCCGGGCCGAGGGTCGTCGGGCGCGCGGAGCTGCTCGCCTCCGTCTGGGCCGGACGCGACGTGCCCGACGACAGCCGCACGGTCGACGTGCACGTCCGCCGGCTGCGGGAGAAGACGGGACTGGCGGACGTCGTCGTCACCGCGCGCGGCGAGGGCTACCGGATCGCCCCCGGCTACGAGGTCGACGTCCTGGGCTGAGCCAGCAGGTCCCTGGTCCGGCGCACGTCGTCGGCCATCGTGTCCAGCAGCGCGTCGACCGACTCGAAGCGCTCCATGCCGCGCAGCCGGGCCTCGAACTCCACCGCGACCTGCTCGCCGTACAGCTCCAGGTCGTCGCGGTCGAGCGCGTACGCCTCGACCCGGCGCGACACGCCGTCGAACGTGGGGTTGCTGCCCACCGAGATCGCGGCCGGGAGCCGCCGGTCGGGCTCGTCGGCCGCGACGGGTGTCCCGTCCGCGTGGCGCAGCCGCACCAGCCAGCCGGCGTAGACCCCGTCGGCGGGCACCATGCCCGCGGCGTCCGGCCCCAGGTTGGCCGTCGGGTAGCCGAGGCCGCGGCCGCGCCGGTCCCCCTGGACGACGAGGCCGCGCACCCGGTGCAGGCGCCCGAGCACCCGCGCGGCACCGGCGACGTCGCCCGCGACGAGCAGCTCCCGGGCCCAGGTCGACGACCAGCGCCGCCACCGGTGCTGCACCGCGTCCCGGCCGCCGGTCGCGTCACCGTCGTCCGGGCGGACGTCGTCCACCACGTCGACGGCGAAGCCGAGCCGCTCCCCGAGCGTCTCCATCGTCGCCAGGTCGCCGGCGTTGTCCTTGCCGAAGCGCACGTCCCGCCCGACGACGACCGTGCGCGCGCCGAGCGGGTCGACCAGGTAGTTCCGGACGAACTCCTCGGGCGTCTGGGCCGCGAACTCGAGCGTGTACGTCACCAGCAGCACCGCGTCCAGGCCGGTCTGCGCGAGCAGCTCGATCCGGTCCTCGTCCCCGGTGATCAGGGGCGGCGCGATCGCCGGGCGGTGCACCTGGGCCGGGTGCGGCGTGAACGTCACCGCGACGGCCTTCGCGCCCGACGAGGCCGCGTCGGCGACCATGCGACGCAGCACGTCGACGTGCCCACGGTGGACCCCGTCGAAGTTGCCGATGGTGACCACGGACGGCCCGAAGCCGTCCGGCACCTCCGCCAGATCACGCCAGACCTGCACGTACGCTCCCGTCCGATTCCCCTGCGTAGCCGCACTAGCGTGCCATGGCCGGGCGGATGCCCCGCCGCCCGACCGTCAGGCGACCGCGAACACCACCGTCGGGCGCAGCCGCCCGTCGCGTGGCTCGACCAGCGCCACGAGCACGCCGTCCGGGCCGATCGCCGCGACCGTCCCGGCCTCGTCGGCCCGGTCGATCCCGCGGCCGTGGCCCAGGTCCACCGCCTCGCCGGCCGTCAGCTCGCGCACCGGGAAGGTGGCGCGGGCGGCGTCGGCCAGCGGCAGCACGGGCAGTGGCCGGTCGTCCGGCTCGGCGGCGAGCTCGTCGAGCGTGCGGGCGGCCGCGAGGCGGAAGCCGCCGACCCGCGTGCGCCGCAGCGCCGTCAGGTGGCCCCCGATGCCCAGGGCGGCCCCCAGGTCCCGGGCGAGCGCGCGCACGTAGGTGCCCGACGAGCACTCGACGGCGACGTCGACGTCGAGGACGGGCGTCCCGCCCGGCCCGGTCGCCGGCCGAACCGCCAGGACCTCGAACCGCGACACCGTCACGGGGCGCGCCGCCAGCTCGACCGCCTCGCCCGCGCGCACCCGCGCGTACGCACGCTCCCCCGCGACCTTGATCGCCGAGACCGTGGCCGGCACCTGGAGGATCTGCCCGGTCAGCGCGCGGACGCCGTCCTCGACGGCCGCGACCGCGACGCCGGAGGCGTCGGCGACGGCGGTCACCGCGCCCTCGGCGTCGTCGGTGACGGTGCGCACGCCGAGGCGGATCGTGGCGTCGTACGCCTTGTCCTCGCCGGACAGGTAGCTCAGCAGCCGGGTAGCCCGGCCGATGCCGACGACGAGCACGCCGGTCGCCATCGGGTCGAGCGTGCCCGCGTGGCCGACCTTCCGGGTGGCCGCGAGGCGGCGCATCCGCGCGACGACGTCGTGGCTGGTCCATCCGGCGGGCTTGTCCACCACCACCACGCCGTCGGCGGCGGTCGGCCGCCGCGGTGCGTCGGCGGGCCGGGCGCCGGCGGGCCGGGCGTCGGCCCGCCGCCCCTCAGCCGGCATATCCGAGCCTCGGTGTGGCGCACTCGTCGCCGACGCGCATGTCCGCGACGAGCCCGTCGGCGCGTAGGCGCGTCAGCTCCGCGACCGCGCGGTCGCGCAGCGTGTACGGGTCGATCGTGTTGACGTAGACCTTGGTGCCGCCCTCGAACCCCGCGAGGGTCGAGACCCGCCACTTGAGGACGATCCGCCACGGCATCGGCTCGGCGGTGTCCGGCGGGCGGTGGTGCCACTCCTCGTTGCTGGGCGTGTGCACACCGGAGGCGGCGTGGAGCGCGTGCAGCAGGTCCGAGACGCCGCGCACCTGGGCCTCGTCGTGCTCCCACGGGAGCTGCTGGCGCGCCGTCGAGTACACCTCGAACGCCGGGTACCGGTGGCCGACCCCGGCGATCGCCACCGCGTGCTCGTTCGCCGCGACCACCAGGCCGTGCTTGACCGCGACGTCGATCACCTGCGTCTGGTACAGGTCCGGCTCGCCACGCAGCCGCTCGCGCTCACGGTCCACCTGCGGCCCGTGCTCGTCGATCGCCACCACCTGCTTGTGCAGGTGGTCGAAGGACGCGCCGGCCGGCCGCAGCCAGTTCTGGAACGCGGCGACGTACAACGCCTGGGGGCGCGTGGCGTACAGGTCGCGGACCGTGTCGACGGTCATCGCGACGAACCGGTGGTGCTCGTCCGGCGTGAGCGTGCCGGACCCGGCGAGCTCGTCGTCGAACCGGGCCCCGTCGACCAGGTGCCGCCGGGCGACGACCACGTCGTGGGACCCGGCGAACAGGTCGAGCGCCGCGGTCCCGTCCACCTCCGCGACCGGGGCGATGTCCGGGTCCTGGCCCGCGGCCCGCGCGCGGGCGTGCAGCACGCCGCGGACGTGCTCGGCCCCGCCGGGGTCCGCGAGGTAGGCGTCCGCACGCGCCTGGACCTCCGGCGGCACGACGAAGCCGTGGTTGGCGCGCCAGTAGTCGACCGAGAGGATCTCGAAGAGGTTCGGGATCCGCCGGATCTCCGCCACCGTCGCGTCGAGCTGCCCCTCGGGCACGTGCTCCAGGACGCGCGGCTCCGGGTCGAGCACCAGCCGCGACTTCTCCGGTGGCGTCTCGCGATAGCGGGCCGGGCAGAACGCGCAGAGCCGGGGCGCCGCGTCGGGCCCCCAGAGGCGGCGCGGCGCCGGCGGGCCCGGCCGCCGCCGGGGGCCCCGGCCCGGGCCCCGCCCC
>CAZBIO010000285.1:0-3190 GCA_964491965.1 uncultured Cellulomonas sp.
CGGCGGTCATCGCGCCGCCCCCTGGAGATGCTCGGGCGACCCCAGCGCCCGCAGCACCCGCGCCTCCTGCGCCAGCACATGCGCCCGCACCGCGGCCTCCCCGCCGGAGTGCGCCAGGTCGAGCACGTGCAGGTAGAGCCGGCCGGTGTGCCGGTTGGCCTCGATCACCAGGGCACCGGGGACCAGCGACACCAGCTCGGCCGTCAGGGTGAGGTACAGGTCGGAGTGCGAGCGCAGCTGCACGCCGATCACGGCGCCGCGCGGCGTGTACGCCGGCCGCAGCGCCAGCCAGCTGACCTCCGCCGACGCCCGCACCAGGTCGACGGCGAACCGCACGACGAGCACCACCAGCGCCCACGGGTGCAGCCGCCCGTGGACGTCGATCGGCGCCATCCGGAACACCAGCGTCACGACCAGCCCCACCGCGAGCCCCGCGAGCACGTTGGCCCACGAGACGTCGCCCCACAGGAACACCCAGACCGCCGCGAGCCAGGCGACGGTCCACCACTGCACCGGCCGCCTCATCCCGCACCGCCCGTCACCAGGCGCGCCGTGCCTTCGTCGGGCACCGCCACCGGCCGGGCCGTGCCTTCGTCGGGCACCGTCACCGGCCGCGGCGCCGTGCCCTCGTCGGGCACCGCCACCAGGCGAGGCGGCGCCGTCCCCTCGTCGGGCCCCGCCACGTCCGCGGACTCGCCGGTGCCGCGCACCCCGTCCGGCAGCACGGCGGCGATGTACGGCGTGCGCTCGCGCAGCGCGACCGCCGCCCGCCCGGCGTAGCCGTACAGCGGCCCGGCGGCGACGGTGAGCAGCAGGCTGAACGCCACCAGTCCGGACGTCGCGCCCACCATCGCGCGCGGCACCCGGTGGCCGGGCATGCCGGTCGGCGGCTCCTGCCAGAACGCCTTGTTCCAGGCCTTGACCAGCGCGTACAGCGTCAGCAGCGACGTCAGCACCGAGCCGCCGACGAGCAGCCACGCCAGCGGCGTCCCGGCCGCGACCCCGGCCTCGAGCAGCCCGGCCTTGCCGAGGAACCCGGACAGCGGCGGGATGCCCGCGAGGTTCATCGCCGGCACGAAGAACAGCACCGCCAGCACCGGCGCCACGCGCGCCAGCCCGCCCAGCCGGCTGAGCGACAGCGTCCCGCCGTAGCGCTCGACGAGCCCGGCGACCAGGAACAGCGCGGTCTGCACGGTGATGTGGTGCACCACGTAGTAGATGGCCGCGGTCCACGCTGCGTCCGAGCCGAGCGCCAGCCCGAACACCATGAACCCGATGTGGCTGACCAGGGTGAACGACAGCAGTCGCTTGATGTCGTCCTGCGCCACCGCGCCGAGGATTCCGACGACCATCGTCGCCAGCGCCAGCACCATGAGCCAGTCGTCCACCGCCCCGCCCGGGAACAGCAGCGACTGGGTGCGGATCATCGCGTAGATGCCCACCTTGGTCAGCAACCCCGCGAACACCGCCGTCACCGGCGCCGGGGCGGTCGGGTAGGAGTCGGGGAGCCACGCCGACAGCGGGAACACCGCGGCCTTCACGGCGAACGCGACCAGCAGCATCACCTGGAGCACCAGGCGCACGGTCGGGTCGACGTCGGCCAGCCGCTGGGCGAGCTGCGCCAGGTTGAGCGTCCCCGTCGCGGCGTAGACCCCGGCGATCGCGACGAGGAACAGCACCGAGGAGACCAGCGCGACCACCACGTAGATCGACCCGGCGCGCAGCCGCTCGCGCGTCCCTCCGAGCGTGATGAGCACGTACGAGGCCGCGAGGAGCACCTCGAACCCGACGTACACGTTGAACAGGTCCCCGGTGAGGAACGCGTTGGCCACGCCCGCCACCAGCACCAGGTAGGTCGGGTGAAACACCGACACCGGCGCGAACTGCTCGCCCGCCAGGCCCTGCGCCAGGGAGTAGACGAGCACGCTCAGCACCACCGCCGCCGAGACCGTGAGCATCAGGGCGGACAGCCGGTCCGCCACCAGGCCGATGCCCACCGGCGTCGCCCAGCCGCCCACCTCGACGGTCAGCGGGCCGCGGTCGGCGAGCACCAGCAGCCCGACGGCGGCGGCGAGGACCAGCACCAGCGTCACCACCGAGACCATGCGCTGCACCGGCGGGCGGCGGTAGAGGGCGAGCGTCAGCCCCGCGGCCGACAGCGGCAGCACCACGGGGAGCGGGACGAGCCAGGACCAGTCGGTCACGGGCGCACCTCCGTCGCCGGCTCGCCCGCCGCGGTCTCGTCGTGCGCCAGCTCCGCCTCCTCGTCGAGCGTCGCCTCGCCCTCGGCGTCCTCGTCGGCCATCGCCATCCGGTCGCGCGCGGCGAGCAGCGCGATGCGGCGGTCCTCGACGTCGTCCTGCACCTCGTCGTGCCGCTCCAGCTGCCAGGTCCGGTAGGCCATCGCCAGGAGGAACGCCGTCAGGCCGAGCGTGATGACGATCGCGGTGAGCACCATCGCCTGCGGCAGCGGGTCGCTCATCGGCTCGTCGGACGTCCCGACGATCGGCGGGCGCCCGGCCGCGCCGCCCGCGACGAGGAGGAGCAGGTTGACCCCGTTGCCGACGAGGATCGCGCCGATCACCACGCGCGACAGGCTGCGCTCGAGCAGCAGGTAGACGCCGGCGGCGACGAGCACGGCGACCGCGACGAGGAGGGTGAGGTTCGGCGCGATCACGTCTCCTCCTCCGCCCAGTCCGCCACCGGGTCCTCGCCGGACTCGGCACGGCGGTCCAACTCGGCGCCGAGGCTGCGCAGGATGTCGAGCACCAGGCCGATCACCACGAGGTAGACGCCGAGGTCGAAGGCGAGCGACGTGACGAGGTGCACGTCGCCGAGCACGGGCAGGTGCACCTCGAGCACCCACGACTGGAGCACGGAGCCCCCGGCGGCGAGCGCCACCAGGCCGACGCCGGCGGACAGGAACAGCCCGAGGCCGAGCAGGACGCCGGGCTGCACCGGCAGCGCGTCCCCCAGCTCGTATCGCCCGCCGGCGAGGTAGCGCACCGCGAGCGCCAGGCCGACCACCAGGCCGGCCGCGAACCCGCCGCCGGGTGCGTTGTGCCCGCTGAACAGCAGGTACACCGAGTACAGGATCATCGTGTGGAACGCCAGCCGCGCGACGACCTCGAAGATCACCGACCGGTGGCGTGGCGCGAGCGTCCGCCCCGCGGCCAGCCACTCGCGCCGG
>CAZBIO010000286.1:0-18101 GCA_964491965.1 uncultured Cellulomonas sp.
CACGGCGCTCGCCGCGGGCGCCGCGACCCGCGTCGTCACGGCCGGGCCCGACGAGCCCGACGATGCCGCCCGCGACGGCCGCACCGTGGCGGTCGCCGCGCCGGCAACCGTGCCACCGGCCGGTCCGGTGGCCATGCCGCCCACCGTCCCACCGGCCGGCTCGTCGTCCGGCTCCGCGACCCGCCACCCGGCGGGCTCCCCGACCGTGGTGCTGCCCGACGACAACGCCCTGGTGGGCGACGACCTCGACGATGACGACTTCGACGGTGACGACTTCGACGGCGACGAGGACGACCCGCAGTACGCCGCCGTCGAGTTCATCGAGGACGACCTCGACGCGTCCGCCGGCGACGGCGGCGAGGGGTCGGGCTTCCGGCGCCCGGAGGCGCCGCGGCGATGGGTGACCCAGGTGGCGGCGGCCGCGCTGATCGTCGCCGCGGGCGCGCTCTGGCCGGGTCGGGCGCTCGCCGTCGTCGTCGCGTTCCTGCTGCTCGCGCGCGCGTTCGGCCTGACGGTCGAGGGGATGTACGACCGCGAGGAGCGCCGCGGCGTGCGGCGCTCGGACGGGCTCGTCGCCATCGTCTCGACGCCCTGGTACGTGGTGCGCGCGATCCTCGGGCTGATCCCGGCGCTGCTCGTCGCCGCCAGCGTGCTCGTCATCGGCGTCGGGGTGGCGTGGTGGTTCGTCGGCGACGGCCGCTGGACCATCGGCGACAACGCGCCCGGCGACCAGCTCGCCGGCACCACCGCCGCGCTGCTGGCGGGCCTCGCGACGCTCGTCGGCGCCCTGCTGGTGTGGTTCGGGCCGGCGTCCCGGATGACCCGCGTGGGCGCGCGACGTGTGATCGAGCTCGTCTCGCCGGGGCGCCTCGGCGCGCTCGTCCTCGTCGTGCTGCTGCTCGTCGGGGCCGCGGTCCTCGGCTCGCGGGCGCTGCACGGCGAGCAGATCACGTGGGACCCGCTGCCGACGCCGACCGTCCCGGCGCCGCAGTCGCCGTCCGAGACGCCGGGTTCGGGCACGGCGACGACGCCGGCCGACTGACCACTGCCGCCGCGCGGTGCCGGCGGCTAGCGTGCGGTCATGACACTCGTCGACACCGTCGTCGACCCCCACGGCACGCGCCGGTACGGCCGATTCCTCGCCCGGCCCGCGATCGTCGACCCACTCGCCGAGCGCAGCCCGGTGCCCCGGCCGCTGCGCTGGCTGCGCCTCAAGGAATGGGTCGGCTGGACGCTGCTCCACCCCGACTGGGCGGTCAGCATGATCCTCCAGGACGCGCACTACCTCGGCAGCGCCGAGGCCTACCTCGTCGACAAGCGGACCGGCGGCCGGCACGAGTACAAGGCGAACGCGCGCGGCGGCTCGCTCGGACTGCCGCTCGACCTGTTCGGCGGCGACGTCGCGTTCCACCACGGCGGGTTCGGGCTCGAGTACCACTTCGGGCGGGAGCGGGAGCACCGGGTCGTTGTCGACCTCGCCGCCCACGACGGCGCGCCGGCCGTGGCGGGGGAGCTGGTGCTCGACGCCCGGCCCGGGACCGCCTCGGCGGACCTCGTCGTCTCGGCGAAGCTGCCGCGCGGCTCGATGTACACGACCAAGAAGCTGTTCCCGGTCTCCGGCTCGCTGCGCGTGGGGTCCGACGAGGTGGTGTTCGACCCGTCGCGCGACGTGGCGATCCTCGACGAGCACCGCTCGGCGCTGCCGTACCGGACGTGGTGGACGTGGGGCACGTTCGCGTGGCACGACGAGGACGGGCTGGTGGGTGCGAACTTCGCGGTGCGCCCGCAGCGGACCGACCAGGAGGAGGAGTCCGGGATCTGGTCGCCGGGGGTCTGTGAGGGGTTGAGCGACATCGTGTTCGAGCGGGCGCCCGGCACCGACCCGCTGCGCCCGTGGCGGGTCGCGTCGGAGGACGGCCGGCTCGACATCGTGTTCACGCCGGCCGGGCGCAAGGACGTGGTCCTCAACCTCGGCGTCGTGGCGATGCGGTACTGGCAGAGCTACGGCAGCTACCGCGGCACGCTCCTCGCCGACGGCCGGACGCGCGCGGTCACGGGGGTGCCCGGAGTGCTCGAGGACATGCGGGCCCGCCTCTGAGGTGCAGGGCCTACCCTGGGCGCCATGCGAGCGACCCGGCACGTCGGCGTGCTGCTCGCGGCCGCCCTGACCGCCGCCGCGGTGGTCGTCTCGGCCCAGGGGCACGTGCTGCTCCACCGCTGCGTGGAGGCGGGCGGCTCGTGGGCGGACGTGGCGATCAGGCTCGCAGTGCTGCGTGACACCGGCGGCTGCCCCGACGGCTCGTTCGGGGTGGGTGCGGTGCCGCGCGGTGCCGTGGTGCTCCTCTCCGTCGCGCTGCCGGTGCTCGCCGCGCACGTGCTCCTCGCCGGCCTCGGCCTCGGCCTCGGCGCCGTGGTGCTGCGCGGCGCGCGCGTGGTCGCGGCGCTGCTGCGAGCCTGGGTGCGGGTGCCCCGGCTCCGGCCGCTGCCCGTGGCGGGGCGGGTGCGGCTCGTCGTGCCCCGGCCCATTGCGCCGCGACCGGCGCTCGGCCTGCTCGTCGCGCGCCCGCACCGCGCACCGCCGCTGGCCGCCTGACCTCGCAGCGCCCGATCCTGCCGGTCGGGCCGCCCAGCAGCCACAACGTCCCCAGGAGCAACCATGCCCAGCAACGACCCCCGGCCCACCAAGGCCCAGCGGCAGGCCGACGCGCGAGCGCGCGCGGCCGAGATCCGCAAGCAGCAGCAGGCCGCCGCCAAGCGGAACCGCATCCTCGCGATCGGCGGGCTCGCGCTCGCCGCCGTCGTCCTCATCGGCGCGTTCACGTGGGTGTTCGTGTCCAACGCCCAGAACAAGGAGCGCTACGCGTCCGTCGCCTACGGCGGTGGTGCCGAGGGCGTCGTCGCGCCCGCCATCGCGGACGTCCTGAAGCCCTCGATCGCGAACGACCAGGGCGGCATCCCCGTGTCCGACGAGGGCGTGGGCGTCGCCGGCGATGGCGACACCGTGCTGTCGATCTACTTCGACCTCCAGTGCCCCGGGTGCCGGTCGTTCGACGACGTCAACGCCGCCGACCTCAAGGCGCTGGCGTCCGAGCCCGGCATCACCGTCATGTACCAGCCGCTGGCGTTCCTCGACCGGTACTCGCAGGGCACGTTCTACTCGAGCCGCGCGGCGAACGCGCTGATGAGCGTCGCGGACAAGGACCCGGACCACTTCCAGGACTTCATCACGGCGCTGTACGCCAAGCAGCCGGAGGAGAACACGCCGGGCATCACGGACGACGAGATCGCGTCGATCGCGGAGGGCGTCGGGGTTCCCCAGGACGTGATCGACGAGTTCACGACGACCGTCGACGGCTCCTACCAGGTGGCCGACGCCGACGGGAACACGACGGACAGCACCGGGTCCTGGCGGCAGTTCGCGCCGTTCATGGCCGCCGCGACAGCCGAGGCGGGCAACGCGCTGCCGAACCTCTCGACGCCGACGCTGCTGCTCGACGGCGAGATGATCTCCGGCCTGGACGCCAACGGCCAGTCCGTCCAGAAGGTGCAGTGGAACCAGCCGGGCGCGCTCGCGGCGTACGTCCGCGCTGCCGCGGGGGGCGCTGCGGCGTCCTGAGGCGCGGCTGCCTGTCTGCCGCGCGTGCGGCGCCTGCGGCTCCGCACGGCGCCTGCGGCTCCGCACGGCGATGACCGGCGTACGACGAGGGACCCGGCGGATCGGCTCCGCCGGGTCCCTCGGTACGCTGGTGCGGGCGCCGAGCGCCCACGCCCCCTTAGCTCAGATGGCCAGAGCAGCCGCCTTGTAAGCGGCAGGTCGTCGGTTCGAGTCCGACAGGGGGCTCCCAATTGAGTCCGTTCGTGTGAATCCCCAGTAGTCCAGCCACGGAAGGGGTGGCCACGATCGGCTCGGCGCTCGCGGCCGGTCTCGTCGACGTGCTGTCCCTCCACCTCGCGCCCGTCGTCCTGGGAGCCGGGACGCCGCTGTTCCCCGTCAGTCGGACCCGCTGCCGCCGCCCGCTGTCAGCCGGGCTGCGCCGCGACCCTCGTCGGGCGGACCCCCCTGGGCGGCGACACCTGCGCCGGTCGCCGGTCGCCCACCCCGTCCATGGCCCGCGAGATGTGCACTTTCCAGCGAGACATGCAGTTGCTAGTGCTCGTCTGGCGTGGAAGTGCTCACCTCGCGGGGGGGCGGGCGGGGGGAGGGGGCGCCCCCGTCAGGCGGTGCCCGTCTCCTCGATCAGCCGCAGCGTGGCGCGCACGCGCGCGTTGTGGTCCCGGTCGGCGTCGATGCCGAGCGCTGCGTAGATCGCGTTGACGTGGTTCTGCACCGACTTCTCGGCGATCTCCAGCCGGACCGCGATCCCCGCGTTGGACAGGCCCTGGGCCAGCAGCCGCAGCACCTCGAACTGCCGGTCGGTGAGGGACGCGACCGCGGAGCCGCGGCGTGGGGTGAAGCGCGCCAGGAGCGCCGGGTCGAGCACGGTCTGCCCGCGTGCGGCGGCACGCACCGCGTCCACCAGCACGTCCTCGCTGGTCGACGACGTCTTCGACAGGTAGCACCACCCGTGGCTGACGTCGGGCGGCAGGTCGAGGAGCAGGTCCATCGCGTCGTGCGCGGACAGCAGCAGGATCCCGAGCCGCGGCTGGCGGCGGCGCAGCTGGACACCGAGGGCGATGCCGTTGCCGTCCGGCAGGTCGATGTCGAGGATCACCACGTCGACGGTCCCCGGCGTCACGGCCGCCAGGGCCTCCGCCGCAGTGCCCGCACCAGCGACGACGCGCAGGTCCCCACGCGACTCCAGGGTCCGCGCGAGCATCGCGCGGTACAGCGGCTGGTCCTCGATCACTGCTACGCGCAGGACCTGATCTCGTGCGGCGCTCACCCAGGCAAGTATGGTCGGGTCGCGCCGGCGACGAAGGGTCGTTCCGGGCTCCCGGGGAGGCGTGATGGCGGCGGCAGCGGGCGGGGCGCGCACGGAGGTGCTCGACCAGGACGCGCGCGCCGACCGGCGGGTGCTCCTGACGGTCACCGGCACGTTCGCGACCGCGTACGCGATGGGTTCCGTGGTCCAGTTCGTCTACGTCCTGGGCGGCACGCGGCCCGACGAGCAGACGTTGAACACGTGGACCCGCGGCTCCGCCAACGTCGTCGCGATCCTCACCCTGCTCGGCGCGCTGCTCGCGTGGCGCCAGCACCGGCGGACGCGCCGCGACGAGCTGGCGTTCGGCGTGGTCCTGGCCGCGGTCGTCGTCGGCGTCGTGCGGGTCCTGGCGCAGATGGCGTTCGGCGTCTACCTCCCCTCGGAGCACACGACGCTGTTCGTCGAGCTGGCGAGCGGCGCGGTGATCGGGCTGGTGACGGCCGGGGCGGGGACGGGCGCGATGCTCGCGATGCGCGTCCCGCGGCGCGAGGCCCGCGCGGCCCAGCAGCTCGCGGTCCAGCGCGCACTGGCGGTCCGCGCCCTCGAGGACGAGGAGGTGCGGGTGCGCCGCGACGTCGCGGAGGGCCTGCACGCCAGCCTCCAGCAGCGCCTGGTCCTGGCCGTCGCGAAGATCGACGAGGTCGCGGCGCGCGTGCGCGCCGGGACCGCGACCGCGGAGGACGCCGCCGAGCTCGACGAGGTTCGCGAGGGCATCGACCGGATACGCGAGGACGACGTCCGGGGGCTCAGCCGCCTGCTGTACCCGGACCATCTGGAGATCGGCGTGGTCCCGGCGGTGCGGGCCCTGCTGCGGCGGGTGCCGTCGTCCGTGGCGACCAGGCTGCAGCTGGACCCCGCCGTGCGCCTGGCCGACGACCCGCAGACGCCGACCCTGACGAGCACCGAGCGGCTCCTGGCCGCCCGCGTCGTGGAGGAGGGGATCAGCAACGCCCTCCGGCACGGCCACCCCTCGGAGCTCGTCGTCAGCCTCGGGCTGGACGGCGGTTTCCTGACGGTGTCCGTCGTCGACGACGGCGGCGGGTTCGACGACACCGTGGCACGCCCCGCCGGCCTGGCCCGGCTGGCGCAGCGGATGACGATCGCCGGCTGGCGGCTCGAGGCGGTCGGTCGTTCCGGCGGGGGCGCCCGGCTCATGGGGGCGCTCCCGGTCGTCGGCCTGGCGCCGGTCGACCCCAAGGACGCGCCGCAGCACGCCTGACGCGCCGGGCGCGGGTACCCGGCGCATGGCGCCAGGCGCCGGTGCGCGGCCCGACGAAACGCGCCGCCGACCAGCCGATTCGCCCGCGGGAGTGAACGGGCAACCCGGTCGTGGGTGAAAGAACCGGACATTGCGGGCGGCGGCTGGGTTCCACCACCTAGACGCTTGTCCAGTTGCCCAGGAACGTCGTCGATGATCCTGCGTCGGCCGCGCCGCGGTCCTGCACTGCCCAGGGTGGTCGCCGGACTCGCCGCGCCCGGCGTGGTGACCGGACGGGCCGGATCACCAGACACATGGGAATGGGGACATGAGCACGATCATCGACCGCGCGCCTGCGCACCGCCGGGCCGACAACCGGACCGACCAGCAGGACAGCCGGCGGAAGCGCGTACCTGTCGCGTACATGAAGTTCGGGCTGGCGGGGGTCGCGCTGCTGGGGATCGGCGCCGCGGCGACGTCCGCGGCGTGGTCCGACAACGCGTGGTTCGGCGCGAACGCCACGGTGGCGTCGGTGGAGCTCCAGGCGAGCCTGACCGGCGCGCCCGGCGACTACACCAACGCCGACGCGGCGCCCGGGGTGACCATCCCGTTCGAGCTGATCAACGCCGGTTCCGACATCTCGGAGCCGATCTACCTGCGCAACGCCGGCACCGTGCCGGTGACGGTCGGTTCGCCGGACGTCGTTGCGACCGGGTTCTTCGTCGGTTCGGGCACCGGCGCGCTGGCGCCGGCGTCGGTCACGGTGACCGACGTGGCCGACACCGAGCTGGGCGTGGGCGAGTCGACGACCGCCACCGTGCACGTGACGACGCCGGATGACTGGGACTCGTCGTTCCAGTCGCAGACCGGCTCGCTGACCGTCACGTTCACCGGGCAGTCCTGACCTGCTCACCAGTGCGGCCGGGACGCCAGTGGGCGGCGTCCCGGCCGCAGATCTGTACGGGCCTGACGAGGGGACGCGATCATGGCCAAGGTTTTCCGGGCGTGCGGCAACGCCCTGATCTGGGTGCTGGCGGTGGCCGGCGTGGCGAGTGGGCTCGTCTGGGGCGCGACGCGCCTCGGCTGGGTCCAGCCGCTCGTCGTGGTCTCCGGCTCGATGTCGCCCGGCATCGCCACGGGTGACCTGGTGGTGGACCGGCCGACGCCGACCGGGCAGCTCGCCGTCGGCGACGTCGCGTCGATCAGGTCCGCGATGACCGGGCGCATCGTCACGCACCGCGTGGTCGCGGTGGAGCCGCAGCCGGACGAGACGTGGGCGGTGACGCTCAAGGGCGACGCCAACGACGCGCCCGACGCCGAGGTGTACCTCGTCGGCGGCACCGTGTGGACGCCGGTGCTGCGCGTGCCGGGCGGCGGCGCGGCGATCGTCACGCTGACCCGGCCCTCGGTGGCCGGCCCGCTGGCGGTGACGCTGCTCGCCCTGGCCGGCCTGACGCTGCTCTCGCGTCGCGGCGAGGGCGCGGACGTGGTGGACGACGAGCCGAAGGCCGCGATCGCGTGACCTCCGCGAGGGAGCGGCGCGCGCTCGTCGGCGCCCTCGTGTCGGGGGTGGTCGGGCTGGTCGCCCTGCCCGCGATGACGCCCACGCCCACCAGCGCCGCATGGACGGACACCGCCCTCGCGTCCGCGGTGGTGACCGCCGGCAGTTGGGCGCCGCCCGACGAAGGGGCCGTGGTGCCCGCGAACCCGTCGTCCGTCGTGACGTCGCTGACCTGGTCGGTGCTCAGCGTCACGCAGCTGTGCGTCGCCGTCACCGTGACGACCACCTCCACCGACCCCGTGGAGTGGCGGACGCGCGTGGCGTACGACGCCGCGCCCTTCCGCGGCGACACCGTGATGGGGCACTACGTGCTGGAGAGCGACGGCGGCTGGGTGGAGCGCCTCGACGACACGCCCACGGTGGGCCAGATCGAGTTCCACGGCGTGCAGGCCAGCTGGTCCGACCGGCGGATGCTGTCCCTGCGGACGGACGACGTGTTCCCGTCGTCCGTGACGTTCACGCTCTGCAACCGCGACCTGCCGGTCCCCGCGTACGACCCCGCCCAGACCTACCAGGTCACGGCCTCGTCGCCGCCGGCGAACCCGAGGAAGGCGTGCCAGGACGTGACCGTCGCGGTGACGTCTCCCACCTACCCGTTCTACGTCGGCTGGCGCGCGGACGTCGACCTGACAGCGCTGGTCGACCTGCGGCGCCGCGCGGGACTGTCCACCGACGTGGCGGTGCGCAGCGGCGGTGTCCAGGCGACGCGCCTGCACGACGACGTCTACCGGTTCACCAGCACCGGCGCGTACACGTCGGGGGTGCGCTCGGCCGGGGGGTCGGACGAGGCGGTGACACAGGCGTTCACGGTCTGCGCGGGGTGAGGCCGCTCGTCGGGAACACTCGCGGGGGTAAATACGTTGATATCGACACTATGAGAACGTATGAAGATCTCGAACAGGACGACGGCACGGTCGTCCGGTACCGCCGGCATGAGCTGGGCGGCGGGATGGTCGCGTCCACGGCGCGTGTGCACGAGTCCGCCTACCTCGCCGCCACCGCCTGGGTGGACCCGGGTGCGCGCGTGGGCCAGGAGGCCCGCATCGGCGACCACGTGTGGATCGAGTCGGACGCGATCGTCGGCGCCAGGGTGCGCCTCGGCAGCCACGTCCACGTCGGCCGGAAGGCCGTGATCGGCGACGGAGCGAAGGTTCGGACCAGGGCCGTCATCGGGGAGCGCGCGCGAGTGGCGCCGCGCACCATGGTGGACCAGGAGGAGCGGGTTCCCGAGGGCGCGTTGGTGGGCGGCGAGCTGACGCCGGCGCGCTCCGCGGCCTGACGTCGGCCCGCCGCCCGCGTCGTCAGCCGCCCAGCAGGTCCTCGAAGCTGGGCACCGCGTCGTAGAGCCCGGCGCGCTGCGTCGGCGGCTTCGCGGCGACCCGATCCGCCAGTTCGGCGGCGGCACGCGCGATGCGGTCGGGCAGCGGCCGCAGGCCCTCGTCGCCCTCCTCCGCCCAGTCGTCGGTCGCGGCGAAGACGCTCGTCGGGACCACGTCGGCGTGCAGGTACGTGAACATCGGGCGGACGCCATGCTCGAGCACCAGCGAGTGCCGGACCGTCCCGCCGGTGGCGCCCAGCAGCACCGGCGTGCCGGAAAGTGCCGTGACATCGAGCACGTCGAGGAACGACTTGAACAGCCCGGCCGGGCCGGCGGTGAACACCGGCGTGACGGCGATGACGCCGTCTGCCTCGGCGATGGCCGCCTGGGCGTCGGCCAGCGGCGCGGCGGCGTAGCCGGTCAGGGTCATGTTGACGACCTCGTGCGCCAGCTCACGGACCTCGACGACGCGCACCAGCGCGGTGCGGCCGCGCAGCGCGAGCTCGTCGGACACGGCCTGCGCCAGGCGATCGGCGAGCAGGCGGGTCGACGAGGGCTGCGACACCCCCGCGGAGATGACAACGATCGAGGCGTCGCTCACGGTCGGTTTTCCCTTCATGCTTCAACTAGCTCCATGCTGCCCGAGGAACCCTCCGCCGCGGCCCCCTATTCCACGGCCTGACCCTCCGCAACACCCCTCCCCTTCGGCAGCGCTCCTCCGCAACGTCCGAGAGTTGTGGGCCTATAGCCCCGAAACTCTCGGACGTTGCGATGGGGGTGGGAGTCACGGGGTGGGGGTCGTCACGGCGTCGGCGGCGGCGACGTCGTCCTCGGCGGTCTTGCCGGTCCAGTGGTCCGCGGCGGCGACCTTCGGCGACGGCACCTCACCGGCGGCGCGGGCCGCGGCGACGCGCTCGGCGTGCGTCGGCGGGTTCGCCGGTACGTCGGCGGGCCGGCGAAGTTCGGCCTCCCGGCGCAGCACCGGCACCACCTCGCCCGCCAGCAGGTCGATCTGCTCGAGCACGGTCTTCAGCGGCAGGCCGGCGTGGTCGACGAGGAACAGCTGCCGCTGGTAGTGGCCCACCTGCTCCCAGAACGCGCCGTACCGGTCGATCACCTGCTGCGGCGACCCGACGGTCAGCGGCGTCTCCCGCGTGAACTCCTCCATCGTCGGGCCGTGGCCGTAGACCGGCGCCTCGTCGAAGTACGGCCGGAACTCGTCCCACGCGTCCTGCGACCGGTGCCGCATGAACACCTGCCCGCCGAGGCCGACGACCGCCTGGTCGGCGCGGCCGTGCCCGTGGTGCTCGTACCGCTGCCGGTAGAAGTTCACCATCGCGGCGGTGTGCTCCATCGGCCAGAAGATCGCGTTGTGCAGGAACCCGTCGCCGTAGTAGGCGGCCTGCTCGGCGATCTCGGGGGAGCGGATCGAGCCGTGCCAGACGAACGGCGGCACCCCGTCGAGCGGCCGCGGCGTGGAGGTGAAGCCCTGCAGCGGGGTGCGGAACTTGCCGGACCAGTCGACGACGTCTTCGGTCCACAGCCGCCGCAGCAGCGCGTAGTTCTCGATCGCCAGCGGGATGCCCGCTCGGATGTCCTTGCCGAACCACGGGTACACGGGGCCGGTGTTGCCGCGGCCCATCATCAGGTCCATCCGCCCGTCGGCGATCACCTGGAGCATCGCGTACTCCTCGGCGAGCCGCACCGGGTCGTTGGTGGTGATCAGCGTCGTCGCGGTCGACAGGACGATGTTCGTCGTCCGGCCGGCGAGGTAGCCGAGCATCGTCGTGGGCGACGAGGGCACGAACGGCGGGTTGTGGTGCTCGCCCGTGGCGAAGACGTCGAGGCCGGCGGCGTCCGCGTGCTCGGCGATCGTCAGGATGGTGCGCACGCGCTCGGTGTCGTCGGGGGTGCGGCCGGTGGTCGGGTCGGTGGTGACGTCGCCGACGGAGAAGATGCCGAACTGCATGGTCGCCTCACGATCTATGCGTTTGCATGAACGCTCGACTCAACCGGCAGGGGCGCCCGCCTATTCCCGGTGTATCTGACGCGATGTCAGATGTCTCCTGTGTGCTTGGTGCGCCGAGACCCGGCGCCGAGACACCAGGAGCCACCATGACGACGATCGTCGACGAGCCCACCCGGGACCGCGACGCCCTCGCCCGGGCCATGTGCGCCGCGGTCGAGCGCGTCCACCTGCCCGGCACACCCGAGTACGACGAGCTGAGCGCCGCCCACAACCTGCTGCTGCGCCCCCGCCCCGCGCTCGTCGTCGAGGCCTCGTCGGCCGACGACGTGGTGCGCGCGGTGCGCCTCGCCCGCGACCACGGCGTCGGCGTCGCCGTGCAGTCCACCGGCCACGGCGCGGTCGACGAGCTCGCCGACGCGGTGCTCGTCGTGACGCACCGGCTCGACGAGCTCGTCGTCGACCCCTACCGCAAGGTGGCGCGGGTCGGTGCGGGTGTGCGCTGGTACTCGGTGCTCGACGCCGCCGCGCCGTACGGCCTGGCCGCCATCTGCGGGTCGAGCCCGGACGTCGGCGTCGTCGGGTACCTCACCGGCGGCGGCCACGGGCCGCTGGTGCGCACGTACGGCCTGTCGTCGGACCGCGTCCTCGCCTTCGACGTCGTCACCGGCGACGGCGAGCTGCGGCGCGCCTCGCAGGACGAGAACCCGGACCTGTTCTGGGCGCTGCGCGGCAGCAAGGGCGCGCTCGGCATCGTCACCGCGGTGGAGCTCGAGCTCGTCGAGCAGCCGGAGATCTACGCCGGCGGCCTGTGGTTCGACGAGCCGGACGTCCCCGCGGTCCTGCGCACCTGGGCGCTGTGGGCCGAGCTGCTGCCCGACGAGGGCACCACGTCCTTCGCCCTCATGCAGCTCCCGCCGATGGAGGGCGTCCCGCCGATGCTCGCGGGGAAGACGACCCTGCACGTGCGGTTCGCCTGGACCGGCGACCCCCGCGTGGGCGAGGAGATGATCCGCGCGATCCGCGGCATCGCCGAGCCGCTCGTCGACACCGTCGGGGTGATCCCCTACACGCGGATCGGTGAGGTGCACATGGACGGGAACGACCCCATGCCGCTGCACGCCGAGCACCTGCTGCTCGACCGCTTCGGCGCCGCCGGCGCCGAGCTGCTGCTGCACCTGGCCGGCCCGGGCTCGCCGTCGCGGCAGGCGCTGGTCGAGGTGCGCCGGCTCGGCGGCGCGGCGACGCAGGCCCTGCGCGGGCCGAGCGCGTTCGCGCACCGCGACGCCCAGTGGTCGGTGATGACGGGCGGGATCGTCATGCCCGGTGAGGACCACGACGTCGCCGGCGACGCCCGGCGCATCGTCGCCGGCCTGGCGTCCGTGGCCGACGAGGGCGCGCTGCCGAACTTCGCGCAGGGGGAGGGCTGGCAGCGGGCGGCCTACCCGCGGTCCGTCGCGCGACGGCTGCGCGCCACCGCCGACCGGTACGACCCGGCGGGCGTCATCCTCGCCGGGCGGGAGCTGCCCGAGGTGTGATGGCGGGCCGGTCTCGCGTGGCTCAACGGCCGGCGTGCTTGTGCGGCTTGCTCCACCAGGTCGTCGTCGACTCCGTCGTGGTCGTCGGCGCGGTC
This sequence comes from uncultured Cellulomonas sp., assembly GCA_964491965.1. Lineage (GTDB taxonomy): Bacteria > Actinomycetota > Actinomycetes > Actinomycetales > Cellulomonadaceae > Cellulomonas. Next base: position 12,599 of record CAZBIO010000286.1, read on the forward strand.
GCCGGGCTCGCCTCCGCCGCCTCCGCCGCCGGCGCGTCCGGTGCGTCTGGTGCCGACGTCGTGGCGGTGGTGGAGTCGGTCGGCGCAACGACGGTCTTGGTGGGCGTCGCCTGCGGCTCCGCCGGCGCCAGGGCCGCCTGCGTCCCGACGGTCGCGGCGGCGGTCGTCGGCTCCGCCGTCGCCGTCGGGTCCGCGGTGGCCGACTCGGTCGGCGTGGGCGTCGGCGCGGGCCCTTGGATGTCGAACGCGACCCGCTCCTGGTCGGTGTAGATCGCGCCGGTGCGGTCGACGGCGGGCGCGACGACGGCACCGACCCCGAGCGCGGCGACGCAGGCTAGCCGCAGCCATGCCCCCGTCCCGGCGGGGAGGAACCGCCCGGGGCGCGGATGACGCCCGGGGCGCGGGTCGAGTGGCCGCCCCGCATTCGGGTCGAGCCGCGACCCGGCGCCCGGCTCAGTCGAGGAGGATCGCATCGAAGCTCCGGCCCTCGACGGGCGCACGGACCGGCGCGCGGCGGCGTCGGTCACCGAGCACGGACAGCATCTCGAGCACGCCCAGCGCGACGAGCGGCGGCACCAGCATCACCGCGCGGCCCTGCGGCGAGCTCGCCCACCCGAGCACCGTCCCCCACTCGTGGTGCCAGCCGACGACCACCCCGCGCACCCGGCTGACGGGCGTGGCGTTCGGGTCCGGCGAGGAGTTCGCGTCGCCCCGGGTGACGATGTACGGCTGCAGGATCGCGTTGCCCTGGTCGTCGAGCACCGGGACCATCCGCCCGGTGGCGAGGTCCTGCTCCATGGCGGGCAGCTGGTGCAGCTCGACGATCCGGTGGGTCACCAGGTTCTCGCTGCCGACCGGCCGGAACGTCACCACCTGGTCGACCTTGAGCTCCGACGCGTCGGTGATCGCGCGCAGCACCACGACGTCTCCCGCGACGAACCGCGGCGCCATGGACCCGGACGTGACGATCAGCAGGCGCTGGCCGTGCACCTGGTACCAGAGCGGCACGGCGAGCGACGCGGCGTAGGCGGCGCCGCCGACACTGACGACCGTCCACAGGAGCACCGAGACGGCGACCCGCCACCACGGACGGCGGGCCCGCGGCCGACGAGCCCGCGGCAGCTCCGGCCGCGGGGCGCGCCTCTCGGCGAAGGTCGTCAGCTCGTCGTCCGTCATGCGTCCGTCACGAGGTCGGGTTGTTCACGACCTGCTCGGCGTCGAGGCGAAGCCCGATGCTGACGCCCTTGCCCTGGAACGCGTTCCCGGCGTCGGCGTCGAAGGTCGCGCGCACGCAGAGCGTCTCGGCGTTGTCGGCGGAGCTGACGCCGAGCGAGCGGGGCCCGGGGGCGCCGGCCACGTCGAGCGCGGCACCGAAGGGGTTGGTGGTCGCGTTGCCGACGATCGGCGTGAAGCCGCCCAGGGTCCCCGGCCACGTGGTGACCAGGCCGTCCGGCGCGGCCCCGTCCGGGGTGTTCGGCGTCTGGACGCAGGGCGCGGTCGGCGTGACGGGGAAGACGTCGAGGGTGAACCAGTCGCGGATGTCCTCGGTGCCGGCGAACGTCTCGCCCGTGCCGAGCGTCGGCGCGGGCGGGAGCAGCGACGGGTCGAGCAACGCGGTGTCGGCCTGGTAGGCCACCGCGTACCGCAGCGCGAGCGAGCCGTCGTTGTGCACCTCGAGGGTCCGCACCACGGAGTCGCCGGGCGCCATGCCGAGCGTCGGCAGGACGAAGTCGGCGGTGCCGTTGGCGTCGGTGCCGAGCCGCAGGTCGACCGTGCCGGTCAGCAGGTCGCCCGCCGTGGTCTCGCGGTCGGTGAACAGCGCGCTCGTCGTCAGCGACGTCACGCCGAGGCCGGCCAGGGCGAAGATCGCGGCGGTGGCCCCCAGGCGCCGCCAGCGGGAGACGTCGCCCCGTTGCGGGGCCGGGTCGATCATCTCCTGCAAGAGCTCGTCCATCATGGCGAGGAAACCCCCCAGGGCCGGTGGCGACGTCCGCTACGTCCGCCTCAGGACTGGTATCGGCACCATCTTTCGCGCCAATGAGCCCGTTCCGGTCATTTCACGCGGATCGGAGGGTGCGTGTCAACGGTCTCGTCGTGCCCCGGACCGCGCCGCGGGCGGGTCACCCTGCGGCGTGACGCCACCGCGACCGCCCCGGCCGGCGAGGGGTGCGCGTAGAAGAAGCCCTGCGCCTGGTCCACCCCGAGGCGCCCGAGCATCGCGGCGGTGCCCTCGTCCTCGACGCCCTCCGCGATGACGCGCAGCCCGAAGGAGTGCGCCAGGTCCACCATCGCCTGCACGACGAGCTGCGAGCCCTCGCGGTTCTCGTCGCCCAGGTCGGAGACGAACAGCCGGTCGATCTTTAGCTCGTTGACGGGCAGGTCGCGCAGCTGGGCGATCGACGTGTTGCCGATGCCGAAGTCGTCGATCGCCACCGTGACGCCGAGCCTGCCGAGCCGTTCCAGCACCGGCACCACGCGCGACGTGTCGGCGATGAGGGCCGTCTCCGTGATCTCCACCTCGAGCAGGTGCGCGGGCACGTCGTGCTCCGCGAGCAGCTGCTCGATCAGGTCCACCACGGTTCCCTTCGCGACGTCGTGCGCGGAGAGGTTGACCGCCACCGGCGTCTCGCGGCCCTGCGCCCGCCACTCGGCCAGCTGCCGCACCGACTCCCGCAGCGCGAACGACGTCAGCACGTGGATCAGGCCCGACTGCTCCGCGAGCGGGATGAACGTGCCGGGCAGGAGCATGCCGTGCACCGGGTGGCGCCACCGGATCAGTGCCTCGAGCCCGGCGACGCGGCCCGAGCCCAGGTCGATCTTCGGCTGGTAGTACATCTCGAGCTGCTGCGACAGGTCGTCGTCGGCCGGCTGCGGTTGCGGGGGCGCGCCCGACGAGGCCGACGAGCCCCGCGCCCCCCGCGCGGCGGTGGCCGACGAGCCCGCGGTGGGCGGCCCACCGCGCGGTAGAGCCGGCGGAGCCGGCGACCCGCTGGTCACACCGGCCCCCGTGCCTTCGTCGGGCGCCGTGGCCCTGCCCTCGTCGGGTGTGGCGGCCAGTGCCGGCCGCTCCTCGCCGTCCGACGCGCCCTGCGCGGCGAGCGCCCGGTGGAGGTCGCCCAGCAGCTCCAGGCGTGCGGGCGAGGAGTGGTCCTCCTCGGCGTCGTACACCGCGACGCCGGTGCGGTGGACCTTGGCGGTGTACATCGCGACGTCGGCGGTCCGCATCAGCGAGGAGGCGTCGCGCGCGTGTTCGGGCAGGCAGGCGACGCCGACCGAGGGCTCGACGTGCAGCTCCATCCCGCCGAGGCGGAACGGCGTCGCGAACAGCGAGCGGATGCGCTGCGCCAGCCGCTCGGCGTTCTCCACCGTGCGCACGTCCGGCAGCAGCACCGCGAACTCGTCGCCGCCGAGCCGGGCGACGATGTCCTCGTCGCGCAGCGCGTCGCGCATCCGGTCCGCCACCTGTTCCAGCAGCTCGTCGCCGCGGTCGTGGCCCAGGGTGTCGTTGATGTCCTTGAAGCGGTCGATGTCGAGGAGGACGAGCCCGACGCGCGTCCCCTCCTCCTGCGCCTGGTCGATGCCGCGGCGCATGCGGTCGGCGAGGAGGCGGCGGTTGGGCAGGCCAGTCAGCGAGTCGAGCAGGGCGAGCCGCGCGTTCTCCAGCGCCGTCGACTGGAGCCGGCGGCTCGTCGTGTGGACGGTGCGGAACAGGAGCAGCCACAGCAGCGCCAGGCCGGCGGCGACGACGAGCGTGACCGTGCGCACGGCGTCGGCGAGGGTCTGCTGCGACACGGTCTGGTCGATCATCACCTCGGCGGCGCCGACCACGGCCTCGTCGGACTGCGTGCCCACCGCCGTCTCCGCCGACGCGGTGTCGCCGGCCCGCACCGGCACGTACACGTCGAGCACCGGCTGCTGCGTCGCGGCGAGCTGGTCGCCGCCGGGCAGCGCGCGCACGTCGGTGATCATCTGCGCGTCGGGCTCGCCGCTCATGCGGACCCGCTCGAACCGCGTGTTGTCCGGGGGGCCGGTGGTGGTGTTGCGGGCGTCGGAGTACATCAGCCGGCCGTCGCTGCTCCACAGCCGCAGCTCGACGAGCTTGTCGGCGAACCCCGACGTGGCGGCGGCGACGGCGGCGTGCGTCTCCTCGTCGAGGATGCCGGTCCGGAACTGCTCGGCCGTCAGGGGGGCGACGGCGTAGGCGCCCACCGACGTCGCGGTCACGGTCCCGAGGCGGATCGCCTGCTGGCCCATGACGGACGACGAGGCCCACACGAGCGCGAACCCCAGCGCGGTCATCGCCACGAGGCTGACGACGACGAAGTACCGCGTGAGGCTCAGGCGACGCCTGGCGGATCGCGCCATGTGCACCTCCCGCGGACCGTTCCGGTCTCTGCGCTCAGGTTAGGTTGCGCGCGCCGCGGCAGGCGAGGGCGGAACGCAACGGGGCCGGTCGGTGTTGGAATCGGACGAACCCCATAGTTCTCGGCGCGACGCCCGCGCGAGGTGAGCCCACGGTGGCAACTCGCCGGGCGACTCACCGGACACGAGGAGTGACGATGGCCTACCAGGTGAACAAGACCGACGAGCAGTGGCACGTGGAGCTGGACCCGTCCGAGTTCGCGGTGCTGCGGCTCGCGGCGACCGAGCGGCCGTGGACCGGCGAGCTGCTCGACGAGCAGCGCGAGGGCGTGTACCGGTGCCGCGCCTGCGGCAACGAGCTGTTCCGCTCGGACACCAAGTTCGACTCGCACTGCGGCTGGCCCAGCTTCTTCTCGCCGCTCGCGGGCGACCGCGTGGAGCTGATCGAGGACCGCAGCCTGGGCATGGTCCGCACGGAGGTGCGCTGCGCCCGCTGCGGCTCGCACCTGGGCCACGTGTTCGACGACGCGCCGCAGACGCCGACGGGCGACCGCTACTGCATGAACTCCGTCAGCCTGACGTTCGAGCCGGCTGCGGGGTCGGCCGCGGGGGACTGACGGCGTCGGTGTGTCACCGCACCGGGTGAATGTCGCCTGGTGCGGGGCGACACGCCGTGCGCGTGGCGACGGACACCTCACCCGCCCGCGTCGCCCTGCCGATAATTCACGACGTGGATGACGTCCTGACCGTGCGCCGATGGCGGCGCTACGGAGCGGATCGGCTCTACGTGACCCACGAGAACGGCCTCCCGATGGGCTTCGTCGACCTGTCGTCGGGCGAGGTGAGCGTCACCGACCCGCTCCGCGAGGACGACGTGCGCCGGGCCGCTCAGGCCTACCTGCGGGACGACGTCGCCGAGCTGGTGCTCCCCGTGCAGCGCACGGGCGAGCCCGAGGCCGAGTTCCTCGCCGTGCAGGCGTCGCTCGAGGCCTGGCTGGGCCAGATCCCGCCGGCCGACGACCCCGCCGGCGGGCGCGCCAGCACCATCCGCGAGCGCCTCGACCGGCTGTCGGCCGAGGGGTGGGAGGCGGTGCACGACGTGCCGCTCGGGCGGCAGGGCTCCCGCCTGGAGCACCTGCTG
>CAZBIO010000287.1:0-3383 GCA_964491965.1 uncultured Cellulomonas sp.
CCGACTCGGCGGCGAACGCACGGATGCGCGCGTCGAGCACCCGCGCCCGCTCGGAGAGCACCGGACGGCGACGCCCGGCGATCCGCGCGCGGGTCAGCTCGGCCACCCCCGCGACCGCTCCGCCCACGACGACCAGCTCGAGTGCTGCCGGCTCCCGGCGCCACACCCAGACGGTCAGCGCGATCGCCGCCGCCCCGGCCAGCACCCACCGGGCCGCCATGACGACGTCGCGGCGTGCCGGTCGGTCGTGCGGCTCGAGCGAGGCGACAGCCGTCCCGCCGGTCGGACCGAGCCGGTAGGACTCGGCGGAGAGGGCGCCGACGAGCACACCGGCGATTCCCCAGAAGATCAGCACCGTCAGATCGCCGGAGCTCCCCCAGCGCGCCTCCGCGACCCCCACCGCCGCGATCCCGGCGAGCCCGCCGACGAACCGGTGGACGCGATGGCGCTGGAGGTAGCGGCGCACCACGCGCGCCTCGTCGTCCGGCGGGTCGGCACGCCCGGCCAGCCAGGCGATGTCACGCGGCGTCGGCGGCCACAGGCGGTCGACGAGGAAGAGGGCGAACACGAGCGCGAGGACCCCGAAGGCGAGGAGCGCGAACCGCACGACGACCACCCTTCCTCTTTGACCCATTGACATAGTACGTTGTGCCAATGAGCGCGGCAACGGTCGACCCGACGCTCGAGGCGCTCGTCCCCCGCGGCTCCGCCCGGCGCAATGCGGCGCTGGTCGCGGCATATCTCGTGCTGCTCGTCGGGCTCTGGTACCTGCCGCCGCTGGTGCGCCCCGGCCTGGACACGTCGCCCGGCGGCTCGTGGCGGGAGTTCACCGACGAGCGGCGGGTGGTCCTCCTCGCGGGCGTCACGCCGCACGGATGGGGCGGTGTCGAGGTGCGCTCGGTCGGCGACGTCCCGGGCGCGCACGTCGTCGGCGCCTGGCTCGTGGACGGCGAACTCTCGGGTGGCTATCACGGGCGGACGGACACCCCCGGGCAGCTGCCGCCCGGCACCTCCGCCCTCGACTACGCGACCGGCCTGCCCGGCGTCGGCGACGACACGCGTCTGCCGCGCGCCGTGCCCGCGGGTGCCGACGGGACGCTCGTCGTGCTCTGGCAGATCGACGACTGTGCGGCCCTGAACGGTCGGTCGCCACAGATCGAGTCCGCCGCCCGCTGGGGAGCAGTCCGCCTCGACGACCTGCGCTACTCGCCCTTCCAGAGCTACGCCGGCTCCGGCGGCGAGATCGACGGCGCGTGCACCCCGTGAGCGCCTCCGCCCTGCGGAGGGCCCCCAGTCATACCGGGGTCGGAGGGAGTCGGGGCCGGCTTCACCCTAGACTCGCCTCCGTGATCTTCAAGGCTGTGGGGGACGGCCGGCCATACCCGGACCACGGGCTCACGACGGCGAAGGAGTGGGCCGACGTCCCGCCGCGCCAGGTGAGGCTGGACGAGCTGGTGACCACCAAGCGCACGTTGGACCTCGACGCGCTGCTCGCGGACGACTCGACGTTCTACGGCGATCTCTTCGCCCACGTCGTGCAATACCGGGGCGTGCTGTACCTCGAAGACGGCCTCCACCGCGCGGTGCGGGCCGCCCTCCAGCAGCGGCCCACGCTGCACGCGCGGGTGCTGGTGATCGAAACCGATGAGTGACTCTGACCGCGCCCGCAAGCTGCGCCGGCGCCACATGCACGAGCGCCAGGCCGTCATCTTCGGCGTGCTCATCGCGTTCCTCGCGCTGGCGTTCGTGACCGCCGCCGCCATCTACACCGGCAACCTCAACCTGCCCTGGGTGAGCAAGGACTTCGTCGCCGAGCCGTCGCCCACCCCCACCACGCGCCCCGTGCCGTGCCCGCCGGCGGGCGCGCTGCCCGTCGCGGCGAACCAGATCACCGTCAACGTCTACAACGGCACCCCGACCTCCGGGCTGGCGAAGACCACCTCCGACGCGCTCGTCGCGCGCGGCTTCCTCCCCGGGATGACCCTCAACGCCGGTCCCTTCGACGGGACGGCGCGCATCGCCTTCGGGCCGACCGGCATCGCGCAGGCGCTGACGCTCGCCGCGCACGTCGACGACCCCGAGTTCCTGCTCGACGCCCGCGCGGACGCCACCGTGGACATCACCCTCGGCTCGGCGTTCGCCGCCCTCAAGGCGCCGGAGTCGGTGGCCCTCGACCCGGCGAAGCCGCTCGCGGGCACGCCGGGCTGCGTGCCGTTCGACCAGTACATCAACGCCGCCGCCACGCCGACGCCGCCGGCCGCCACCGGTGGGGCCGAGCAGCCCGCCGGGGAGCCGACGGCGCCTCCGGCCGGCTGACCGCGCCGCAGACGCGACGCGGCCGGCCGGTTCACCAGGAACCGACCGGCCGCGCGCCGTCTACCGCGGACTCAGATCTGCTTCGCGGGCTCGTCGTGCAGCACGGCAGGCTCCTCGCCCGCGGGCGCCGACGCCGGGCTCGCCGGCTCCAGCGAGGTGCCGCGCACCCGGCCGAGCCACCGCATCAGGTGGTACAGGGCGATCGCCGCGACGGTGCCGATCGCGATTCCGCCGAACTGCAGGTCGCCGCGCGCCCACGTGAAGTTGGCGATGCCGACGATCAGGCCGATGGCGGCGGGCATGAGGTTCTCGGGGTGCGAGAAGTCGACCTTGCTCTGGATCCAGATCCGCGCGCCGAGCAGGCCGATCATGCCGAAGAGGATGGTGGTCGCCCCGCCGAGCACGCCCTGCGGGATCGTCTGGACCGCGGCGCCGAACTTGGGCCACAGGGACAGGACGAACGCGCCGAGGCCCGCGACCCAGTAGGCGGCCGTCGAGTAGACGCGCGTCGCGGCCATGACGCCGATGTTCTCGGCGTACGTCGTGGTGCCGGACCCGCCGCCGAGGCCGGCGATGGTCGTCGCGACGCCGTCGGCGAGGAGCGCGCGGCCGGTGACCTTGTCGAAGTTGCGCCCGGTGATCGCGGCGACCGACTTCACGTGCCCGATGTTCTCCGCGATGAGCACCAGCACCACCGGCAGGAACAGGCCGACGACGCTGAGCGACAGGTTGGGGCGCACGAACGTCGGGAACCCGACCCAGTCGGCCGCCTGGACGCCCGCGAAGTCCACCTCGCCGCGGATCAGCGCCACGACGTAGCCGACGAGCACACCGAAGAGGATGGCCAGGCGGCCGATGATCCCCTTGAAGAGCACCGCGATGAGGACGATCGCCAGGGTGGTGACGGTCGCCGTGATGGGCGACGAGCGGAAGCCCGTGCAGCTGGCGCCCTCCGCGTCGCACGAACCCCACGCCGAGCCGGCGAGGTTGAAGCCGATGATCATGACGATGGTGCCGGTCACCACCGGCGGCATCAGCACCTCGATCCAGCGGGTGCCGGCCAGGTG
>CAZBIO010000288.1:0-7894 GCA_964491965.1 uncultured Cellulomonas sp.
TGGGCCGCGGGCCGCCCCGCGGGGGCCGCGGCCGTCGCGACGACGCTGTCGCTGCTCGTGCTCGGCCCGCACTATGCGGCCACCTACCGGCGCGCGTTCTTCTCGCTCGACGTCCTGCGCGCGCACCCCGTCGTCACGCTCGTGGCGCCGATCTTTCTCGTCGCCGGCGCCGCGCTGGCCGTTTCGTCTCCGCGCTTCGGCCCCTGGTACTTCCTCGCCTACGTCGCGTGGTCCGGCTATCACTATTCGGGCCAGTCGCTGGGCATCGCGATGCTATTCCCGCTGCGCCAGCGCGCGCGCCTCGACGCTCGTGAGAAGCGCCTGCTCGCGCTGCCGCTCTACGCATCGTGGATCGTGTCTCTGATCGGGCTTCTGCGCGCGGGCGCCGGCGCGCGCAATCCGGCCTACTCAATCGTCGCGGACGCGTTCCTGCGCGTGCGCTTATCGACCGCGACGTTGGTCGCCCTGCTCGTGCCGCTCGCGGCCACGTTCGCGGGCCCGGTCATCGTCGCGCGCGAGCGCAACCGGCGCGGCGTGCCGCTGCCCGCGATGTCCCTCGCCGTACTGGCGACGCAGGTCGTGTGGTTCGCGATCGGCATCTTCCACCCGTTCTTCAACGTCGTGCTCGTGCCCGTGTTCCACTCGCTGCAGTACCTCGCGCTCACGGGCTGGCACTGGACGCGCGGCGAGCGTGGCGGTCGCCTCGGCGCCTTCGCCGCCTACGTCGCATCGGTGCTCGTGCTCGGGTTGGTCATCAACCCGGGCCTGCTGGCGATCTTCGTGCCGAACGGCGACACACCGCGCACCCTTTCGATTGCGGCGGCTGTCATCAGCGCTATCAACCTGCATCACTTTCTGATGGACGGCCGCATCTGGCGCACGCGCGAGCGGCGCGTGGCCCAAGCGTTCGGCGGCTAGGCGCGATGAACCGCCCTCGCGGCGTCTCCTTCGAGGGCATGACGGTCGGCCTGCTGTTCGCCGTCGTCGCCGTGCGCGCGTTCCTGATGCCGGCGCAGTCGGACACGTTCTGGCACCTGCGCGCGGGGGCAGACATCCTGGCCTCCGGCCACATCCCGCGCGTCGACGCCTACTCGTACACGGCGGCGGGCTTGCCCTGGCCGGATCACGAGTGGTTGTGGCAGGTGTTCGTGTACGCGCTTCATCGCGTGGGCGGTATGCCGCTGGTCACGGCAGGCGCGGCGCTGCTGGTCCTCTCGGCTGTCGCGCTCGCGTACCGGCTCATGATAGGCCGTGCGGCGACGCGGTTCTGGCTCCTGCTCGTCGCGATACCGCTCGCTTCGCTCGTGTGGGTGCAGCGCCCTCAGATCTTCACGCTGCTCGGGCTCGCGAGCCTCACGTGGCTGCTCGCGCGCGAGCGCTTCGCGTTGATCCCGATCCTCGTGCTCGTCTGGGCCAACGTTCACGGCGGCGTCGTCCTGGGGGACGGGGTGCTCGCACTTGCGTGGGCCGTGGCGGCGCTGCGCGCGCGGCTTGCCGACACGGCGGCCGATCGGCGCCGGTTCGTGTGGCTCACGGCTGTCCTGCCGCTGGCGCTGCTCGCCACAGCCGCGACGCCGCTCGGCTTGGGCTTCTTCCGTTTCGTGCGCGAGTCCGAGGCGCGGCTGCGCGAGGCGCACATCAACGAGTGGCGCGCCACGCTGCCGGGATTCTCGATCGGCGGCGTGTTCTGGGTGCTCGCGCTCGCGTTCGCGGTCGTCGTCGTGCGGCGCTGGCGGGCTCTGCGAGGTGCCAGTTGGGCCGATTGGATCGTGGTCGCCGCCGCTCTGGCGCTGTTCCCGCTCGCCTTCCGCTCGATTCGCCACATCGGCCCGTTCTTGTTGCTGGCGCCCGCTGCTGCCAGCCGGCTGCTGGGAGGCGAGCTGCCGCTTTGGCGTCGTCGCCATCGGGCGGCGTCACCGGATCACCCTCTCGTCAACCTCGCGATCCTTGGCACGGCTGCGCTGGCAGGTGTTGCTGCGATCGCGATCGGCTGGACGCGGCCCTTCGAGGATCTGGGCTGGCGGCCGTTGCCGGCGGGCGTGCTCGCCGGCATTCGCGCTTGCCCCGGGCGCCTCTACAACCACTACAACGAAGGCGGCTATCTGGTGTGGCTCACCCCCGAGCGGCCTGTCTTCATCGACAACCGCCAGGATCCATATCCGCTGCCGTTCTTGCTCGACCACCTTCGCGTTGAATCGGGACGCGAGCCGTACGGCCAGCTCTTCGCGCGGTGGGGCATTCGCTGTTCGTTCCTCGGCGTCGATTCACCGACGGTGGCGGCGCTCTCGCGCGACGGTTGGCGCGATGTGTACCGCGACGACAAGTGGGCGGTACAGGCCGCGCCCGTGCCTCGAGAGCTGCGGTGATTTGTCACATCGCGGGAAGCGAGATCCCGGAGCGTTCGCGGCGCGCGCTCGCTACGTGAGACAATTCGGGAAGTCGTGCCACCGAGGACCCTGGAGACCGGATCGTTTCGAACGCTGGAGCTCACGTACATTCCAGCCTTCGACGGCGTGCGCGGTCTCGCGATCATCGCCGTGCTGCTTCACAACCTGAGCAAGATGGGCAGCGCGCCGCCGCTGGCGCTCACGGCGACATTCGAGTGGGGATGGATGGGCGTTCAGCTGTTCTTCGTGCTGTCGGGGTTTCTCATCACGCGCATTCTTCTCGAGATGCGCCAGATGCCCGGCGCGTTGTCGGCCTTCATGGCTCGCCGGGCGCTGCGCATTATGCCGCTCTACTACGCGGCGCTGGTCGTGTACTTCCTGATCGCGCCGCGGCTGTTCGACGCGCCGACGATCGACGCAGCGTCTCCGCACCAGATCTGGTATTGGCTCTACCTTTCGAACTGGGTCGAGCCGCTGGGGATCGGCGCGCCCGGGCTCAATCACCTTTGGTCGCTCGCCGTAGAGGCGCAGTTCTATCTCGGGTGGCCGTTCATCGTGCTCGTGCTGGCCGAGCGTCAATTCATGCGCGTGTGCGTGGTGATCGTCGCGGTCTCGCTCGCTTTCGGGGTGGGGCTGCGACTCACTGCTTCGGCGTCCGCGCTCGCCGTCTACAAGTTCACCGTGACGCGCATGAGCGCGCCGGCGATCGGCGGCCTGGCGGCCTTCATTGCGCGGCGAGGGGCGTGGCGTCGCGCGTTCGCGCGTTCGGCGTCGCCGATCATCGGGGGTCTCGGCGCAGCGCTGGTCGCCATCGTCGTTTGGCGCGCCGGCTTCTCGCACGAGGACGTCGTCGTGCAGACGTTCGGGTTCCCGATCGTCGCGGGCCTCTTCGCCGCGTGGCTGCTCGTGATCGTTTGCGAGCTGCCGTTGCTGGGCGGCGCGCCCATCTCCTGGCCGAGCGCGGCCTTCCTGCGCGCCGCCGGCCGCGTCAGCTATGGCATGTACGTCTTCCATTACCCGCTGCACTGGGCGGCCATGAAGCCGCTCCACGCGTTCATCGTCGGTGCGGGCGGCACGGGCGCGAACGTGCGGCTCGGCGTGTACGTCACCTTCGCGTCGATCGCGACCTACGTGCTGGCCTGGTTCTCGTGGCGCTTCTTCGAGCGACCGATCCTCGCGCTCAAGAATCATTTCCAGGCGGGCCGCCCCGTCCCCGGCCCATGATCAAGCAGGCGCTGGTGACGGTTCGTGGCACAGCGCGAACCCCAGCACGCTGAACGTCAGGAGGCACTGCACCGCCGCCATGAACGGCTCGCTCGAGGGATCGAGCACGGCCGAGCCGACGACGCCGAGCAGCAGCGTCGCGATCCGGAACGTCGTCAGTGCCGCGGCATCGCGCCACGTGCCGCCCCCGGCGCTGTTCTCGGCGATCAATCGCCGCGCCAGCACGAGCGGCAGCGCGTAGCGGCCCACGATCGCCGGTAGCAGCCACCCCACGTGATGCTCGACGAACAGGGCCGGAAAGAACGTGTAGAACACCTTCCACTCCAGGCGGTGCAGCGTCAGCGCCAGCGTGCTCCACGCGGCGATCACGATCGCCATCCCCTCGAGCCAGATTGTGAACGACCGCCGATCTTCGGCGCGTCCCAGCGCGTCGTTGGCGCGCGCCGAAACGACGAGCGCTCCCAGGAGCAACTCCATCTGTAGAAAAGTGCGCTCGCCCAGGATGACGGACGCGCGGTACGCCATCAGGATCGCCGCGTTCGAGAGGATGGTCGCCGCGGCGCCGACCGCGCTGTCGCGGCCCACCTGATGAGCGCGCGCCCGCGTGGCGATGGCGAGGACCCCGAGCACCGCCGTGACGACCAGACGCGACGGTTGCGTCGTCAGCACGTCGCCGAACGACAGGACCGAGAACAGCGCCACGATCGCGAAGGCGAGCACGTTCACGACGGCGCCGCGGCGCGGGCGCACGAAGATCACCAGACGCGCCACCGTGCTGACAGCGATCCAGTACGTCATGCGGTTCGACGACAGGTATCCGCGCCAATCACCCGAGGCCAGCCCGTCCATCTCGGCGTACATGAAGGGCGGCAGCGCGAGGGCTACCCCGACGAGGCCGAGCAGACCTGCGCGCTCGACAGGCGTGATCGGCGGCGCGTTCTTTTCGAAGCGGCGGCGCGTCCAGTCGAGGGCGAGCAGCGCTAGGGCCACCAGCCACGCGGGCGCCATGATCGCCGCCCAGCCGTACCAGGCGGCCGTCGCGTAAAGGCCCAGGGCCGGCAGGGCGAACGCGAGCCACGTCGCCGTCATGCGCCGCATGAGCTTCATGATGACCGCCCACGCGGCAAGCATGAGCCCGAGAGCCCAGTTGAACAGCAGCTCGCCCGTCGTGGGCGGCACGGTCACCAGGCGGTGGTGCGCGAGGAACGCGCCCCACGAGCCGAACACAGCCGCGCCCACGACGGTGGCGACGATGACCTCGACCGCACGCCCACGTGGCGGCCCGAGGCCCCAGATCGCGAACCCGCCCACGAGCGCGACGAGGACGCCCAGCGGTCCCAGCCATTTGAAGCGCTTCGCGCGCAGGAACCCAGCCGAGATCTCGGGCGGCGGGTGGCGATATTCATAGGGCGGCGAAGGGCCGGCCAGCACGTGCGGCGCGCCGGGACCGCGATAGTCGGGGTGCAGCGGCAGGCCCAGCGCCCAGCTCATGAAATAGCGGTGCATCGTGAGCGGCATGGGACCGAGCTCGCTGCCCGGCTTGAACCCCGGGCCGCGGTAGAGCGCCACCGTTGGGACGTCGAGGCCGGGGAAGTGGCGCCCGAGCTCGTCGTGGCCGTGGTCGCCCATGACGACGAACGTGTCGCCGGGCCCGACGGCAGAAGCCGCGTTACGCACCAGCTCGTCCGCGTGCTCGAACGCGTGTTCGTAGACGGGATCGCCCGGCCCGCGTGTGTGGGCGGCGTGATCGACGACGGTGTAGTGGAAGACGACGACGTCGTCGTGACCCGCGCGAAAGAGATCCAGCGCCTCGTGGAACGATCGCGTCTGGCATGTCTCCTCGTCGCCCGGCGGGACAGCGTTCCCGCGGCGGTCGGCGATGCCCGGCGCGAGCTCGTAGAACGCGCCGTCGGAGAACGTGGTCACGCGCGCGCCGTGCTCGGCCGCTTGTGAGAACAGCGACGGCGTGGTGCCGCCGTGGTGGCCGAAGTTGCGGACGAACGCAAAAATCGAGCGCTGCGTCCTTCCGGTGAACGCCGCGCGCAACGACGGAACGGTCGCCGCGTCACGCGTGGCGCGCACGTGCACGAACAGGCTCTGCGGGCGAAGGTCGCGGATCGACGTCATCTCCTCGGCGCGCGACGCGCGCAACGAGTCGATGATGAGTACGAAGAGGCGTCCGGGGCGGGGCAGGGCCTCGCCCGAACGTGCACGCGGTGGAGGCGCGTTTTGCTCGGCCTCGCGCTGGACGTCGTCGACGGCGGCGTCGACCAGCGCGACGGCGCCCCACGTCCCGAGCGTGATCAGCAGCGCAACGAGGAGCCGAATGGGCAAGCCGGGCGTCGTCGTCCCTGTCATGGGCGGTCGAACGCCTCCAGCACCACGGGCCCGCCCTCGGCGAGGGCGGCGCGGCGTTGCTCGTCGGCGCGATCGCCCGCTCCGATGGCGCGCAGCAGGTGCGCGAAATGGCCCCGCTGCTGGGCGCGCAGCACGGCGGGCGCCGCCACCAGGTCACCAGGCTCAGCGTGTCGCAGATCAATCCGGTGCCCGGCGAGATAGGCGGCGCTTTCGGCGTCGTCTCGCACGAGCACGATGTAGTCGCTATCGACGTACACGGGCGCCCACCCCTCGCTCAGCAGGTGCACGACGCGCGAGCGGATCGAGTCGCGGAAGTGCTCGGCCACGATCCATCGCGCGTCCCATCGCTGGATCAGCGCGGCCAGCGTCGCGTCGTCGGCGTCGGCGCGCAGCACGTCGCGCAGGAAGTCCACGGGGTACGACTCGAGCCGCGAGTCGACGAACACGGGGATGCCGGGCGCGTCGAGGATCAGTAGATCTCCCACGGCGGGCCCGAGGTTCAGCACGCGTCCCGGCGGCCGCGCCCGCCGCACGAAGGCCGTCATCGCTTCGCCCCAGCCGCCGATGGCGCGCCCGAAACCGGGCTGCGTGCCGCCCAGCGTGAGCGGCGGGTGCAGCCAGCGAAGCTGCACGGCCGTCAGCGCGACGAGCGCCGTGAACGCGAAGCCGATCCTGCGCATGGCGCGGCCGGCCGCCGGTCCGAGACCGGGCACGAAGGGCGCGCCCGCAGCGAGGCAGCGCGCGCGCGCCCGCTGGAACACGCCCACGCTGATGACGCCGAAGAACATGAGGCCGCGCACGGTGGCCAACACCAACGCCAGCGAGAGCAGCCAAAGGAGCACATCGAACGGTTCGACGAGCCGGCGCGCGCGCACCAGCGCCCACGCCGCGGGCACGCCCGTCGCGAGCGCGAGCCACAGTTCCAGCGGCATGCGCCAGACGCGCTGAAACTCCGCGACGTGCTCGCGGAACACAGAGAGCGAAGTGGCGGTCCGCGCGGGCGCCCACAGGATCTCGACGCCTAGGGGCGTCGCCAGCGTCAGCGCCGCCGCAGCAGCCAGCGCCACCAGCACGGGCGCGAGCGCGGGTACCGGCTCGGCGCGCTGGGACGCCCGCCTGCGCAAGATCAGCAAGTGAACGACGTAGAGCCCCTGCACGAGCAGCGACAGCGGCCACAGCTGGTGGCTCCCCACCCACAGGAAGTGCGCCAGCGGCACGAACGCCAGCGCCCAGCGCCTGCCCCGGGCTGGACCGCCTCCTCCGCCGTACGCATCCAGAGCCAGCAGCTCGATGCCGAGCGCGATCATCGAGAACAGATCGGGCCGCAGCATCATACGCCGCCACAGCGCGCACAGCGCCAGCGTCCAGAACGCATTCAGCGCCGCGCCCGCGCGGAACGGCCCCGCCCAGCGCACGAACAGCAGGAACACCGCGATCCATCCCACGCCCGAAAGGGCGGTGAGCGCGCCCCAGCCGCCCGCCTGCGCTGCCGCGAAGACCGCCCGCTGAAAGATTGGGTACTGCTGGAAGACAGGGTGGTCCGGGAACGTGTAGCTGAAGGTGTTGCGCGCGGGCCACTGGCCGAACGAGCGCGCGAGCCGCGCCGTCGCGAGGTGCCACGGCAGGTTGACGGCCTGCACGCGGATGAACGCGAACGCGACGGCGGCCACCAACACCAGCGCCGCCGCCAGCCAGTCGATGCGTGAGGGCGAAGGTTGGAAGGCGTCGCCTGGCTGCGACATGCGCGGCCTGATTATCACCCCTCGGGGGGCGACCCTCACAAAACCTTCTTCAAGAACCGGCCCGTGTGGCTGGCCGCGACGCGGGCGACGTCGTCGGGCGTGCCCTGCGCGATGATCTGGCCGCCGCCGGGCCCGCCCTCCGGCCCGAGGTCGATGACCCAGTCGGCCGTCTTGATGACGTCC
>CAZBIO010000289.1:0-2603 GCA_964491965.1 uncultured Cellulomonas sp.
CGGGCCGTTTCCGAAAGGGCCGCTGGTTGAGTTTCACCAGCAGTTCGCGAATCGCCCGATTCAGCTCTTCGATTCCGAAGAAGCGTCGGTTGCGAAGCGCCGCCATGATCCAGCGCTCCACCACCAGAACACCGCTCTCGACTTTCGCCTTGTCGCGAGGCTTGTAAGGCCGGGCGGGAACCACTCCCACGCCGTAATGCATGGCCATCTGCTGGTAGGTCGGATTCAGATCCGGATCGTAGCGGCAGGCGCGGCTCACGCCGGTTTTTGCGTTATCGGGAATAATCAGCTTTGGCAGACCGCCGAAAAACTCGAACGCGCGCATGTGCGCGGTCAGCCAGTTGATCATCTGCTCGTCGCGCGTGGCTTCGGCATAGGTATAGGAACTGGCGCCCAGCACGGCCACGAACAGATGCGCCTGTTCCGCGTCACCACCGGTGCGGCTGTAGATCGGAATCGTTGGCCCGGCCCAGTCGACGAACAGCTTCTCCCCAGCCTTGTACTGCTGACGCAGAACGACATCCTGCTTCCTGCGCCAGCGCTGGTAGAGTTCGCAGAACCTGCTGTACCGGTAGCCGTCCGGGTTGGCTTCCCGGTATTCTTCCCACAGCAACTGCAGAGTGACGGAGCGCTGCGTCTGGCGCTGCTGGTGAATGGCGGCAAAATCCGGTACGGCCCGTTCCGCTTCACGCGTGGCCGGCTCGGCGCCGAACAGCGCGGCTTCGAGGTCGGGCTCTTCCCAGCCTTCCGGCAATGGCCAGCCGATGCCGGCTCTTTCGGCGCGCACCAGATAATCGTTGACGGTCGCCAGTCCCACGACGCAACTGCGCGCGATCTGCCGCTGGCCCAGGTTCAGCTCGTACTTCAGTCTTAAAACTTCTTTGATCTTTCGCATGGACAGTCTCCTGGCCGGCAATCCGATCCTCCCTTTGATAGGGGAAGCATCTCCTGCCGGTTGTTTTTGTCCAGCGTTTCTCTGCTGATCCGGATTCCGGGATGATGGCGAACGCTATTCCGGAGTCGAGGAAAAAGTGTTCGGCTTCATCCCGGAATCGGTGTTCGCCTTCATCCCGGAACCGCGTTCGGAATCATCCCGGAATGCCGTTCGGCTTCATCCCGGAATCGTGTTCGCCTTCGCCCGGAATCCGCAACCTGCACGTCCCAGGATGTCGGTCTTAGTGGAACGACCGGACTGACCTGGGGTAGCGGACTGCTTACCGTGGGAGCCGGAACCACGGGGGGATCTTTGTTTGTCAACACGCCTTCATTGAGTGGAGGCTATTTCTCGGGTCTCGGCGTCACTGGAAGTTACGGGGTGCCGGACAAGCGTTCTGTGATTAACATCAACGCCTACGGCCCATTTTCCGGAGGTAATTACGGCGCTGACCTGGCATTCTCGACAACGTTCAACACCACTCTGAAAGAGGTTATGAGAATCACCGCAACAGGCGGCGTAGGTATTGGGACGACAGCCCCCCAGCGCAATCTCCACATTGCGGGCCCTAATGCCGGCATTTATCTGGATTCGACGGGTGGTCAATCGTCACTTCAGTTCGCTGAGGCCGGGGCTCAAAAATGGAATTTCTACAAGACCGGTTCCGCAACCAATGATCTCTCGTTTCACAATGGGACCACCGATGTGCTCTACCTCCAGCGAAGCACCGGGAATGTCGGCATCGGAACGACCGCTCCACCCTACAAGTTGGCGGTGAAGGGAACGATCGGCGCGCAGGAGGTGATTGTCACCGCTACTTCCGGCTGGTCGGACTATGTTTTCAATCCGGGCTATCGGGCCTCGCCGCTGAGCGAAGTAGAAAAGTACATCGACAAAAATCATCACCTGCCCGGTATACCCTCGGCAGAGGAAGTCGCTCAGGACGGCCTGAATATTGGTGACATGCAGGCAAAGCTCCTTGCCAAAATCGAGGAACTGACACTGCACATGATCGACGAAGAGAAACACAATCGGCAGGTGGAGGAAGAGAATCAGGATCTTCGCAGGCGAATGGAAAGTCTGGAAACCGAACTGAGAGGGAAACGCGCGCAATGAAAACATTTTTTTCTTTACGGATTCCGGGCACGCTGCCGCTTCTCCTGATTTTTTCCTTACAGCCCATCGCCGCCCAATGGACCAGCACCGGTTGCTCGCCGAGCGGTTCCTGGTGCCTGACCAGCGGAAACGCCGGCATCGGAACCTCCTCACCCGCGGCTCCCCTCCATGTATCGGCAACGATCAATTCCGCGCCCGTCGCGAAGTTTGAATCGACGTCCGGCACCTCGAATACGATTGTGTCCATACAAAACGACACGAACCTTTCGGCCCCTCACGTACTTGATTTCCTGGCATCTTCCGGCGGTGCGCTTTCCTGGTTCAGAAACAATGGCCTGAACTGGGAGGCCTCCACGCACACGGGGCTCCATCTGAATGGCGACCCGTACGATACTCTGACGTCCGGCATCGTACTTGACACCATCAATCCGCAACGGGCTGCTTCGAGCGACACCCAGTTCGTTTCCATGAAGGGCAATTACTCGCCCGTCTCAGGCACTGGCGTATGGAAAGCATTGTCGCTGACACCCACTGTCAACCAGACCGGAGGTGC
>CAZBIO010000290.1:0-10654 GCA_964491965.1 uncultured Cellulomonas sp.
TGCGCTGGCGGTCGTCTTCGCCGTCGCGGGGACGCGCCTCGACGCGCTGCCCAACCCGTCGTGGGCGGTGGCGGGCGCCGCGGCGGTCGTCGCGGCGGCGCTGGTCTGGCTCGTCGACCGCCGCCTGGGCGCGATCCCGGCGCGCAGCCTGCGCGAGGGAGGTTCGGTGGCGGGCCAGGCGATGGGCGCCGTCGTGTCCCTCGACTCGCGCGAGCTGGGCCGGGCGCTCGGGGTGGGCACCGCCTCGCCGACGCGCCCGTGGCGCTCGCGGCTGCGCCTGGCCCGGGGTCCGGCCACGGCGCTCGTCGCCGCCGACGTCGCGGTGCTGCGCCGCTCGCCGCGTCACGTCGTCCAGCTGGTCCTCGCCGCGCTGGCGCCCGTGCTGGCGACCGTCGTGCCGCAGCTGGCCGGCGTCGCCTGGGTGCTCCTCGCCGTCATGGCCGGCGGGTTCGTCGCCTCGAGCGCCACCGCGGAGGGTGCGCGCTTCGGGGAGATGGCGCCGGCGATCGACCGGCTCCTGCCGCTGTCGGCGAAGGCGGCCCGCCGGCTGCGGATGGCGGTCCCGGCCGGCGCGATGCTCCTGTGGTCGCTCGTCGTCTTCGCCGCGCTGGGCCGCTGGGCGGGCACGCCGGGCAACTGGCTCGCGCTCGGCGTCGCGAGCGCCCCCGTATGGGCGGCCGCCGCGGTCCGTGCCGCCTACCGCCCGCCGCCCGACTGGGGCAAGCCGTTGGTGTCCACGCCGATGGGCGCGCTGCCGAGCGGCATCGCCGGGGTGGTCGCGCGCGGCCCCGACCTCGTGGTGCTGTGCCTCCTGCCGGTGTGGATCGCGATCCTGCTGCGCGCCGCGAGCCCCACGCTCACCGTGGTGCAGGTGGTGCTCTCCACCATCGCGGTGCTCGTCGCGTCGTCCACCAGCACCAAGTCGTGGTTCGACCGGCTGAGCGAGCAGATGGACGAGGCGGAGAAGCAGCGGCGGCGTCGGTGACCCGCATCGTCGCCGGCGTGGCCGGCGGGCGAACGCTCCAGGTGCCCGCCCGGGGGACGCGCCCGACGAGCGAACGGGTGCGCGAGGCGCTGTTCTCCCGCCTGGAGCACCTGGACGCCGTCGAGGGCGCCCGCGTGCTGGACCTCTATGCGGGCTCGGGGGCGCTGGGGCTCGAGGCGGCGAGCCGCGGGGCGGCGGCGGTCACCCTGGTCGAGGCGTCGCGGCCCGCGGCGGACGTGTGCCGGCGCAACGCGGCTGCGCTCGGCCTGGCGCACACCGTCACGGTGGTGGCGGACCGGGTCGAGCGATTCGTCGAGCGCACGCCGACGGCGCCGTGGCGGCTGGTGCTCGCCGACCCGCCGTACGACGTCGGTGACGAGGCGCTCGGCGCCGTGCTCGCCGCGCTCGTCCCCGCGCTCGACGAGGACGCGGTGGTCGTCGTCGTACGCTCCACCCGCAGCCCCGAACCCACCTGGCCGATCGGGCTGGAGCGGTTCGACGAGCGGCGCTACGGCGAGACGACGGTGTGGCTCGCGGAGCGGCGCGCGAGGACCGGCCCGGCGTAGGTTGGCGCCGTGAGTCTCGCGGTCTGCCCCGGATCGTTCGACCCCGTCACCCTCGGCCATCTCGACGTCATACGACGCGCGCGGTCGATGTTCGACGAGGTTGTCGTCGTCGTCGCGCACAACGCGGCCAAGCACCCCCTCCTGCCCGTCGAGACGCGCGTCGAGCTGGTCCGGGCGGCCGTCGCCGACATGCCGGGCGTGCGCGTCGCGTCGTGGGACGGGCTGCTCGCCGAGTACCTCGGCCAGGTCGGGGCCAACGCGGTGGTCAAGGGGCTACGCGGCGGCGCCGACGTGGACGCCGAGCTCGGCATGGCGCTGCTCAACCGGCACCTGTCCGGCGTGGAGACGGTGTTCGTCCCCGGCGACGGCGCGCTGGCGCACGTCGCGTCGTCGCTGGTCAAGGACGTAGCCCGGCACGGCGGGTCGATCGAGGACCTGGTACCGCCCGGGGTCGCCGCCGCGGTGGTGGCGGCGATGGAGGAGGAGGCGCGATGAGCGAGCTGCTGGAGCCGGCGGACGACGAGCGCACCGGCGGTGTGCAGGGCGTGCTGGAGGCCCTCGTCGTGACGATCACCTCGGCGCGGGCGATGCCGATGTCGTCGTCGGTGCTGGTCAACAAGGCGGAGGTGCTCGACCTCGTCGAGCAGGCGAAGGCCGCCCTGCCCGCGCAGCTGACGCGCGCGGACGCGCTGCTCGCCGACTCGGAGGCGGCGAAGTCGGCCGCGCGGGCCGAGGCCGACGCGATCCTCGCCGAGGCGCGCCTCGAGGCGGACCGGCTGGTCGAGGCGGAGTCGGTGACGGTCGAGGCGCGCGAGAAGGCGGCGCAGATCCTCGCCGATGCCCAGGCCCAGGCCGAGGCGCTGCGCCGCGACGCGGACGACTACTGCGACCGACGCCTCGCGGACTTCGAGATCGACCTCGGCAAGGTGGTGGCGCAGGTCCAGGCGGGCCGGGCGAAGCTCGCCGGCCGCCTGAGCTCCGACGTGGAGTGACGCACGCGTTTGGGGGGCCTTGGCGCGTGCCGTAGCATTGCCCGTTGGTCCGGCCGGTGGCGGTTCGGGCCGAGCTCGACGAGGGGACACCGCCGTGCAGCGCCCTGGCCACCTCGATCCCCGCTCGCCGTTCGTGCTCGACACTCACGAGCTCGGTCGACGTCCGGGATCGATGCGGACGGAGCGGCGCACGGTCGCCGCCCCGGCGGAGTTCGGCACGCCCGTCATCGGCATCCCCGAAGGCGCCGACCTGGAGCTCGACCTGAGGCTCGAGGCGGTGATGGAGGGGGTCCTGGTCACCGGCACCATCCGGGGACCTGCGGTCGGGGAGTGCGTGCGCTGCCTGGACCCCGTGACGGAGGACGTCGACGTCACGTGGTCGGAGCTGTTCGTCTACCCCGAGCGTGCCGCCGTCGCCCTCGAGGACGGGGACGACGAGGAGGAGGACCTGCGCGAGCTGGAGGGCGACCTCATCGACCTCGAGCCCGCGCTGCGGGACGCGGTGGTGCCCATGCTGCCGTTCCAGCCCGTGTGCCGGCCCGACTGCCCGGGCCTGTGCCCCCAGTGCGGGGCCAGGCTCGCGGACGACCCGGGCCACACGCATGAGACGCTTGACCCCCGGTGGGCCGCCCTGGGCGGCCTGACGGGCACGGACGACGAGACGAAAGAGAGCTAGCCGTGGCTGTTCCGAAGCGCAGGATGTCGCGCGCCAACACCCGTGCGCGCCGGTCGCAGTGGAAGACCACTGCCACGACCCTCACAACGTGCCCCCGCTGCAAGTCGCCCAAGCAGCCGCACCTGGCCTGCCCCTCCTGCGGCGCCTATGGCGAGCGCACCTACGAGCAGGCCATCCGCAGCGAGCACGAGGCCTGACGCTCGACGGTGACGCGGTGACCACCGCGGCGGCACAGCTCCTCGAGAAGCTCGGCGTCCACCTGGACCCCGAGCTTCTCGTGCTGTCCCTCACGCACCGCTCGTTCGCGCACGAGGCCGGCGGCCTGCCCACCCACGAGCGGCTCGAGTTCCTCGGGGACACCGTGCTCGGCCTCGTCGTCACCGAGCGCCTGTACCGCGAGCAGCCCGACCACGCCGAGGGGGACCTGGCGCGGATGCGCGCGGCGACGGTGTCGCAGCGGGCGCTCGCGGGGGTCGCGCGGGAGCTGGACCTCGGCCGCTACGTGCTCCTCGGCAAGGGCGAGCAGGCGACCGGCGGCGCCGACAAGGACTCGATCCTCTCCGACACGCTCGAGGCGATCATCGGTGCCGTCTACCTGACGCACGGGCTCGAGGTGGCGCGCGGGGTCGTCGACCGGCTCGTCGGGCCGACGCTCGAACGCGCCGCCGACCTCGGCGCGGGCCTGGACTGGAAGACCTCGCTCCAGGAGCTCGTCGCCGCGCTGGGTCTGGGCGCGCCCCAGTACGCGGTGACCGGTGAGGGGCCCGACCACGCCCGCATCTTCACCGCGCACGTTCTCGTCGCCGACGAGGTGCGCGGCACCGGAACCGGAACCGCGAAGAAGGTCGCCGAGCAGGAGGCCGCCGAGGCCGCCTACCGCGCCCTCGCGCCGATCGCCGAGGCCACGGTCGCCGAGGCCACCGTCACCGCCGGGGCGGCCGCGGTCGTGGAGGTCGCGGCGGAGATCGCTGCGGACGGCGAGGAGGCGGTCGCCGAGGGCACGGTCGCCGCCTTCCGGCCGGACCAGGCTGCCGCCGGCCCGGCTGTCGCCGGCTGACCGGCGTGCCGGAGCTCCCCGAGGTCGAGACCGTCCGCGCCGGCCTGGCCCGGTACGTCGTCGGACGGACGGTGACCACCGTCGAGGTGCGTGGCGCACGCACGGCGCGCCGGCAGGCCGGCGGCGCCGCCGACCTCGTCGGACGCCTGACCGGCCGCACCGTCACCGCCGCCGTCCGGCGCGGCAAGTTCTGCTGGCTGCTGCTCGACGAGCCCGACGACGCGCTCCTGGTGCACCTGGGGATGAGCGGGCAGCTGCTGGTGCGGCCACCCGGGGCGCCCGACGAGCCGCCGGGTGCCCACCTGCGCGCACGGCTGGACCTCGACGACGGCTCGGCGCTCGACTTCGTCGACCAGCGCACGTTCGGGTACGTCGCGGTGCCGGAGCTGGTCCCCACGCCCGACGGCGGCCCGGGCGGGCTGGGCTCCGACCTGCCCGCCCTCCCCGCGCCGGTCGCCCACATCGCGCGTGACCTGCTCGACCCCAGCCTCGACCGGGCGGTGCTGTCCGCGGCGCTGCGGCGCCGCCGCACCGAGGTGAAGCGTGCCCTCCTCGACCAGACGCTGGTCTCGGGTGTGGGCAACATCTACGCCGACGAGGGCCTCTGGCGCGCGCGGCTGCACGGCGCGCGCCCCACCGACGCCCTGCGACCCGTCGAGGCCGTGCGGCTGCTCGACGAGACCGCCGGGGTGCTGCGGGCGGCACTGGCCGCCGGTGGCACCAGCTTCGACGCCCTCTACGTCGACGTCGACGGCGGCTCGGGGTGGTTCGAGCGGGAGCTCGCGGTGTACGGGCGTGAGGGGTTGCCCTGCCCGCGTTGCGGGGCACCGATCCGGCGGGAGTCGTTCGCCAACCGCTCGTCGTACTCCTGCCCCCGCTGCCAGCCGCGGCCGCGCCGCGCCCACTGACGCCGGCGCCCGCGCCTGGCGCCTGCGCCTACAGGGTTCGGCTCATCGGAACGGATACGTCGAGAGATCCTGGCCGATGAGCATGTAGCCCGTGCCCCACGGGATCATGCCCGCGATCGGGGACGGAAGGTTCATGGCACCGGTCGATCCCTTGAATGCGGCGTCACCAAACGTGAAAATCCCACCGTCGCTGGCGACCATCCAGTACCCGCGACCCGTCGGTGTGGTTGTCATGCCGGAGATCGGCTTGTTGAGGACGAGGTTGCCGGTCGAGCCAAAGAACTTGGCGTCTCCGAAACTGAAGATGCCGCCGTCGGTTGCCACCAGCCAGTAGCCGTTTCCCGTGGGTGTGACGCTCATGCCGACGATGGGCTTGTTGAGTACCAGGTCGCCGGTCGAGCCGAAGAATCGTGCGTCGCCATACGTGAAGATGCCGCCATCTGACGCGACGAGCCAGTAGCCCCTTCCGGTGCTGGTTGGGCTCATCCCCACGATGGGCTGGTTGAGGGGGAGATTCGACGCGTCGCCGTAGTGGTTGGCCGGAGGTCCGCTGAAGCCGTTGCCGGTGTAGACGCGACCATTCGGCGCGACTGCCCAAGCGTTGCGCGAGATTTCCGATCCGTAGCAGTTGGTGCCGTTCTCCCACACCGCGACGATGCCCGCCTGGGAGTCTTTGTCGACGTAGATCTGCTCGATCGAACCATCGTTCGAGACCGTGTAGGGGTTGTAGTCCGTCCACGCGACGGCCCCGTTGGGGTAAGTCCACTGTTCCATCACGACCACGCCGGGCCGCGGAAGCCTGTCCGTCGCGGTGCGTTGGTCGTAGCCACCGCAGTCGAGAGTGATCCCACCCCCCGCGAGCTGAGTCGTGATTGGTGCTGCTCCGGCACCGGTGGCAGCGACTGCCGTGGCGGCGAGGGCAAGTACAGCGGTGCTTACGGCAACGACGAACCGACGCATCGGATCCCCCTAGGAAGCTCTCAGGTTTCATGCAGGCTACGACGGAGCGCCACCCGATGTGCGGTGTTTGCCGTCTTCGTTGTGCATCCGCCTAACTTCCTCATCTCGCATGGGGTGCGTCTTGGGCGATTGGGTCCGACTTCCCATTGCGCCTGCGCCCGGCGCCCGGGTCAGCGCGCGACGAGGTTGAGCAGCGGCTCCCCGGCGAGCAGCCGCCGCGTGTTCTCCGCGACCAGTGCGCCCGAGCCGATCGGCCGGCCGCCGGCGCCGTGCGGGCTGACGAGCACGCGCGGCTCGTCCCACAGGGGGCTGTCGGCCGGCAGCGGCTCGGTCTCGAAGACGTCGAGCGCGGCGCCGCCGAGGCGCCCGGCGCGGAGCGCGGTGAGCAACGCGGCCTCGTCGAGCGTCGCGCCGCGGCCGACGTTGACCACGAACGCGTGGTCCGGCAGCAGCGAGAGGGCGCGGCCGCCGATCGCGTGCCGCGTGGTGGGCGTCGCGGGCAGGATCCCGACGAGCACATCCGTCCCCGGCAGCACGTCCGCCAGGTCGGATTCGGCCGCCACCGGGAACCCGCCCCGCTCGCCGGCGCGCGTCGCGATGCCGGTGACCCGTGCGCCCAGCGCGCCGAACAGGGGCGCGAGCCGCGCGGCGATGGATCCGAACCCCCAGATGGTCACGCGCGCATCGATCAGCGTGGTCACGGGGCCGTCCGGGTGCAGCGGCTGCGCGCCGCCCAGCTCGGCGGCCCAGCGGTGCCCGGCCTGCGCGGCGAGCATCGCGGGGACCCGCCGCACCAGCGCGAGCGTGAGGGCGAGCGCGTGCTCGGCGACGGGCCGGTCGTGCAGGCCGCGCCCGGAGGTGATCACCACGTGCGGCGGGAAGCCCGCGGCGAGCACCGCGTCCGGGCCCGCCGCGAGGGTCTGGACCCAGCGCACCTTCGGCAGCGCGACGAGCGTGGCGAGGAACGCCTTGTCCAATGACCAGACGACGAGTCCCTCGGCCTCGTCGGCCCCGTCCGGGAGCGGGGCGCCCGGCGTGTAGCGCAGCGTGCGCACGCCCGACGGCATCTCGGGTCGGTCGTCGATCGTGTCAGGGAACAGGACGATGGTCACGGCTCGCTACGATGCCACGGTGACTGCCACCGGTGTCGCAGGCGGCGACCGCCTGAAGCCCATCAGCGTGATGATCGTCGACGACCACGAGGTCGTCCGTCGCGGGATCGCCGAGGTCGTCGAGCGCACGGACGGCATGACCGTCGTCGCCGAGGCCGGCTCCGTCGCCGACGGCGTGCGGCGCGCCACGCTCGTCCGCCCGCAGGTGCTGCTCGTCGACCTCCAGCTTCCGGACGGCACGGGAATCGACCTGCTCCGCTCCGTCCGCGAGACGCTGCCGAGCGCCAAGGCGATCGTCCTGACGAGTTTCGACGACGACGACGCGGTCGCCGCCGCTCTCGACGCCGGCGCGGCCGCCTACCTGCTCAAGAGCGTCCGCGGCGCGGAGATCACCGACGTGATCCGCGCGGTCGCCGCCGGGCGCACGCTGCTCGACGAGCGCACCGTGACGCGTCGTCGCGCCGGGCACGAGGACCCGACGGAGAACCTGACGCCGAGCGAGCTGCGCGTGCTCGACCTCATCGGCGAGGGCCTGTCGAACCGCCAGATCGCCGACCGGCTCGGCGTGGCGGAGAAGACGATCAAGAACCACATCACGTCGCTGCTGGCGAAGATGGGCCTCCAGCGCCGCACGCAGGTCGCGGCCTGGGTCGCCGCGCGCAAGCACTCCGGCTGGCGGGCCGAGCCCGGCCACTGATCCCTCAGGAGAGCGGGGCCTGCCAGGCCAGTAGCGTGCCGCGGCCGTCGGGCCCGGTTCCCAGCGTGAACGTTCCGCCGTGCTGTCGGGCGCGCGCCGCCAGGTTCCCCGTGCCCGACGAGCGCTCGCGCACCGCCGGAACGCCGACGCCGTCGTCCTCCACCTCGACCAGCACCGTGCCCTGCGGCCCGGTGCCCGTCACCCCGACGCGGACGGTGACCGACGACGCGTGCGCGTGGCGCGCCGCGTTCGCCAGGCCCTCGCGGACCACCGCGACGACGTCGTCGTTCAGCTGGGCGTCGAGGCGCTCGTCGACCCGGTACTCGGCGTCGACGTCCTCGGTGTCCAGCGCGTCCCCGTCGAGGAGGATGACGAGCCCGGGCTGGAAGCCCAGGCCCGTGCGGGCGAGCGACGCCTCGCGGCGCAGGCGCTCCACCAGGCCGGTCGCGGCGTCCGGGTCGCGCAGCTCGTGCACGATCTGCCGGATCTGGCGCACCGACTCGTCGACGTTGTCGAGGGCTTCCTCGACGATCGCGGTCAGCTCGTGCGGGTCCACGCCGCGCGCGGACCGGCGGCGCACCGTCTCCAGCTGCATGCCGGTGGCGAAGAGCTGCTGGATCGCCAGGTCGTGCAGGTCGCGGGCGATGCGCTCGCGCTCGTCGAGCAGCGCGGCGACGTCCTGTGCGTGGCGCGCCTCGGCGAGCACGTAGGCCAGCGCCGCCTGGGCGGCGAACGACTCGGCGGTCGCCAGGTCGCCCTCCTCGAACGGTGGCTCGTCGACCTTGCGCAGCAGGATGAGCACGCCCACGCCACGGCCGGACGTCTGCAGCGGCGCGTACATCGCGGGGCCGAACGCCCTCATCGGCTCGAGCCGCACCGTGCGCGACGCATGCAGGGACGGGGTCAGCAGGCCCTTGCCCTCGCGCTGCACGGTCCACGCGCGCCCGCCCTCGGGCATCACCTGGCCCAGCAGCTTGTCGGCGTCGTGCCCGTCGGCCAGCTCGATGAGCAGCTCGCCGCCGAGTCCCGGCAGCGCGAGCGCGGAGGTGTCCGCGCCGGCGACCTCACGGGCCGTGCGGGCGATGTGCTCGAGTGCCTCCTCCTCGTCGATGCCCTCGAGGAGCATCGTCGTGATCGCCTGCCCCGCCTGGAGCCAGTGCTCCCGGCGGGCGGACTCGGCGTACAGCTGCGCGTTGGCGACGGCGACGCCGGCGGCTGCCGCGAGGGCGACGATCGTGCGCTCGTCGGCCGCGGTGAACCTGCTCCCGTCGAGCTTCTCGGAGAGGTACAGCTGCCCGAACACGTGGTCGCGGACGCGTACGGACGCGCCGAGGAACGTGCCCATCACCGGGTGGTGGTTGGGCCAGCCCAGGAACGCCGGGTGCTGTGTCAGGTCGTCGAGCCGCAGCGCCCCGGTCTCGGGGATCTCACCGAGCACGCCCATGGCGTGCGGCGGGTGGGCCATCATGCGCGCGACCGCGGTCGGGACGCCCGTGTAGACGAACGTCACCGATGCGCCGTCGTCGTCGAGGACGTTGATCGCGCCGAAGCGCGCGCCCGTCAGCTCGGCGCTCACCTGGACGAATCGCTCGAGGACCGCCGGGAGCTCCAGCTCACCCGCCACGGCGAGGATCGCCGCCATCAGGTCGGTCAGCCCGTCACCGGTCAGCGGAGCCGTCGCAGTCTCGGCCTCCATGAGCACGCCATGCTCGAAGGGAGCACCCACCACCCGGCCCGCACCCGGGACGTCCGTCATGCCTACTCCTGGTGAACTGCGGCGCGCCCTTCACGTCGCACGGCCTCACCGTAGTGTGGCAGGCGCCCGACGAGGTCCTCGTGCGTGCCCCGCGCCGCGATGCGGCCGTTTTCCACCCAGATCACCTCGTCGGCCGCGGACAGCGGCGCGAGGCGATGCGTGACGACGACGACCCCGCGTGGCGCCCCCGACGGCGTCGGCGGGCCCGCGAGCAGGGAGGCGACCAGCGCGTCCGCCGTCGTGGGATCGAGGTGCTCGGCGGGCTCGTCGACCAGGAGAAGAGGGGCGGGGGAGAGCAGCGCACGGGCGAGTAGCAACCGGCGGCGCTCGCCGCCCGACACCGTGCGCGCGTCGGGGCCGAGGAGTGAGTCGAGGCCGTCCGGGAGCGCCGCGAGCCAGCCGCCGAGGCCGACGTGCCCGAGGGCGGCCGCGGCCTCGTCGGGCGAGACGTCGCCGCGTGCGACGCGCAGGTTCTCCAGCACCGTGGTGCCGAAGACGTGCGCGTCCTCCGTGGTGACCAGGACGCGCGCCGCGCGGTCCTCGGGGGAGAGTGCCGCGGGGTCGGCGTCGCCGGCGCGCACGGTGCCCGCGGCCGGCGGGAGCAGTCCCGCGAGCGTCAGCAGGAGAGTGGTCTTCCCGGCGCCGGAGGGCCCGACGATCGCCAGGCTCCGCCCGGGCGCGACGTCGAGGTCGATGCCGATCAGCGCCGGCGCGGCGCCGGGCCAGCCTGCCGCGAGCCCGCGCGCGACGAGCCCAGCGGCCGTCGTCCCGTCGTCGAGCCCAACGTCCGAGGAATCGTGGCCTCTAGCCCCGATTTCCTCGGACGCAACGCCGTGCGGAGCCTTAGCGTCCGAGGAATCGTGGCCTCTAGCCCCAACTTCCTCGGACGTAGCGCCGTGCGGAGCCGTAGCGTCCGAGGAATCGTGGCCTCTAGGCCCAACTTCC
>CAZBIO010000291.1:0-18857 GCA_964491965.1 uncultured Cellulomonas sp.
CCCTCGGCCTCGCCGCGGCGCTGTTCGTCCGGCTGGTGCCGGCCGACGTGGTACTCGGCGCGTTGCCGGGGCGGGCCGGCCTCGCGGTGGTGCTCATGGTCCAGGCCGTCCCGGCCCTCGTTAGCACGATCGGCGAGTGCCGCGACGCGGCCCGGGCGCGCGGCGCCGAGCGGAGCCCCCGTACGTGGCTGACGCCCGCGGCGGTGCGGGCAGTGGGCCGCGCGCATCGCACCGGCGAGGCGCTGGCGGCGCGCGGGCTCCCGGAGCCGCCGCGGCGCTAGCGAGCCCTGCCCTCGACCTTCACGATCATCGGCGCGTTCGCCGTGTACTGACGGGCGGGACGTCGTCGCGATGCCACGCTGATCACCGTCCGGCGATGCCGGACGCGGCTCACGACGACGTGGAGTGTGACGAGGATGGCTGACACCAAGGCCGGCTGGTACGACGACGGAACCGGGACCACGAGGTGGTGGGACGGCCAGAAGTGGACCGACCAGACCCAGCCCCCACCCCCGGCGGCCGGGTTCGGCGGTGTGATCGACCGGATCCAGGCCGAGGCGACCGCCGGTGCGCGCCCCAGGCCGGCCGCCACCGGGATGAGCTACGTCGTCCTGCAGGTGATCCTCAAGGAGAAGATCTGGGGCACGGGCTCGGGGAACCTCACCGAGCTGGAGAAGGCCATCAACGCGCAGGCCGCGCTCGGCTACCGGCTCCACACGATCACGACGGCGGCATCGGGCAGCAAGGGCCTCGGCGGCGGCGACCGCATCCAGGCGACGCTGGTCTTCGAGAAGCTCGTATGACGACCTGACGGGACCGCCCCGCTCGACCGACTATCCGCTCGTCGGGCGGCGCACCGGCGGGTGATGCTGGGCCGATGCGGATGCATGACGACCAGATCGACGTGCCGCTCGGCGTGGTGCGGCGGCTCGTCGCCGGGCAGTTCCCCGCGTGGGTGTCCCTGCCGGTGACGCCGGTCGCGTCGGCCGGCACGGTCAACGCGATCTTCCGGATCGGATCGCGGCTCGCCGCCCGGTTCCCGCTGCGCTCCGGCGCGCCCGACGAGGTCTGCGCGTGGCTGCTCGCCGAGCAAGACGCCGCACGCGAGCTGCACGGAAGCACCCGATTCCCCACACCGGAACCGATCGCACTCGGCGAGCCCGGCAACGGCTACCCGCTCCCGTGGGCCGTCCAGACGTGGCTGGACGGTGTGACGGCCGACGTGATCGCCGACGATCCCGCCGCGTCGGTCGCGTTCGGGAACGACCTCGCCGAGTTCGTCCGGGACGTGCGGGCGCTCCACACGCGTGGTCGCGTCTTTGCCGGCGGGGGGCGCGGCGGCGACATCACGGCGCACGACGAGTGGGTGGAGCTCAGCCTCGCGCGCAGCGAGGGGCTCCTCGACGTGCCGCCGCTGCGGTCGCTGTGGCGCGAGCTGCGCGACCTCCCCCGCGAGGAGCCCGACGTCATGGCGCACGGCGACCTCGTCCCGGGCAACGTCCTCGTCGGCTCGGGCCGGCTCGCCGGCGTGCTCGACGTCGGCGGCCTGGGGCCCGCCGACCCCGCTCTCGACATCGGCGGCGCGTGGCACCTGCTGGACGACGAGCCGCGGCGGGCGTTCCGCGAGGCGCTCGCGGTCGACGAGCTGACCTGGGCGCGCGGGCGGGCCTGGGCCTTCGTCGGGGCGATCGGTGGCGCCTGGTACTACGTGACGAGCAACCCAGTGATGAGCGCCGGCTCGCGCCGGACGCTGGCGCGGCTCCTCGCCGCGGACTGAGAGCCTGAGCAGACCAGCGTTGGCCTTGTCGAGCTGCTGCACGTGCCCGTCGGTGAACGTGCGCAAGAACGCCCCCAGCGTCGAAGGTGCACGCACCCCGGCGAACAGCCGCGCCATCCCACCGAGGCACGACAGGTCCAGGTCGTCGATGCAGTCCACGCCGGAGAGCATCCCGCCGATCACCGCGGCGGTCCTGGCCCCGGCGCTCGCCGACGGCACCGCCAACCCGCCCAGCAGGTCGTGCAGGCCGGCGGACTCGGCCAGCCGCAGCACCGGCACCAACCCGGCAACCGACACCACACTCGGATCATCGAAGACTGGCCCGATCACGCAAGGTCTCACTCACGAGATGCCCCTGCAGGTCGGGCCGATGACGACGTCGCAATCACCATCGTCCCAAGCCAGGAACGCATTCTCGTCCAACACCACGCCCACCCGGTCACCCACGACCGGTGGATCCAAGCTGAGCCGCGGGACGTCAGTGATGAGTGGACTCCCTGCGGAAAGGAGCGGGTGCCCTCAGATGGGCCTTACCCCCGGACCGTGGACACGGGGTGTGATTACGCGGCGGTCTGCAGCGCTTCGGCGACCGACGCCAAGTCAAGTAACAACTCGGTAACGATTGCGCAAGCCCAAACGCTCGGTGTCCACCGGGGCTAGTTTGGCTGCTATTGGGCCAACACCACCACGCGACGGCACTCCATTCAGTTTCGACGCGACGGCCGTCACGTTGATGTGGCGATCCGACCACAGGGGGATTTCAAGAATCAAACACAGGGGGATTTCATGACTCACAAGAAGCATCGCTGGCAAGTGCTGTCCGTCCTCGCAGTCGTGATCGGCCTCGTCCACGAACCGGGGTCAGGGCCCGATGTTGAAGCCTATGGCTCGCATCATCTCGCGGCCCTGGGCAGTGATCCGCCCCGGACCCCACGGCGGCATCCACACCCAGTCGTAGGGAACGAGCGATCAAGGGCGACAGTGACGACAAGCAGCCCGCGGAAGATGCCTCGATCACGAGCATCGACTCGACACTCGTGATGCCCTACATTCAGATGTGAACCCACCGGTCGCATCCATTGAAGGGTGGGAGAACGGATGGCGTTACAGGCACCAATAGTCGCTAGGACGGCTTTGGACATGGCGCGCTTCCTCCGTTCGGTTCAGACCTTCGCGCCTTGTCGCCGATCGCGGGCCCGGACCGAAGATGGCCAGGCGGACGTCCATCTGGCCTTCAGACTTCCGGACCCGCGCAGTGACTCGCACGCCGATATTCGTGGCATACCGCGTTGGCCGCAGCTGGGGCCCAGAATACCGATGACTTCGATCACGCCATCAAGGATGGCAGGATGAGATATCTTAGGCGAAGCGCAATAGTCGGAACGCTAATAGCCCTGACGACAGTCATGGTCGGCGCTGGTCCCGCAGAGGCGGGCATCGACTCCGGGAATTGGGGGTACTACACGACAAATGGCGTCGATTACAAGTGTCTAAGTGTCATCTATACGTCGTCGCCAAGTACCTCGCCCTGGGCATTCGCCGAGACCGACGCGGTTCCGACGAACACAGCAGTCGGGGCAAATTGGATGGCCGGCAGCGCACGCCTGTTCACGTCGTCCGGAACCCTCCTCTATGAGTCGGCATACGAGTACAACAACGTGACAATCCCCAAGAACGGCGTGTGGGACGTGTTTGGCCCTTACCACAACGGGGCCGGAACGTACTACTCCCGGGGGACCACCAAGGCCTGGAATGGAGCGACCTACAATGCCTACTTCGCGCCCATCAGCCGGTCGTTGGCCACGGGCACGTGAAGCCCATCCATGCGAGTCATACCAAGAGAAGAGGTAGCACCAGGTGAGCGATCACGCGAGCGTGCCTAAGTCCAGAACACGCCGTACCACTGTTCGGCACCTCGCCTTGGCAGTTGCTGGGGCAGTCTTGGTGTCGTCGGTCGGCATCGTCGTCGGCCTCAACCGCGCAACGGCCCAAGATCCGAATACGCGATTTTCGGCAA
Organism: uncultured Cellulomonas sp.; assembly: GCA_964491965.1. GTDB lineage: Bacteria > Actinomycetota > Actinomycetes > Actinomycetales > Cellulomonadaceae > Cellulomonas. The sequence continues at coordinate 3,795 of CAZBIO010000291.1, forward strand.
ACGCCAACGGCGACACCTACGGTTCCGCCCTCCACGCCGCCTCTCCTGAACTGGAACCTGACCTGATCGCCGCCATGGCGACAAACGGCCGGGAGGGCTACGTCTACAAGAAGGACCTGGAGCCTGAGTCGCTTCAGCCCAAGAACCCGACCGAAGCCGGACAGATGCAGGCAGATCGCGACAAGAGGGCGGGCGAAGCATTCGTCCGAGTCCTCGGCGATCAACTCAACAGGAAGTTCGAGATAGGCACATCGACGGCTCCTGTTGTGTTCTCCATATTCGATCGATCAGTCAGGGCAGGCGCTGTCCCTGCGACGATGGACGAAACAACGGCGCGCGCGATGACTGAGGCACTCGGGACGGACGTGGTCGCCGCAGCAGGCGGCAGCATGGCCAGTCTGCAACGAGCGGTGCGTGCGGCCATGGATGCGGCGACACACGCCAACGATCGTAAGATTCCCGTCTACCAGAGCGACGGAGTCACAGTCATCGGGGAGTTCATCGTGAACTGATGCTCAGATGTTGAACCCGATGGCGCGCATCATCTCGCGCCCCTCGGCGGTGATCCGCTCCGGGCCCCACGGCGGCATCCACACCCAGTTGATGCGGAACGAGTCGACGATGCCGTCGAGCACCATCGCGGACTGGTCCTCGATGACGTCCGTCAGGGGGCACGCCGCGCTGGTCAGCGTCATGTCGATGATGGCGGTGTTGTCCTGGTCGACGACGACGCCGTAGACGAGGCCGAGGTCGACGACGTTGATCCCCAGCTCGGGGTCGACGACGTCGCGCATGGCCTCCTCGACGTCGGCGGCGGTCGCGTGGGTCTCGGTGCTCATGTCATGCCTCCCGGGCGCCGGACAGGATGAGGGCGTCGGCCAGGGCGGCCCAGCCCAGCAGCGCGCACTTGATGCGCGCCGGGTACCGGGACACCCCGGTGAAGGCGACGGCGTCGCCGAGCGACTCCTCGGCCTCCTCGTCGTCCAGGCCCGCGCCGCGGCTGTTCATCAGGTCGTGGAACGAGCCGGCGAGGCGGTCGACGGTCGGCAGGTCGGCGCCGACGACGAGGTCGCGCAGCACGGAGGCCGAGGCCTGCGAGATCGAGCAGCCCTGCCCCTCCCAGCGCACGTCCTCGACCACCGGGACCGCGCCGGAGCGATCGACGTCCACGCGCAGCGTGATCTCGTCGCCGCACGTCGGGTTGACCTGGTGCGAGATGCCGCAGCCGGGGTGGGGCGCGACGGCGAGCGCCACGGCACCGCCGTCCTCGGCCGCCTGGAACCCCTTGCCGTGCGGGAACTTCGAGTGGTCGAGGATCACCTGCTGGTACATCTGCTCCAGCGCGCTGCTCACTGGTGGGGTCCTCCGTCCGTCTCCGTCACACCGAAGAACGCGCGGACCCCCGCGAGGGCTTCCCGGAATGCCTCCACGTCGTCGTCCGTCGTGTAGACGCCGGCGGAGGCGCGCGTGCTCGCGGCGACGCCGAACCGGCGGTGGACGGGCTGTGCGCAGTGGTGCCCCACGCGCACCGCGACGCCGGCGTCGTCGAGCACCTGGCCCACGTCGTGCGCGTGCACGCCGTCGACGACGAACGACACGACCCCCAACCGGTCGCGGTTCTCGGCCGGGCCGATCAGCCGCACGCCCGGCACGCTGGCCACCGCGTCGAGCAGCAGCCCGCCGACGTGGTGCTCGTGCGCCGCGACCGCGTCCATGCCGAGCTCGGCGAGATAGTCGGCGGCGACGCCCATGGCCACGGCCTGCGCGGTCATCATCGAGCCCGCCTCGAACCGCTGCGGCGGCGGCAGGAACGTCGTCTTAGTCATGGTGACGATCTCGACCATCGACCCGCCGGTGAGGAACGGCGGCAGCGCCTCGAGCAGCTCACGCCGCCCGTAGAGCGCGCCGACGCCCGTCGGCCCATACATCTTGTGCCCCGAGAACGCCGCGAAGTCCACGCCGAGCTGGTGGACGTCGACCGGCAGGTGCGGCACGGACTGGCACGCGTCGAGCACGGTGTAGGCGCCCACCTCACGGGCGCGGGCGACGAGCGGCGCCACCGGCGTGATCGCGCCGGTCACGTTCGAGACGTGCGTGAACGCCAGCACCCTGGTGCGCTCCGAGACGACCGCCAGGTCGTCGAGCCGCACGCGGCCCTCGTCGTCCAGCCCGAGCCAGCGCAGCGTGGCGCCGGTGCGGAACGCCAGCTCCTGCCACGGCACCAGGTTGGCGTGGTGCTCGGCTTCGGTCACCACGATCTCGTCGCCCGGACCGAGCGCGAACCGCCGCGCCGCCGCTCCCCCGCGCCCCGCGCTGGCATTGCCGATCGCGTAGGCGACGAGGTTGAGCGCCTCGGTGGCGTTCTTGGCCCAGACGATCTCACCCGCATCGGCGCCGACGAAGCGCGCCACCTGCTCGCGCGCCTCCTCGTACGCCTCGGTCGCCTCCTCGGCGAGCTGGTGCGCGCCGCGGTGCACGGCGGCGTTGCGGCGCAGGTAGAACTCCTGCTCCGCGTCGATGACCACCTCGGGCTTCTGCGCCGTCGCGCCGGAGTCCAGGTACACCAGCGGCCGGCCGCCGCGCATCGTGCGCGTCAGCAGCGGGAAGTCCGCCCGCACCGCAGCGAGCTCGGTACCCGTCAGCCCCGTGGTCACCAGCGACATCGTCGGTTCCTCTCAGGCCCCGGTCGCGGCGAGGAACCGGTCGTAGCCCTCGTCCTCGAGCCGGTCCGCCAGCTCCGGCCCGCCCTCTTCGGCGACGCGGCCGTCGACGAAGACGTGGACGAAGTCGGGCTTGATGTAGCGCAGGATGCGCGTGTAGTGCGTGATGAGCAGCACGCCGACCTCGGTGTTCGACCGCACGCGGTTGACGCCCTCAGACACGATGCGCAGCGCGTCGACGTCGAGGCCGGAGTCGGTCTCGTCCAGCACGGCGAAGCGCGGCTTGAGCAGCTCCATCTGGAGGATCTCGTGCCGCTTCTTCTCGCCGCCGGAGAAGCCCTCGTTGACGCTCCGGTCGGAGAACGAGTCGTCCATGCGCAGGTCGCTCATCGCCTGGCGCACGTCCTTGATCCACGCGCGCAGCGGCGGGGCCTCGCCGTCGATCGCGGTCTTCGCGGTCCGCAGGAAGTTCGACACCGAGACGCCGGGCACCTCGACCGGGTACTGCATCGCGAGGAACAGGCCGGCGCGGGCGCGCTCGTCGACGGTCATCGCCAGGACGTCGGCGCCGTCGAGCGTCACCGACCCGCCGGTGACCTGGTACTTCGGGTGACCGGCCAGCGTGTACGCCAGCGTCGACTTGCCGGACCCGTTGGGGCCCATGATCGCGTGCGTCTCGCCGCTGCTCACGGCCAGGTCGACGCCGCGCAGGATGGGCTTGGGGCCCTCCTTCGTCTCGACGCTGACGCGCAGGTCGCGGATCTCCAGGGTGGACATGTCTCTCCTCGCGGGGTTCTCAGAGCGGGGCGTCGACGTCGACGAGCACCTGCTCGCCGTCGACGGTCAGGGGGTAGACCGGGACCGGGCGGATCGCCGGTGGGGACAGGGGCTTGCCCGTGCGCAGGTCGAACCGCGAGCCGTGGAGCCAGCACTCGACGGTGCAGCCCTCCACCTCGCCGTCGGCCAGGGACACGGCGCCGTGCGAGCACACGTCGCTGATGGCGTGCAGCTCGCCGGACTCGTCGCGCACCACGGCCACCTCGACGGTCGCGCCGTCGGCGGCGACCAGCTCGACCCGGACCGCGCCGGCGACCGGCACGTCCGCGGCGAGGCAGGCAGGCTGAGCGGTCACGCCACCGGCTCCGGTGCGAACTCAGCCATCGAGGCCGCCAGCTCGCCCTCGATCGCCTCGAGCAGCCGCGCCTCCACCTCGGGCACGCCGATCTCGTGCACCAGCTCCGCGAAGAAGCCGCGCACCACGAGTCGACGCGCCTCGATCTCGGGGATGCCGCGCGAGCGCAGGTAGAACAGCTGCTCGTCGTCGAACCGGCCGGTGGCCGACGCGTGGCCGGCGCCCTCGATCAGGCCGGTCTCGATCTCCAGGTTCGGCACGGAATCCGCGCGCGCCCCGTCCGTGAGGACCAGGTTGCGGTTCTGCTCGTAGGTGTCCGTGCCCTCGGCGAGCGCGCGGATCAGCACGTCGCCCACCCACACGGTGTGCGCGTCCTGGCCCTGCAGCGCGCCCTTGTACGTGACGCGCGAGCGGCAGCGCGGGGCCGCGTGGTCGACGAACAGCTGGTGCTCCAGGTGCTGGCCGGCATCGGCGAAGTACAGGCCGAACAGGTCGATGCTCGCGCCCTCGCCGGCGAACGCGGCGGAGGTGTTGAGGCGGACGACGTCGCCGCCGAGGCTGACGACCGAGCCGCGCAGGCGCGCGTCGCGGCCGAGGCGCGCGACGATCTCCCCGGCGTGCACCGTCCCCGCGTCCCACAGCTGGAGCAGCACCAGGGTGAGCCCCGCGTTGTCCCCGAGGGAGACGGAGACCAGCTCGGAGTACGTCGCGACGCCGTCGTGCTCGACGACCACCACGGCCTCGGCGTTTTCGCCGACCTCGACGAGCAGGTGGCCCCGCACGTCCTCGCCCTTCCCCGTCAGCCGGACGGTCAGCGGCTGCTCGACGACGGTGCCGGGCGCGATGCTCAGCGCCATCGCGCCGCCGGCGCGCTTGACCGCGACCGCGGACGCGCGGTCGCCCGGCGCCTGAACGGTGCGGCGGACGGCCTCGTCGGGCGGCACCTGCGTGAGGGTGACGCCCGCCGGGAGCGCCGGGACGTCCCAGGTCAGGTGGCCGTCCGCGGGCTCGTCGGCCAGCACCCGGCCGAGCGCGGAGACCGGCGTGAACCGCCACTCCTCCTCGCGGCCGGTGGGGACCGGGAAGGTGTCGACGTCGAACGACCGCGGGCGCGACGCGCGCGAGCTGTCCGGGACGGCGCCGACGCCGTGGCTGTGCGCGCCGTCCGCGACCGCTCGGGAGTGGTCGGTGGACAGGCCCCCAGCCGGGTTCGCTGTGGTCGTCATCAGCCGACGGCCCCTTCCATCTGCAGCTCGATCAGGCGGTTGAGCTCGAGCGCGTACTCCATGGGCAGCTCGCGCGCAATGGGCTCGACGAACCCGCGCACGATCATCGCCATGGCCTCCTGCTCGGGCATGCCGCGGGACTCCAGGTAGAACAGCTGGTCCTCCGAGACGCGCGACACCGTCGCCTCGTGGCCCATCGTCACGTCGTCCTCGCGGACGTCGACGTACGGGTAGGTGTCGGACCGGGAGATCTGGTCGACGAGCAGCGCGTCGCAGAGCACCGAGGACTTCGACGCCTCGGCGCCCTCGAGCACCTGCACCAGCCCGCGGTACGAGCACCGGCCGCCGCCGCGGGCGACCGACTTGCTGATGATGTGCGACGACGTGTGCGGCGCCGCGTGGACCATCTTCGAGCCGGTGTCCTGGTGCTGGCCCTCGCCGGCGAACGCGATCGACAGCGTCTCGCCGGACGCGTGCTCGCCCATGAGGTAGACGGCGGGGTACTTCATCGTCACCTTGGAGCCGATGTTGCCGTCGACCCACTCCATGGTGCCGCCCTCGGCCACGGTCGCCCGCTTGGTGACGAGGTTGTAGACGTTCGTCGACCAGTTCTGGATCGTCGTGTACCGCACGCGGGCGTTCTTCTTGACGATGATCTCGACGACCGCGGAGTGCAGCGAGTCGCTCTGGTAGATCGGCGCCGTGCAGCCCTCGACGTAGTGGACGTACGAGCCCTCGTCGGCGATGATCAGCGTCCGCTCGAACTGGCCCATGTTCTCGGTGTTGATGCGGAAGTAGGCCTGCAGCGGGATGTCGACGTGGACGCCCGGCGGCACGTAGACGAACGACCCGCCGGACCACACCGCGGTGTTGAGCGACGCGAACTTGTTGTCCCCCGGCGGGATCACCGAGCCGAAGTACTCCTCGAAGATCTCCGGGTGCTCGCGCAGGCCGGAGTCGGTGTCGAGGAACACGACGCCCTGCCGCTCCAGCTCCTCCTGGATCTGGTGGTAGACGACCTCGGACTCGTACTGCGCGGCGACGCCGGCGACGAGCCGCTGCTTCTCGGCCTCGGGGATGCCCAGGCGGTCGTACGTGTTCTTGATGTCGTCCGGAAGCTCGTCCCAGCTCGCGGCCTGCTTCTCCGTCGAGCGGACGAAGTACTTGATCGAGTCGAAGTCGATGCCGGACAGGTCGGCGCCCCACCAGGGCATCGGCTTCTTGTCGAAGAGCCGCAGCGCCTTGAGCCGGGTCTTGAGCATCCACTCGGGCTCGTTCTTCAGGGCCGAGATGTCACGGACGACCTCCTCGGACAGGCCACGGCGCGCCGAGGCGCCCGCGACGTCCGGGTCGCTCCAGCCGTACGCGTAGTTGCCGACCGAGGCGATGACCTCGTCCTGCGAGAGCGGCTGAGTGGGTGCGCTCATGCCGGCACTCCTTCCTTCCGTGGGGCGGTGGGGACGGTGGTGGGCACGTTGGTGGTGCACACGTGGCCCCCCGTGGGCAAGGTGGCGAGGCGCTGCACGTGGACGCCGAGCAGGCGCGCGAACGCCCGCGTCTCGGCCTCGCACAGCTGTGGGTAGGCGGCGGCGACGTCCTGCACCGGGCAGTGCCCCTGGCACACCTGGACGAACGCCGTGCCGGGCACCGGCCGCGTCGAGGCGGCGAAGCCCTCGTCGTCCAGCGCGGTGGCCAGCGCGTCGGCACGCGCGGCGACGTTGGTTCCGGCGGCGGCGACGGCCGGCGCGAGGTGCTCCTCGAGCTCGGCGATGCGGTGCTCGGCGAAGCGCTCCACCGCCTCCGTCCCCCCGAACTGCTCGAGGAACGCCAGCGCGTCGGTCGCGATCTCCGCGTAGCGGTGGGTCAGCGTCTCCTGGCCGCGCGTGGCGACGACGAAGCGGCGGGCGGGGCGGCCGCGGCGTGCCGCGCCGACCGCGGCGGTCGGCCGGACGTGGTGCTCGACGATCTGGCCCTCCTGCTCCAGGCAGGCCAGGTGGCGGCGCACGCCGGCGGCGGTCAGGTGGAGCTCGCGGGCGAGCTGGAGCGCGGTGACCGGGCCGTCGGTGGCGACCAGCTCGAGCACGCGGCGGCGCGTTCCGGCGTCGGGGTCGGCGACGTGCAGCACGGGCGTCTCGCTCATGGTCACCTCCCGGACAGCGGCCGGCCGTGGATGGCCGGCGGACATTTGGCAACATCCTTGTTGTCAATTTCGAACGGCGCAAGCAAGGTAAACCTTCCCTGCCGCTGCCCGACGAGGCCGCGCGGCCGCTCCACCCCAGGCCCGCGCCCTAGACTCCACGCCCGTGCGGACTCCCCCGGCCGTCGCGGTCGACGGACTGGTCAAGCGTTACGGCGCGACGACCGCCGTCGCGGGCCTCGACCTGAGGGCCGACCAGGGGCGCGTCACCGCGGTCCTCGGCCCCAATGGCGCCGGCAAGACGAGCACGATCGAGTGCTGCGAGGGGCTGCGGCGGCCCGACGAGGGCACGGTGCGGATCCTGGGACGCGACCCGGTGCGGAACGCGAGGGAGCTGCGCCCCGTCGTCGGCGTCATGCTCCAGGACGGCGGGCTGCCGACCGTGCAGCGTGCGGGCGACGTCCTGGCGCACGTCGCGCGGATGTACGCCCGGCCGGTCGACCCGGCCGAGCTGACCGAGCGGCTCGGCCTCGGCTCGTTCGCCCGCACGGCCGTGCGACGGCTGTCGGGTGGCGAGCGGCCGCGGGTGGTGTTCCTCGACGAGCCCACCGCCGGGCTCGACCCGCAGTCGCGCCGCGCCGTGTGGGACCTCGTCGGCGAGCTGTCCGGCGACGGCGTCGCGGTGGTGCTGACCACGCACTTCATGGCCGAGGCGGAGGCGCTCGCGGACCACGTGGTCATCGTCGACGGCGGCCGGGCGATCGCGTCGGGGACGGTGGCCGAGCTCACCGCGTCGGCGGCCGCGACGACCCTGCGCGTCGAGGCCGACTCGCCGCTCGACGTCGCGACGATCGCCGCGGCGCTCGGTCCGCAGTTCGCCGTCAGCGCGGCGGGCCGCACGGCCTGCACCTCCGTCGGCCCGGTCACGCCGCAGGCCGTCGCCGCGGTGACGCGCGCGCTGGCCGACGAGGGGATTCAGCTGACGCGGCTCGACCTGGCCCAGCGGACCCTCGAGGACGTGTTCCTCGACCTCACCGGGAGGGCGCTGCGATGACCGACCCCACTCGCCGCGTCGATGGTCCCGCGCCGCGTCGACAGTTCCAGCTATCGACCACGCATGAACCCATCGACGCGGCGCCGGTGTGGCAGCGGGTGCGGGCCCAGGCGCGCTTCGAGACGCGGGCCGTGCTGCGCAACGGCGAGCAGGTGATGGTGACCGTCCTGCTGCCGCTCATCCTGCTGATCGGCCTGTCGCGCGCGACGTTCGTCGAGCTCGACACCGGCGGAGCCGCGCGCATCGACCTCCTGACGCCGGGCGTGCTCGCCTTCGCCCTGATGAGCTCGGCGTTCACCTCCCCCGCCATCACCACCGCGTTCGACCGGCGCAACGGCGTGCTGCGCCACCTCGCGACCACGCCGCTGGGCCCCGGCGGCCTGCTCGCGGGCAAGCTGCTCGGTGTGCTGATCGTGCAGGTGGCGCAGGTGGTGGTCCTCGGCGGGGCGGCGCTCGCGCTCGGCTGGCACCCGGCCGCCACGGGGATCCCCGGGGCGGTGGTCGCCTGGCTGATCGGGACGGTCGCCTGGGGCGCGGCGGCCCTCCTCGCCGCGGGGCGCGTGCGCGCCGAGGCCGTGATCGCGCTGGCCAACCTCGTGCTCGTCGTGCTCGCCTTCGGCGGCGTGGTGCTCCCGGCGAGCGTGCTGCCCGCGCCGCTGGCGGAGCTCGTCGGCTGGCTGCCCTCGGGCGCGCTCGGCGATGGGTTGCGCGGCGCGCTGCTCGACGGTGCGTGGGACGGGCGGGCGCTCGGCATCCTGGCCGGGTGGGCCGCGCTGCTGGCTGCCGGCGCCGGCCGCTGGTTCCGCTGGACCTGACCGCACGGTTCTCCCCGCACGGCATTCGCCGTCTCGCACGGTCCGAAGGTCCCGGAGCCCTACCCTGGGTGCCGTGACCAGCGCGCCGAACTCCGTCCTCGACCGCCTGCGCCCCACCTGGCGCGACCGCGCGGTGCTCGCCAACCTCGTCGCGCAGGTCGTCATCGTCGTCACCGGCGGCGCGGTGCGACTGACGGCGTCGGGCCTGGGCTGCTCGTCGTGGCCCAGCTGCGAGCCCGGCCAGTTCACGCCGGAGCTGCACCCCGCCACCTCGTACCACGCGTTCGTCGAGTTCGGGAACCGCACCATCACGGTGATCCTCGTGGTGATCGCGATCGCCGTCGTCCTGTTCGCCGGGACCGACCGCACCCGGCCGGTCACCTACCGCGCGCTGGCCTGGGTGCCGCTCGTCGGGGTGCTGATCCAGGCCGTCGTCGGCATGCTCGCCGTGAAGCTGGAGCTGCCGCCCGCCGTCGTCGGCTGGCACATGGGGATCTCGCTGCTGCTCATCGCGGCCTCGGCGTGGCTGTGGATCCGCACCCGCGAGGGCGACCGGCGGCCGGTGCCGGCCGTGGACCGCCTGGTGCGCATCCTCACCGTCGGGCTGGTCGCCGTCGGGGTCGTCGTGCTGGTGCTCGGGATCGTCACCACCGGGGCGGGGCCCCACTCGGGCGACGAGGAGGTCGGGTACCGGTTCGCCGTCGACCCCTACCTGATGGCGCGCACCCACGCCGCCGCCGTCTGGGTGTTCCTCGCGCTCCTCGCGATGACGATCTACCTGCTGCAGCGCGCCGTGCGACACGTTGCGGCACAGCCCGCCGCGCCGGCCACCTCGGCCACGCCCTCCGACCCCGACCCCCGCGTCCCGCTGGCCGCCGGGTACCGGCTGATCGGCGCCACCCTGGCGCAGGGCCTCGTCGGGTACGTCCAGGTGTTCACCCACCTGCCGATCTGGCTGGTCAACCTCCACATGCTCGGCGCCGCGCTGCTGGTGGCGTACCTGACGCTGTTCGTCGGCACGCTGCGCCTGCGGCGTCCCGCGCCAGCCCGCGAGGTCGTCGAACAGGTGGCCGGCATCCCCGGGGAGGCCGCGGCCTGACGGCCCGTCGCGACGACCCCACCGGAGGCCCGTCGCGCCGAGCAAGCGCATCCCGCGGGCTCGGATTGCTCAGCGACCGTCCACGGCATGCCGATCGAAGAGGGCATGATTCGCCCGCTAGCCGCAGTCGCCGCCCTCGCGGTCGCCGTGGTCGTTGCCACGGCGGTGCCGAGCGCGGGCGACGACGACGAGGTGACCTGGGACCAGGTGCGATCGGCGATGGCCGCCGCGCCGGGGCGCCACCGGGAGCCCGCGCCGCCACCGGCCGGGATCGTCTCCGTGACCGTCCCCATCGTCGTGACCATCCCCGACCTGTCGTGGGCGCTCGACGACCCCACGGCCCCCGACGGCGTCCGCCGCGCGGCCTGCCACCAGGCGACGGGCCCGGACGACGAGACCGCGGGGCCCCTCGCGGCGTGCCTGCGTCACGTGCGGGGGCAGCACGGGAACGCGTACGGACACGACAAGGGCGGCCACCACGGCCCCCGGGCCGGCCGCGACTAGCCCACCGGCTCCAGCGAGGACCAGCCGCGCGAGCGCGCCGCCGCGGCCGCCAGCACGCCCACGACGGTCGTCGGGCAGGCCAGCGTGCCGTCGAGCACGCCGGCGACCGCCTCGTCGAGCGGCACCCACACGGGCACCATCGACGCCTCCTCGTCCACCCGCACATGGCGGTCCGCCTCCGGCACCGCCGTCAGCCCGCGGGCGAGGAACACGGTGATGTGCTCGCCCGACGAGCCGGGCGACACGTAGAAGTCGACGAGCCGCCACCAGCGCTCGGCGACCAGGTCGGCCTCCTCGGCCAGCTCGCGCCGGGCGGTGTCGACCTCGGGCTCGCCGGGCACGTCGCGCAGGCCCGCCGGTGGCTCCCACAGCTCGCGGCGCACCGGGTGCCGGTACTGCGACAGCAGCAGCACGCGGTCGTCGTCGTCCAGGGCGATCACCCCGACGGCGCCCGGGTGCGCGAGGTACTCCCGCACCACCGGATCGCCGCCGAGGTCCACCCGGTCGGCGACGAGGTCGAACACGCGACCCTTGTGCAGCACCGTGTGCTCGACGACGGGCCGGGTGGCCGCGGCGTCGCGCGGCGCCGTCATCGCAGCGCGGCCCGGTGCTCCAGCGCGGCGCCGACGAGCCCGCGGAACAGCGGGTGCGAGCGGGTCGGCCGGGACTTGAACTCGGGGTGCGCCTGCGTGGCGACGTAGTACGGGTGCGTCTCGCGCGGCAGCTCGACGAACTCGACCAGCGACGTGTCCGGCGAGACGCCGGAGATCACCAGGCCGGCCTCCTCGAGCTTGTCGCGGTAGGAGTTGTTCACCTCGTAGCGGTGACGGTGCCGCTCGGACACCTTCTGTTCGCCGTAGAGCTCATGGACGATCGTGCCGGGCGTCAGTACGGCCTCGTAGGCGCCGAGCCGCATGGTCCCACCCATGTCGCCCTCGCCCTCGACGATCGCCAGCTGCTCGGCCATCGTCGCGATGACCGCGTGCGGCGTGTCGGGGTCGAATTCGCTCGACGAGGCGCCCTCGAGGCCCAGCACGTTGCGCGAGTACTCGATGACCATGCACTGCAGGCCCAGGCACAGGCCCAGTGCGGGGATCTTGTTCTCACGCGCCCAGCGCAGCGCTCCGACCTTGCCCTCGATGCCGCGCACGCCGAACCCACCGGGCACGACGATCGCGTCGACGCCACCCAGCACCGCGTCGGCACCGGCCAGCGTCTGGCAGTCGTCGGACGTCACCCAGCGGATCTTCACGTGGGCGTCGTGGTGGAAGCCTCCGGCGCGGAGCGCCTCGGTGACGGACAGGTACGCGTCCGGCAGGTCGATGTACTTCCCGACGAGCGCCACCTCGACCTGGTGCTTCGGCTCGTGCACGCGGTGGAGCAGCGTGTCCCAGCCGCTCCAGTCGACGTCGCGGAACGGCAGCGCCAGGCGCTGCACCACGTACGCGTCGAGGCCCTCGGAGTGCAGCACGCGCGGGATGTCGTAGATGCTCGGCGCATCCTTGGCGTTGACCACGCCCTCGACGTCGACGTCGCAGAACAGCGCGATCTTGCGCTTGACCGCGTCCGGCACCTCGCGGTCGGACCGCAGCACGATCGCGTCGGGCTGGATGCCGATGCTGCGCAGCGCGGCGACCGAGTGCTGCGTCGGCTTCGTCTTGAGCTCGCCGGACGGACCGATGTACGGCACCAGCGACACGTGGAGGAAGAACACGTTGGCGCGGCCCAGCTCGTGGCGCACCTGGCGGGCCGCCTCGAGGAACGGCTGCGACTCGATGTCGCCGACCGTGCCGCCGATCTCCGTGATGATCACGTCGACGTCGTCGCCCGCCTGCGAGCGCATCCGCGCCTTGATCTCGTCGGTGATGTGCGGGATCACCTGCACCGTGTCGCCGAGGTACTCGCCGCGCCGCTCGCGCGCGATGACGGACGAGTACACCTGGCCCGTGGTGACGTTCGCGGAGCCGAGGAAGTTGACGTCGAGGAACCGCTCGTAGTGGCCGACGTCCAGGTCGGTCTCGGCGCCGTCGTCGGTGACGAACACCTCGCCGTGCTGGAACGGGTTCATCGTCCCGGGGTCGACGTTGAGGTACGGGTCGAGCTTCTGCATCTGGACCCGCAGACCGCGGGATCGAAGGAGCCGACCGAGGCTGCTGGCCGTCAGGCCCTTGCCCAGTGAGGAGGCGACGCCCCCGGTGACGAAGATGTGCCGGGTCAGGAAATCCGACCGCCCGGAGAGTCGATGCGCGCGATCCATCACGGGCCTCCAGCCTAACAGACGCCCTTCCGGCGGCCCGGGGACGCGCCCCTCCTACGGCGCGGCGGGGGCGCGGTCCGGCGGGCCGGCGACGGTGCGCGGCGGCATCGGCTCCAGGCCGGTCCCGGTGCCGTAGTGCCCGGCCTGGCCGCCGATGCGCTGCGCCAGCGCGAGCGGTGCCGCGAGCTGTCCGGCGACCCCGTCCGCCCCCGAGACGGTGGCCAGGTCGCCGGCGCCGGAGTCGGCGAGCACCGCGGTGACGAGCGGTCCGGGGCCGCCCGCGGGTTCGACGAGCACCGCGCCGTCAGCCCCGTCCTGTGCCGCCCGCAGGAGCGCGATCACCGCGGCCGACGAGTCCTGGTCGCCGCCGGCGGCCGTCGCCAGCACCACCACGGCGTCCGCGGGTGTCCCGTCCGGCGCGTCGAGCGTGACGAGCGGGGACTCCCCGGTGGTCAGCAGCTCGAGGAGCAGCGACGCGTTCTCGCTCGGCGCGTCCGGGTTCGCCGGGTCGGCGGCGGTGAGCCCCTGGACCAGGGCCTGCCCCAGCTCGGCGTCGAGGCCCGCCTCCGCGGGCGGCGCGGGGTCGAGGTAGTCGAGGAGGTATCCGGCCAGGCCCTGCCGGAAGGAGCGCTGCTCGGGATCCGTCCAGGCCGCCGTGAGCGCGGCGTGCGCGGTGACCGACGCGCCGGCCTGGGCGAACCGCTCGTCGAGCGCCGCCCGCGTCTCGTCGCCCACCTCGCCGAGCGTGACGACGGCCACCCGGTACCCCGGCAGCACGCCGTCGAGCAGCCCGCCGCCCGCCGCGTCGAGCGCGGCGGTCGCTGCGTCGCGGTCGGCGACGGCGGCGTCGCGCTCGGTGGTCAGGTCGTCGACCTGCCGGCGCAGGTCGGCGGTCTCGCCGGTGACGCCCGCGCCGATCGCCTCGCGCAGCGGCCCGGCGCCGAGCACGACCCCGACCGCCAGCGCGAGGAACACCGCGACGAGCGAGACGAGGTGGTACCTGAAGTCGATCACGACGTTCCTTAGAACAGGCTCGCCACCCAGCCGGCGAGATCCGCCAGCCGGTCGCCGAGCGCCCGGTACAGGTCCTGGCCGGCCGGGGTGACGGCGAGCGCCACCGCCAGGGCGAGCAGGCCGCCGAGCAGCAGGAGCGCCATCTGCCCGGTGGCGATCCGGTGCCGGTACAGCTGCGCCACCGCGCGGGCGTCGATCAGCGTCGCCCCGACGCGCAGGCGCGTCAGCACGGTGCCGGCCATCGCCTCGCGTCCCGCGTCCAGCAGGTCGAGCAGCCCCGTGCGCGCGCCGGCGGTGACGACGAGCTCCGCGCCCCGCACCTCGGCGAGCAGCAGCGCGACGTCCGAGGCTGTGCCGCCCGCGGTCATCGTCGCGTACGCCACCCCAAGCCGGTCGAGGCGGTCGCGCGCGGGGGCCTGGCCGTCCCGGCGGACGCGGAGCACCAGCTCGGCTCCGCTCGTCAGCGCGCGTTCGGAGACGTTCTCCAGGTCTCCGACGACGAGGTCCGGCGCCAGCCGGGCCGCGAGAAGCACGTCCGCCCCACCGTCGACTCCGACGAGGACGGGCCGCTGCTCGCGCACGTACGCGCGGACCGCCTCGACGTCCCGTCCCGCCTGCTCCCCCGGCACGACGACGAGCACGGGGCGTCCGGCGATCGCGGTGCGCAGCTCGGGCACGCCGGCGCCGTCGATCAGCAGCCCCTGCTCGGCGCTCAGGTGCCCGATCGCGTTCGCGGCGAACGACTCCAGCTGCGTCGCCAGCCCGGCACGCGCCGCCGCCATCGCCTCGGCGACGGACTGTGCGGTCTGCACCTCGCCCTCGGCGAGCAACGTGCCCCCGTCGTAGACGGCGGCGCCGTCGAGCCGCAGCACGTGGCCGTCCGGCACGCCCAGGACATCGGGGCCGAGGTCGTCGACCAGCGGCACCCCCGCCGCGACGAGCACCTGGGGACCCTGCGCCGGGTAGCGGCCTGAGATCGAGGGGGACGCGTTGAGCACCGCGGCGGGCCGGGCGGCGACCAGCGCCTCGGCGCCCGCCCGGTCGTGGTCCAGCTGGTCGATGACGGGGACGTCGCCCGCGCGCCCGCGGGCCGCGACGGCGAACGCGCCGGCCCCTATGCGCGCCGGACCGGTCACGCCGCCCGCCGCGTGGGCTCGTCGGGACA
>CAZBIO010000292.1:0-12077 GCA_964491965.1 uncultured Cellulomonas sp.
GGTCCCGGCCCCCGGCCGCTGGCTCACATGGTGATCACTTGATGATGCGCCAGTTGATCGGGTAGCGGTAGGCCTGGCCCTTGTTGGCCGCGATGCCGCCCGAGATGCCGAAGACCAGCGTCAGGATCCACGCGGCGAAGATGAGCACGATCGGGAAGATGAGGAAGCTGAAGATCCCTCCGACGATGTAGGCGATCGTCACGAGGATCTGGAAGTTCAGCGCCTCCTTGGCCTGGTCGTCGACGAAGCGGCTCCGCTCCTTGAAGACGAGCCAGATGACCAGGGGGGCGATGAAGCTGGTGATGATGCCGCCGATGTGCGAGAGCGTCCCCCAGAGGCGCTCGTCGCTCGGGTTCATCGGCATCGGGGCGTAGGGCTGGCCGTAGCCCGGCTGACCGTAGGCGGGCGGCGGCGCCGCGGCGTAGGGCGGCGGGGTGGCCGGCCCGCCGTACGGAGGGCCGTAACCGGGCGGCGGGGGAGGTGTCGCCGGCGCGCCGGCGGTCGGCTGGTCCGGCGGCGGAACGGCGGGGCCCTGCGGCTCGGGAGCGGGCTGCGTGGGGCCATCGGGTGGGACGGTGCTCATGACTCCAGCCTTCTTCGGTAGGGACCGCGTGCCGCGATCTTGGCGGGAACAGTAGTAGTGGGTCGCGCTCGGCGCGCCCGATTGGGGCCGACGTGTCCGTGTGTCGCCGCGGTGCCCGCCGCGCCCGGGTCCGCCGCCGACCGGTTGCGTGGTGGAGCCGCTGGCAGTGGACTTGTCGCACCTGACGGCGAGGAGGACAGGCGATGAGCACCACGCCCGGTGGCGAGCCACCCCGCGAGGAACCGACTCCCGACGAACCGCCCCGCGAGGCACGGCCGCCCGGCACCCAGCCGCCGCCCGGCTACCCGCCGCCGGGGTACCAGCAGCCCCCGCCGGGCTACCCGCCCCCGCCGCCCGGCTACCCGCCGCCGCCCGGTGGCTACCAGCCGCCGCCGGGATACGGCCCCCGCCCGCCCGCGGAGCCGTCGGTGTGGAGCGTGGCCCTGTCCGACGGGTGGAAGGCGTTCGGCCGCGTGGCCGGCGTGTTCATCGGGGCCATGGTGGTGTGGGCGATCATCGCCGCCGCCGTGCTCAGCCTGGTCTCGGTCATCTTCGGCGGGTGGGGCGACGTGGTGACCCCCGACGGCCGCTCGCCGTTCTCGATCGGCTTCCACGTCAGCTCCGTGGTGGTCACGGTCGCCGGCGCGTTCGTCGTCGCCTTCATCGTGGCGACGTTCGTGCGGAACGCGATCGACGTCACCTACGGGCGGCGCCCCGGCTTCGGAGACTTCTTCCGGTTCACCAACGCCGGCCCGGTCGCGATCCTCGCGCTGCTCATCGCGGCGATCCACATCGTCGCGGGCCTGGTGGGCTGGATCCCGGGGATCGGCCAGCTGGTGTCGCTGGCGATCGAGTTCTTCCTGATGTTCGCCTACTTCTTCCTGATCCACCGGCGGCTCGCACCGGTGGACTCCATCCGCGGCAGCATCGACCTGGTGATCCGCAACGTGTCGACCACGCTGGTGTTCTTCCTGCTGGAGATCCTCATCATCCTGGCGGGGTTCATCGCCTGCGGCGTCGGCTTCTTCGTCGCGGCGCCGGTCGTGCTCCTCGCGACCGCCTACCTGTACCGGCGGCTGCTCGGCGAGCAGCCGGTGCTGCCGGCCTGAGTCACGCGGTGACGAAGTCGATCAGCTCCTCGACGCGGCCGAGGAGCGACGGCTCGAGGTCGGCGTAGGTCCGCACCGAGCCGAGGATCCGCGCCCAGGCACGGCGGACCGCGGTCTCGTCGTCGGCGGGCCAGCCGAGCGCGCGGAGGATGCCGACCTTCCATTCGGTGCCGCGCTCGACGACGGGCCAGGCCGACAGGCCGAGGCGCTCGGGCCGCACCGCCTGCCACACGTCGACGTACGGGTGGCCGAGCACCAGCACCGTCCCGCGCGGCGCGGCGCGCACGGCCTCGTCGGCGATGCGGCGCTCCTTGCTGCCCGGGACCAGGTGGTCGACGAGCACACCGAGCCGCCGGCCGGGCTCGGGGGCGAACGCGCGCACGGCCTCGACGAGGTTGTCGGCGCCGTCGAGCGGCTCGACGACCACGCCCTCGACCCGCAGGTCGTCGCCCCATACCTTCTCGATCAGCTCGGCGTCGTGCTTGCCCTCCACCCAGATCCGGCTGCCGCGCGCCACCCGCGCCCTTGCGCCGGCGACCGCGCGCGAGCCGGAGGCGGTGCGGGCCGGCCCCGTGGGCGCGGTGGCGGCGACGGGCGCCGTCAGCACCACCGGCTCGCCGTCCACCCAGAACCCGGGGCCGAGCGGGAACGTCCGCGTGCGGCCGTGCCGGTCCTCGAGCACCACGACGTGCTGGCCGCCCGACTTCTCGACGTGCACCACGGCGCCGACCCATCCGGTGGTGACGTCCTCGACGACGAGCCCGGGTTCGGCGGGTTGGGGACGGGAGACCGGGCGTGAGCGGCGGTGGTCGGACGGCCCCGACAGCACGTCGGGGCCGTAGCGGTCGCTGCCGATCATCGGTGGGACCCTACGACGCCTGGCCGGAGCCTTCGGGGACCGCGCACGTGCGAGTCGTAGGATTGGCACTCTAGGCGTCCGAGTGCTACCGGGGCGGGAGGGACGATGACGAGCGAGGACCGGCGGCTCGACGTGCTGCGCGCCATCGTCGAGGACTACGTCGCCACGCGCGAGCCGGTGGGCTCGCGCGCGCTGACGGAGCGCCACCGCCTTGGCGTCTCGCCCGCGACGATCCGCAACGACATGGCCGCCCTCGAGGACGCCGGGTACATCGTCCAGCCGCACACGTCGGCCGGCCGCGTGCCGACGGACAAGGGCTACCGGCAGTTCGTCGACCGCCTCGCGGAGGTCAAGCCGCTCTCCTTCGCGGAACGGCGCGCCATCTCGACGCTGCTCGAGGACGCGGTGGACCTGGACGACGTCATCGACCGTGCCGTGCGCCTGCTGGCGCAGCTGACGCAGCAGGTCGCCGTGGTGCAGTACCCGTCGCTGCGGCGCTCGGCGCTGCGGCACGTCGAGCTGGTGCCGGTGGGCGCCCGTCACCTGCTCGTGGTGATCATCACCACCACCGGCCGGGTGGAGCAGCGCACGCTGGAGCTGGCCGGCGACGTCGACGAGGTCGTGGTCGGCGAGCTGCGCGCGCGGCTCAACGTCGCGGCCGCCGGCCGGCGGCTCGCGGAGCTGGACGCCGCCCTGACCGGGCTGGTGGACTCCCTGCCGCGCGACGCCGCGCCCCTGGTGCGCGCCGTGGTCGAGGTGGTCGAGGAGACGCTGGCCCAGGAGCGCGAGGAACGCGTCGTCGTCGCGGGCACCGCGAACCTCGCCCGCACGGCCGAGGCGGACTTCTCGCGGAGCATCGGCCCCGTGCTCGAGGCGCTCGAGGAGCAGGTGGTGCTGCTGCGCCTGCTGTCCGAGATGTCGGAGGACCAGGCGTCGGTCGCGGTACGGATCGGCCGCGAGACTCAGCACGAGGGGCTGGTCGAGGCGAGCATCGTCACCAGCCCGTACGGTGGGGACGGAGCGGGCGTCGCGCGCGTGGGCGCGCTGGGCCCGCTTCGCATGGACTACCCGGGGACGATGGCGGCGGTGCGCGCCGTCGCCCGGTACCTGACCCGGATCCTGGCCGGCTGACGAGGCCGGGGTCGAGGAAGAGAGCATGGCGGACTACTACGAGATCCTCGGTGTGCCGCGCGACGCGACGCCGGAGCAGATCAAGAAGGCCTACCGGAGGCTGGCGCGGGAGCTGCACCCCGACGTCGCCGGCAACGACCCGTCGTCCGAGGAGCGGTTCAAGGACGTCTCCCGCGCGTACGACGTGCTGGGCAACCCGGACAAGCGTCGCGCGTACGACCTGGGCGGCGACCCGTCGTCGCCGGGTGGGGGCTTCGGCGGCGGGTTCGGCTTCCAGGACATCTTCGAGACGTTCTTCGGCGCGGCCACCGGTGGGGGCGGCCAGCGCGGTCCGATGCCCCGTGCCCGACGAGGCCAGGACGCGCTGGTCCGCCTCGACATCGACCTGGCGGAGGCGGCCTTCGGGGCGCACCGCGACGTGACGGTCGACACCGCCGTCGTCTGCCCCACGTGCGGCGGCACGTGCTGCCGGCCGGGGACGTCGCCGCAGACCTGCTCGGTGTGCGGCGGCCGCGGCACGGTGCAGCGGGTCGCCCGGTCGTTCCTGGGCCAGGTGATGACCAGCCAGCCGTGCGCCGCGTGCCACGGATTCGGGACCGTGATCCCGGACCCGTGCGTCGACTGCGCCGGCGAGGGGCGGGTCCGCACGCGCCGCACGGTGGGCGTGGACGTCCCGGCGGGCGTCGACACCGGCACGCGCATCAAGCTGACCGGCCAGGGCGAGGTCGGCCCGGCCGGGGGGCCCGCGGGCGACCTCTACCTGGAGATCCGCGAGCGCAAGCACGAGGTGTTCGTGCGCCGCGGCGACGACCTGCACGCCACCCTCCAGGTGCCGATGACCGCCGCCGCGCTGGGCACGGTGCTGACGATGGACACGCTGGACGGCCCGCAGGAGGTGGACCTGCGACCCGGGACGCAGCCGGAGCAGGTGGTGGTGCTCAAGGGCCTGGGGATTGGGCACCTGTCCGGAGCCGGCCGCGGGGACCTGAACGTCCACATCGACGTCCAGGTGCCCACGGCGATGGACGACGAGCAGGCGGAGCTGCTGCGGCGGCTCGCGGCCCTCCGCGGCGAGGAGCGGCCCGAGGCGCGGCTCGCCGCCGCCAACCCGGGCGTGTTCGCGCGGCTGCGCGACAAGCTGTCCGGCCGATGAGCGGCAGCGGACGCGCCCGTCGCCGGGGTGGGGCGGGCGAGTTCCGCACTGCCGGCGTGCGTCCGGCGAGCCCGCGGCACGCCCGCGGATGAGCGCGCCGGTCTTCCTCGCCGAGCCGGGGACGCTCGACGACGTGACGCCGGGGACGCGCTACCTGCTGGACGGCTCCGAAGGCCGTCACGCGGGCGTGGTGCAGCGGCGCGGCCCGGGGGAACGCGTGGACGTGGTCGACGGCGCGGGCGTGCGGTTGCTCGGCCGCGTCGCGCACGTCGGGGCCGAGGGCGTGCTGCTCGACGTCGACGAGGTCCGCCGCGAGGCGCCCGCCGCGCCCGCGCTGGTCCTGGCGCAGGCGCTGGCCAAGGGCGACCGCGACGAGCTGGCGATCGAGGCCGCGACGGAGCTCGGCGTCGACGTCGTGGTGCCGTGGCAGGCGGATCGGTCCGTGGTCGTCTGGCGCGGCGAGCGGGCGGCGAAGAGCCGCGCCCGATGGCTCGGCACGGTGCGCGCCGCGGCGAAGCAGTCGCGCCGCGCGCGGACCCCGCACGTGGAGCTGGCCGTCGACACGGCCGCCCTGGCGCGGCGCGCGTCCGCGGTGGTCGCGGCGGGTGGAACCGTACTGGTGCTCCACGAGGAGGCGACGACCCCGCTGGCCGACGTCCCCCTGCCCGAGCCCGGCTCGCTGGCCGAGGTGCTCGTCGTCGTCGGGCCGGAGGGCGGGATCTCGGACGCGGAGGTGGCGGCCCTGGCGGCGGTCGGCGCGGTCACCGTCCGCCTCGGTCCGCTGGTGCTGCGGACGTCCACAGCCGGACCTGCCGCGCTCGCGATCCTGTCCACGCGCCTGTCCCGCTGGTCCTGAGCAGGACGAAGGGGCCCCCGCACCGCCATGGTGCGAGAGCCCCTTCGTCGTCCTGTGAGGCCGCGGGCGGCCGGGCCCAGCCCTGACCCGACCGCCCGCGGTGACTCAGCGGGAGTCGCTGCCCGCGGTGACGACCGCGGCGCGACCCGCCTCCAACCGGGCGACGGGCACGCGGAACGGCGAGCAGGACACGTAGTCCAGCCCGGCGCTGTGGAAGAAGTGGATCGACTCGGGGTCGCCACCGTGCTCGCCGCAGACGCCGAGGTGCAGGTCCGGACGCGTGGCCCGGCCCTCGGTGGCCGCGATCGTGACGAGACGGCTGACGCCGACGGGGTCGATCGTCTCGAACGGCGACACCGGGAAGATCCCGGCCTCCATGTACTGCGAGAAGAACGCACCCTCCACGTCGTCACGCGAGAAGCCCCACGTGGTCTGCGTCAGGTCGTTGGTGCCGAAGGAGAAGAACTCCGCCTCCTCGGCGATGGTGCCCGCGGTCAGGGCGGCGCGCGGCAGCTCGATCATGCAGCCGATTGGCAGGTCGACCGTGATGCCGTGCTTGGCGCCGACCTCGGCCATGATCGCCAGGGCGACGTCCTTGACGATGCGCAGCTCCTGGACCCCGCCGATCAGCGGGACCATGATCTCCGGCTTCGGGTCGCCGCCGGCCGCCTTGCGGGCCGCGTAGGCCTCGCTGATCGCGCGGATCTGGAGGTCGAACAGGCCCGGGATGACGATCCCGAGGCGCACGCCGCGCAGGCCGAGCATCGGGTTGGCCTCGTGCATCCGCTCGACCGCCTTGAGGAGCTCCTCGTCGTGCGGGTCGACCGTGCCCGTCGCCTTGGCCACCGCGACCTTGACCGACAGCGCGGTCAGGTCGGGGAGGAACTCGTGGAGCGGCGGGTCGATCAGGCGGATCGTCGCGGGCAGGCCGTCCATCTCCCGGAGGATGTCCGTGAAGTCGGCCGTCTGGAGCGGCAGCAGCGCGTCGAGGGCCGCCTGGCGCTCGGCGTCGTCCTTCGCGAGGACCACGCGCTCGACGAGCACGCGACGGTCGCCGAGGAACATGTGCTCGGTCCGGCACAGGCCGATGCCCTGGGCGCCGAGGCTGCGGGTGCGGTTCGCGTCCTCCGCCGTGTCGGCGTTGGCCCGCACCTTGAGCCGCCGGGACGCGTCGGCGTGGGTCATGATCCGGTCGACGGCCTTGACCAGCTCCGCCGTGTCCTCGTCGGCGGCCTGGGCCAGCGCGGCGTCGAGGCCGTGCTCCAGGTACGTGGTGACCGGGGACGCGACCACCGGAACCTCGCCGAGGAACACCTCGCCGGTGGTGCCGTCGATCGCGATGAGGTCGCCCTCGTGGACCACGTACGAGCCCACCGTGAACTGGCGCGCGACCGGGTCGACCCTCAGCGCCTCGGCGCCGACGACGGCCGTGGTGCCCATGCCGCGGGCGACGACCGCCGCGTGCGACGTCTTGCCGCCGCGCGCGGTGAGGATGCCCTGGGAGGCGATCATGCCGCCGAGGTCGTCGGGGTTGGTCTCGCGGCGGACCAGGATGACCTTCTTGCCCTGGGCGGCCCACTCGACGGCGGTCGGGGAGTCGAACACGGCCTGGCCCACCGCGGCACCCGGCGAGGCCGCCATCGCCTTGGTCAGCAGGGTGGCCGACGAGCCCGGCGCGAACTGCGGGAAGAGCAGCGAGGTCAGCTGGGCGCCGGAGACGCGGGACAGCGCCTCGTTCATGTCGATGACACCCTCGTCGACCAGCTGGGTGGCGATGCGGAACGCGGCGGGGGCGGTGCGCTTGCCCACGCGCGTCTGGAGCATCCAGAGCTTGCCCTTCTCGATGGTGAACTCGATGTCGCACAGGTCCTTGTAGTGCGCCTCGAGCTGGGCCATCACGGCGCGCAGCTCCGCGTAGGCGGCGGGGTTGAGCTCGCCGAGGTCGTGCAGCGACATCGTGTTGCGGATGCCGGCGACGACGTCCTCGCCCTGGGCGTTGGCCAGGTAGTCGCCGTAGTCGCCGACCTTGCCGCTCGCGGGGTTGCGCGTGAACGCGACGCCGGTGCCGGAGTCGGAGCCGAGGTTGCCGAACACCATCTGGACGACGTTGACGGCGGTGCCGAGCTCGTCGGAGATGCGCTCGCGGCGGCGGTACAGGCGCGCGCGCTCGGTGTCCCACGACCCGAACACCGCGACGATCGCCAGGTCGAGCTGCTCGCGCGGCTCCTGCGGGAACGCGCGGCCGGTCTCCTGCTTGACGATCGACTTGAAGGTGCCGACGAGCTCCTTGAGGTCGGCCGCGTCGAGGTCGACGTCGTTCGTGACGCCCTTGACGGCCTTCGCCTTGTCGAGGGCCTCCGAGAACAGGTCCGCGTCGATGCCCATGACCGTGCGGCCGAACATCTGGATCAGGCGGCGGTAGGAGTCCCACGCGAACCGCTCGTTGCCGCTGTAGGCGGCGAGGCCCTGGACCGACTGGTCGTTGAGGCCGACGTTGAGGACCGTCTCCATCATGCCGGGCATGGAGAACTTCGCTCCGGAGCGGACCGAGACGAGCAGCGGCTCGGTCGGGTTGCCGAGCGTGCGACCGGCCTTCCCCTCCATGCGCGTCAGGGCCTCGGTCACCTCACCCTCGAGCTCCGGGGCATTGGCACCGTTGTGCATGTAATACCGACATGCCTCGGTGGTGATGGTGAAGCCGAAGGGGACGGGCAGACCCAGCCGGGCCATCTCGGCAAGGTTTGCTCCCTTGCCGCCCAGCAGATCCTTCTGGTCCTTGTCGCCCTCTTCGAAGTCCTGGACGTACTTGGCCACGGTTGGCACCTCCGCGCGTATCAGCCGTGCACCGTCGCCCGGCTTCCTCGCGGTTCAGTCTGGCGCCGGGCGGGTGACGCCGCCTCAGGACGAAGGGCCCACAGGTCAGGGGGCTTGTCGGAACCCCCCAGGTAGGATGGCGTCTCAGCCGACCGAAGGAGCCCCAGGCGCCAGCCGACCCCATGGCCCAGTCCACCCCCGCCCCCCGCATGCCGCGCCGCGCCGCTGGAGACCCGGCCCCTTCGACTCCCGGCGCCCCGGCGCGCGTCGAGCACCGGATCACGGTCCCGGCCGAGGTCCCGATGGTCGAGCTGCTCGGCCTGCGCGACGAGGTGCTGCGCGCCGTCGAGGCGGGCTTCCCGACCGTCGACGTCCACGTCCGCGGCAACCAGGTGCGCCTGGCCGGCCCCGCCGGCGACGTCGCCCTCGTCGCCCGGCTGGTCGACGAGCTCGTCGAGACCGCCGCCGCCGGCACCGCGCTGTCGCCCGAGGTGGTCACCCGCTCGATCGCGATGCTGCGCGAGTCCACCACCGTGCGGCCGGCGGACGTGCTGACGTTCAACATCCTGTCCAGCCGCGGCCGGACCATCCGCCCCAAGACGTCCGGGCAGAAGGACTACGTCGACGCGATCGACGCCAACACCGTGACGTTCGGCATCGGCCCGGCGGGCACCGGGAAGACGTACCTGGCGATGGCCAAGGCCGTGCAGGCGCTGCAGTCGCGGCGGGTCAACCGCATCGTCCTGACCCGCCCGGCGGTCGAGGCCGGCGAGCGGCTCGGCTTCCTGCCCGGCACGCTCGCCGAGAAGATCGACCCGTACCTGCGGCCCCTCTACGACGCGCTGCACGACATGGTGGACCCCGAGTCGATCCCGCGGCTGCTCGACGCCGGCACCGTCGAGGTGGCGCCCCTGGCGTACATGCGGGGCCGCACGCTCAACGACGCGTTCATCATCCTCGACGAGGCGCAGAACACCTCGAGCGAGCAGATGAAGATGTTCCTCACCCGCCTCGGCTTCGGCTCGAAGGTGGTGGTCACCGGCGACGTGACGCAGGTGGACCTGCCGGGTGGCACGACGAGCGGGCTGCGCGTGGTGGAGCGGATCCTCGCCGGGGTGGAGGACGTCGCGTTCTGCCGCCTCACCTCGGCCGACGTGGTGCGGCACCGGCTCGTCGGCGACATCATCGACGCGTACGCGCGGTACGACGAGGACAACGGCCGATGACGGCCTTCGCCCGGATGGGGAACGCAGGGAAGGCCGGACGGTGAGCATCGAAGTCAACAACGAGTCCGGCGTCGACGTCGACGAGGCCGAGGTCGCCGCGCTCGCGCGCTACGTGCTCGACGAGATGCACCTGCACCCGCAGACTGACCTGTCGGTGCTGCTCGTCGACGCCGAGGTGATGACCGACCTCCACGTGCGCTGGATGGACGAGCCGGGACCCACGGACGTGCTCAGCTTCCCGATGGACGAGCTGCGCCCCGGCCGCGACGACGAGCCGACGGCGGCCGGGCTGCTCGGCGACGTGGTGCTCTGTCCCGAGGTGGCGGCGCAGCAGGCGCGGGCCGCCGGCCACTCGACGGCCGAGGAGCTGCTGCTGCTGACGGTCCACGGGATCCTCCACCTCCTCGGGTACGACCACGCCGAGCCGGACGAGGAGAAGGAGATGTTCGCGCTCCAGCGCACGCTGCTGCTGACGTTCCTCGCCTCCCGATGAGCCCACCGATCGCCCTGCTCGTCGCGCTGACGGTCCTGGGAATCGTGCTCGCGGCGCTCCTGTCGGCGGGCGAGGTCGCCGTCCAGCGCGTGACCCGCGCGCAGGCGACCGAGCTGGTCGCCGCGCGGCATCCCGCGGCGCTGCGCGTCGTGCGGCTCGTCGAGCACGCCGGGTCCGTGGCGTCGTCGGCCGCGTTCGTCCGCCTGGTCTCGGAGATGCTGGCGACGGTCAGCCTGACCCTGGCGGTCGCCAGCACGGCGTGGCCTTGGTGGGCGGTGCTGCTCGTCGCGCTGGCCGGCTGCGCCGTCCTGGCGTTCCTCCTGGTGCGCGTCAGCCCGCGCAGCATCGGCCGGCGCCACCCGCTGCGGACGCTCACGGTGCTGTCGGGCCTGCTGTCGCGCGTGTCGGCGGTCGCCGGGCGGATCGGCCGCGGGCCGGCGGCGGCGACGACGCCGGAGCAGGACGAGGACGAGCTGCGCGAGATGGTGCAGCGGGTCAGCGAGTCGCACGCGATCGAGGACGAGGAACGAGAGATGTTCCGGTCCGTCTTCGAGCTGGGCGAGACGCTGACGCGCGAGGTGATGGTGCCGCGCACCGACATGATCGTCACGGGCGAGGACACGCCCCTGCGCAAGGTGCTGAACCTGCTGCTCCGCTCGGGATTCAGCCGCGTTCCCGTGGTGGGCGACTCGATCGAGGACATCCGCGGCGTCGTCTACCTCAAGGACGTCGTCCGGCGCCTGAAGCCCGGGACCGACGCCGACGACGACGCCTGGGACGCGCCGGCGGGCGCGCTTGCCCGGCCGGCCGTGTTCGTCCCGGAGTCCAAGCCCGTCGACGAGCTGCTGCGGGAGCTGCGCGACGGGTCCAGCCACATGGCGATCGTCGTCGACGAGTACGGCGGCATCGCGGGGCTCGTGACGATCGAGGACGCACTGGAGGAGATCGTCGGCGAGCTGACCGACGAGCACGACCCGGAGGCCCCCGCCGTGGAGGACCTCGGCGGGGGCGTGTACCGCGTTCCGGCGCGGCTGGGCCGGGACGAGCTGGGCGAGCTGTTCGACCTCGAGGTCGAGGACGAGGACGTCGACACCGCGGGCGGGCTGCTGGCCAAGGCGCTGGGGCGCGTCCCGCTGCCGGGCTCGTCGGGCGACATCCACGGGCTGCACCTGGTGGCCGACCGGGTCGAGGGCCGGCGCCGCCGCCTGGCCACCGTGCTCGCGAGCCGGGTGGACGACCGACCGGGCGTGTCGGAATGACGGTGGGCGGTGCGAGCATGGCCGGTATGAGCTTCCGATCCGGGTTCGCGTGCCTCGTCGGGCGCCCGAACGCCGGGAAGTCCACCCTGACGAACGCGCTGGTGGGGCAGAAGGTCGCCATCACGTCCGGCCGGCCGCAGACCACGCGGCACACGATCCGCGGGATCGTGCACCGCGAGGACGCGCAGCTGGTGCTCGTCGACACGCCGGGGCTGCACCGGCCGCGCACGCTGCTCGGCGAGCGGCTCAACGACCTGGTGAAGGACACGCTGACCGAGGTGGACGTCGTCGGCTTCTGCCTGCCGGCCGACCAGCAGGTGGGTCCGGGGGACCGGTTCATCGCCGCGGAGCTGGCAGCGCTGTCGGGCGGGAAGCGGGCGCGGCCCGTGGTCGCGATCGCGACCAAGGCGGACCTCGTCGGGAAGGGGCGGCTCGCCGAGCACCTCCTGGCGATCGACGCGCTCGGCCCGTGGGCGGACGTCGTGCCGGTCTCGGCGCGCTCCGGCTACCAGGTGGACGTGCTCGCGGACGTGTTCGTCGCGCACCTCCCGCCGGGCCCGGCGCTCTACCCGGACGGCGAGCTGACGGACGAGC
>CAZBIO010000293.1:0-2565 GCA_964491965.1 uncultured Cellulomonas sp.
CAGCGCGAGCTTCCAGGAGATCGAGAACATCATCACCAGGGTGCCGACCACCGTGAGGATCGCGGTCAGCGCCCCCGACAGCGACTGCTGCATGGTCTGCGTGATGTTGTCGATGTCGTTGGTCACGCGGGAGATCAGCTCGCCGCGCTGCACGCGGTCGAAGTAGGACAGTGGCAGCCGGTTGATCTTGTCCTCGACCTGCTCGCGCAGCCGCCACATGGCCTTGACCATGACGACGTTGATGATGAAGCCCTGCGCCCAGGTGAGCAGCGCGCCGGCGACGTACAGGGCGAGCACGGTCATGAGCAGCTGGCCGAGCCGGTCGAAGTTGATGCCGCCGCCCGGCACCAGGTTCTCCATCGCCGCCACCATGTCGGCGAGCCGGTCCTGGCCGGCGGCGCGCAGCCCGTCGATCACCTGCTCCACCGTCGCGCCGGCGGGCAGGGTCCGCGAGATCGCCCCCTCGAACACCACGTCGGTGGCCCGCCCGAGCACCTTCGGCGCCAGCACCGTCAGCACCACGCCGGCGGCGCCCATGATCGTGACGACCACCAGCGCCAGCTTGTACGGGCTCAGCAGCCCGATCATCCGGCCGAACGACTCCTTGAAGTTGTCCGCCTTGCCGGGTGCGACGGAGCCCCCGAACGTGTCGGAGGCGAGGCGGGCCTGTTCCCCCGCCTCGATCTCGAGCCTCTCCTCGTCGGTTAGCGTCGTCTGGTCGCTCATGCGCCGGCCTCCACCGCGAGCTGGGACTCCGCGATCTCGCGGTAGGTCTGATTGGTCTCCATCAGCTCAGCGTGCGTGCCGAGCCCGGCGATGCGGCCGTCCTCGAGGACGAGGATCGCGTCCGCGTCCGTCACGGTCGAGACGCGCTGCGCGACGACGACCTTCGTCACCTCGGGCAGCTCCCGCCACAGCGCCTGCCGCAGCCGCGCGTCGGTGGCGAGGTCGAGCGCCGAGAACGAGTCGTCGAAGACCAGCACGCTGGGACGGCGCAGCACCGCCCGCGCGATCGCCAGCCGCTGCCGCTGCCCGCCGGAGACGTTGGTGCCGCCCTGGGCGATCCGCGCCTCCAGCCCGCCGTCCATCTCGGAGACGAAGCCGCTGGCCTGCGCGATCTCGAGCGCCTCCCACAGCTCGCCGTCGTCGGCGTCCTCCTTGCCCAGCCGGAGGTTCGACGCAACCGTGCCCGCGAACAGGAACGGGCGCTGCGGAACTAGGCCCATGCCGGCCCACAGCGTCTCCATCTCCAGGTCCCGCACGTCGACCCCGCCGACCCGCACCGTCCCGCCGGTGGTGTCGAACAGGCGCGGGATCAGGGAGACGAGCGTCGTCTTGCCGGCGCCCGTGGACCCGATCAGCGCGATCGTCTGCCCCGGCTGGACCGTGAAACTGATCCCCGAGAGCACCGGGTGCTCGGCCTCGGGGTAGGCGAACGTCACGTCCTCGAAGGCGATCTCGCCGGGTCGCGGCAGCTCGCGCACCGGGTGCTCGGCCTCCACCAGCGTGGAACGGCTGGCCAGCACCTCGCTGATCCGCTCGGCGGACACGGCGGCCCTCGGGATCATCACGGTCATGAAGGACGCCATGAGGACGCCCATGAGGATCTGGCCGACGTACTGCATGAACGCCAGGAGCGTCCCGATCTCGACGTCGCCCGCGTCCACCTCGATGCCGCCGTACCAGATCACGCCGATCACGGTGACGTTGAGCACCAGCATGACCAGCGGGAACAGGGCGACGAACAGCGATCCGACCTTGCGGCCCACCACCATGATGTCGGTGTTCGCGACGCGGAAGCGCTCGGCCTCGATCACCTCGCGGACGAACGCGCGGACCACCCGCACACCGGTCAGCTGCTCGCGCATCACCCGGTTCACGGCGTCGAGCTTGAGCTGGTAGGACCGGAACAGCGGCACCATCCGGCTGATGATGAGTCCGGCGAACAGCAGCAGGGTCGGCACCGAGACGGCGATCAGCCAGGAGAGCCCGACGTCCTGCCGCAGCGCCATGATGATGCCGCCGATCGCCAGCAGCGGAGCGCTGACCAGCATCGTCGAGCCCATCATCGCCAGCATCTGCACCTGCTGGACGTCGTTGGTGTTGCGCGTGATCAGCGAACCGGCGCCGAACTGCGAGATCTCCCGCTCGGAGAACCCGCTCACCCGGTCGTACACGTCGTCACGGATGTCGCGACCGGCCTGCATCGCGGCCCGCGCCGCGAAGAACGTCGCCACGATCGCCGAGAGGATCTGGCCGAGTGAGACCGCCAGCATCAGGCCGCCGGTGCGCCAGATGTACCCCGTGTCACCCTGCGCGACGCCCTTGTCGATGATGTCCGCGTTCAGGCTCGGCAGGTAGAGCATCGCCAGCGCGGAGGCGAACTGGAACGCCAGCACGCCCACCAGCAGCCAGCGGTAAGGACGCAGGTAGCGCCACAGCAGTCGTCGAAGCACGCGTCTCTCCCAGTGAAAGGTGCTGCGGGTTGGGGTCGGGCACACGGCCGGTACCGGGACCGGACCATGAACGACTCCGCACCAGGCTAGGTTCCAGCACCGACACGAC
>CAZBIO010000294.1:0-10807 GCA_964491965.1 uncultured Cellulomonas sp.
CTCGCGCGAATCCATGCGCAAGGAATACTCCGCCTTGAACCATGACGGACAGTCGGTAGAGTAATCCACCTGCTTGCGTCGCTTCGCTCCGAGGGTGTCCGCCATCACCGGATCAGGTGTCCGTCATGGCCGGAATGCGCAATGGTCCGTGGCGCGCCGCGATCACCCGCGCCGCCGCGTGCTATAGGCGGGTCATCGACTTCGTCCGCGCACCCATTGCAGATCGCTTCCTCCAAAGGTGGCCTCGCATGCCCTTCTATCTCACACGAAGCCGTGCGTGAACTGCAGGAACAGCCCAAATCCCTTCACCCCGACCAGTCGAATTCGAATCTGGATCAAGCTATTACACGGCTGCCTGAGACGACGCGCACTGACCGTCTGCACGCCAAGCCGGGCTACCAAGTCCACACCAAGTCCACAGCGCACAATCTGGCGCGTCCGCGCTTCCTCCTTGTGTTGGCAACGGAGGTGGCCGGACGTTAGCGGCTTTCACGCGTTCAATCAGCGGCCCGCAGCGACGGTGAGACGCCGCCGCGGGCCTACCACAACGACGTACGTCTGAGGTACGCAGTCATGGGTTCCGACAAGCCCCGCAATTCTACTCGTGCTCGCAAAGCGCGCTCCTTCAAACAGAAGTCCCGGCGTGAGCCGGTCCCGATCCCCGAGTGTCCTGACGATCACGACCCGCTCTTGCGCCTCTCGCGTGCGATTGCGCTCGTCGAGACGATCGAAGTTGCGATGCGCACGCACGAAGAGAGCCCGGAACTCGGACCGATCTGCATGTGCCTCGAACTGGCCTGCAAGAAGCTCGCACGCGCACACAGCGCCGTTGACCATGCGTTGCAGGGGACGCACACGTGAGCGCGCGCAAGGCTGCCCGCGACCACAAACGCGGTGACAAGATGAAGCGCACCCGCAGACGGACAGCAGCACCCACGGCGGGCGACATCGAAGACGTGCGGCTCGCGCTGCTCGGCGTCTATGCGGTGTGCGACCTCGTGCGCGCGGCGAGCATGTCGTATTGCGTCGAGGTCGCGTTGACGCGCGGCGCACTGCAGCCACTGCGTGAGGCGTTAGAACGGCTGGGCCAAAAGAATATTGAGCAGCTGTGGTGGCCGACCCAGACACGACGACGAGCGGCATGAACACGACGATCACGACGCGCGTGCTCACGGCATTGCGGAAAAACCGAGGCGGCGGAGCTGGATGCTGTGGCGATCGCCACGGTCATCGCCAATTGTCGGCTCATTGCGGCCAATTTGCGAGTGCGGCGCTTACGAGGGCACATCCTCTAGCGTCATGCCGTGCCGGGCAAAGAATCCGGCGCACCGCATGAACGGTGGCTCCAAAAAGCTTCAACGCGAGGGGTGTATCTTTCCGAGCATCGCGCGGGAGTCTAGCGGCAAAGATTACCGCGCCAGTGCCTGCTCGGGGCATGCGCAGGCAAAATCCTCGAATATGAGACCCGTCGACCTATGCGCCCTCTGCCTCGAGCGCCGCGAGCTGTGCAACTCGCACGTCATCTCCGATTTCTTGTATAAGGCGATGTACGATGAGAAGCATCGCTTCCATCAGGTAACAGTCGGCGAGGATCGCGCACGCTTCCAACAGAGCGGATTGCGAGAATATCTCCTATGCGACGCATGCGAAGCGCGGCTCTCCGCCTGGGAACAGTACGCACGCGTCGTATTAAAAGGCGGTATTGAGCTGCAGTATTCGAACGAGCACGGCATTACGTGGGTGAGCGGTATCGACTACACCAAGTTCAGACTCTTTCAGCTTTCGATATTGTGGCGAGCGGGCTGTGCCAAACATCGTTTTTTCGAGAACGTCGTGCTGGGGCCGCACCAGGAACACATCCGAAGGATGCTAATTCGGAGCGATCCGGGACACCCGGGCCTGTATCCCTGTTTGATGAAAGGTCTTCGCCTCGAGGGGCGCGTTGCCGATGTGGTTATTCAGCCGACCAAGGTCCGCATTGCCAACGTGCGCGGCTACAGATTCGTCTTCGGCGGGTTTCTGTGGGCATACGCCGTCGCCCGCCATTCGCTACATGGCGCCGCTTCGGCATTCGCAATACAGCGAAACGGACGCATGGGTTTGGTGACAGGCGACCTCGAGACAGCTCCGTTCTTCCGGAAACTCATTAGCCGCCTTTAACAACAAAAGTCGAGCTGTCGACTGACTTGGAGCCGACATGATCAGGCTCAAACGAGACGAGATCCTCTCATGACGGCCAGTTTCGTATCGGCGATCGTCGCGTAGCGACGGACAGCCAACTGTTTCTGAAACTCGTGCCGATCCGGAACGTGTCAATGACTTTGAGACACCTGGTGTCATGAGATTAGCGAGCAGCCGGGCGTAGTGATGGGCGATGTGGGTTCCTTTTTCGGCGGGTTGATCCACGCAGCCGTAGGCAGCGCCGGTGGCGATGGGTTGACGTTCTTGAAGCGGTTTGGATTCGCAGCGAACGCGGCGTCGAGCGTCAGGGCGCGCTGCTGAGTGATCGCAACGGCGCGTCCGTAGTGCACGGACTCAGGGGTCATGAACCCGATGCCGGAGTGACGATGCACGGTGTTGTACCAGCAGAAGAACTGCTGACAGTGAGCACGAGCATCCTCGATCGAGCCGAAGCGATCCGGGAAGTCGGGCCGATACTTCAGCGTTTTGAACTGCGCTTCCGAGTACGGATTGTCATCCGAGACGTGCGGCCGGCTGTGAGTCCGGGCGACGTCCAAGTCGACGAGTAAGGCGGCGACCGGCTTGGATCGCATGCTCGTGCCACGGTCGGCATGCAACGTGAGGGTGCCCGGTGCGATGTTCTGCTTGGCGATGGTGTCGGCGATGAGCTGCTCGGCGAGCTCGGCAGACTCGCGCGCGGCGAGCATCCAGCCGACGACGTAGCGGCTGAAGATGTCAAGCAGGACATACAAGTGATACGTCTCCCACTTCGCCGGGCCCTTCAACTTGGTGATGTCCCACGACCAAACCTCCCGCGGCCGCACCGCGAGCAGCTCCGGCTTTGCGTACGCCGGATGAACTCGCTGACGACGGCGCTCGCTCGTCTGATTCTGAGCAGCGAGCAGCCGATACATGGTGCGGGCCGAGCCGTAATAGCGGCCTTCATCGAGCAACGTGGCATACACCGTGGCCGGCGCCACATCCGCGAAGCGCTCGCTGTTGAGCACGCCCAGCAGTACATCCTGCTCGGCCGGCGACAACGACAACGGCGGTCGGGGCCGCGG
This sequence comes from uncultured Cellulomonas sp., assembly GCA_964491965.1. Classification (GTDB taxonomy): domain Bacteria; phylum Actinomycetota; class Actinomycetes; order Actinomycetales; family Cellulomonadaceae; genus Cellulomonas. The sequence goes on from CAZBIO010000294.1 coordinate 3,246, forward strand.
CGGCCGTGCGGGCCGTGGCCGCCCGAGAAGTCGGGCCCGCTCGCGATACACGCCGGCGCGATTCATATGCAGCACCGCGCAGGCCGCGGCCACGCCGATCTGTGGTTCGAGCTGGTGCAAGGCAGCGCTCATTTCTGCTCGTCCGAGTCGTCCGCTGTCGGAAGCCCGAGCAAGGTGCAAAGTTTTTTTGCACGTCGATGATGACGTGCGCGCGCTCGAGCTCGCCGCGCAGTCGTGCATTCTCGCGTTCCAGTTGCTCGGCGCGGCGTCGCTCGGCCAGTGACGCATCCGGCTTCGGCCCGCGCTTCTTCGGCGCCAGTGCCGCCCGCTCGGCCTGCGCGCGCTGCTTGCGCCAGGTCGCCAGCATCGAGGAGTAGATGCCTTCACGGCGCATCAGCGCCCCGATCTCGCCGGGCTTCTTGCAACGATCCGCTTCGAGCAAAATCCGCCGCTTCTCGGCGCCCGAGAAGCGACGACGCTTGGCCGTCGGGGCCACTTCCGGGTTCGGCACACTCGAGGACTCGTGTCCGGCCGCCCTTCGGGCGACCGTCTCACCTTCGGGTGCAGAATCAGTACCTTCAACCATAAGAGCAGAATTCAGCAATGCAGCCATGAGCGGGTCCTACCTTGTAGCTTAAATAGCCCCAGGTAGGTGTCTCTCTTCACATTGGCACGGGGGGATCGAAGGCTCGTCCCTGGATGACAGACGCAGTCTTGTCGACCAGAGTCGATACGTGCCAATTCTTAAGGCGCGCGTCGGCCGCGTTTCCTGCCCATCCATTTATGCATAACAAAATATCCACATATGGATCGCGTTCTTGAGCACGATTTCGCTCGATCGCTCTGGAGGTGAGCGCAACGAGAGGGAATCGGGTATATGAGAGCGACAGGGCCGCGCGCATTCATGTTGCGTGTCGAATGCGATTCGGCGCGGGCTCCATCGAGCCACGGTGACGCCGTACTGGTGGATCCGGACGTCGCCCCCGAGCCGGGCGATGCCGTCATCGTGCTCACGCGGGACAACAAGCTGTTGCTACGCAAGCTCAAGGCTGCGAGGCGTGGTCGATACTACTTCCGTGCGGCATACGGAAATCAGCACGCCGCAGATATCAACCACATCGACGCGGCGGCTGAGATTTGCGGTGTCGTCGTCGCGAAGTGGGTCGACGACATCTGAAGGGGCCGCGCTGGAACACGAGAGGTCCGCGCCCTGCGGGCCATTTTCTTCTCAATCGCGTTCGGCGGCGTTTCTGTTATGAGGCGCTGTCGAGACTGCCCGTGTAGCCGAAAGCTGTTCCCGTGAAAGTCTCAGCCACAGCCCCTGTCATCCCAGGCTGCACCGCAGTGACGGGCGTTACAGCGGCAAAATCCTGTTGAACCGGGGCGGGTCCGTAAGTGAACGAAGAACCATCCTCGTAGATAACCGTCATCCCCGCCTGTGCAGGCACCAGTTGGGAGCGAATCTCATGGACAAGCCCGTACTCTCGCGCTTGCTCAGGCATCAGCGAAGTCTGGTTATTCATTGCCTTCACGATAGCCTTCTCCTCTTTTCCGGTGGTGGCGGCAATCACGCGGGCGATGTTGGTGTAGTCAGTCTTCATCAGCTTGATGTGTTCTTCGAGCGCCTTCTCGTCAACCTGGATCTGCCCGTTGAAGCCAAGTTTGACGCCATGGATATGGAAGCGCGCATTCGGAACGCAGTAGCGGTGAGCACCAGCACAGAAAATTACTACCCCGATGCTGTCCACCGAGCCGAAGTTATACGTCGAGACTGTTACACCCATGCCCTTCAGGAAATTGTGGAGCGAGAGACCATGGAACACACTTCCGCCAGGGCACGAGATCATCAGATGCAGGTGAGTGGCTCCCTGCGCCAATCGTTGATCAATCGCTCTCATCAACGCGCCGGCCGTCTGTGGCACTAATGGCGCCATGAAACGAACCCAAGCGTCCATGCACCCCCCTTGTCGTGACCTGGCGCGAGGCTGCCAGACTGACCGCTTGGCGGCAAACGAGATTACGTTATCGTGCGAGCTGTGCACGTTCGGCCCCTCCCCAGACGTGACCTATTGCACCCGGCACGGCGGCAAGCAGCGTTCCCGAACGGATAGCAGCCCTAACCATTGTGCAGCCGCAAGCCGACACGCCGCCCCGCGAGTCGTGGCGCGTGTGCCGTGTTGACTGTAAAGCCGGTCAGCAGTGCAACTGCACTGAGCACTGACGGAGTCAGTGACGGAGGCGAGCAGAACCCCCTCCGCTGAGTAGCACTCGACCGTGTTCGGGCCCAGGTTTGCGCCGCGGCTCTGTCACTTCAAAGTCAGTACGCGGCGGATCACCGTGTAGGCGTAGTCGTGCCCTGACGGCACTCGACTCGCCCGAGGCCCCGCAACACTCAGCGTTGCGATGCGATGCGCGGCGATGAAGGCTACGACTTGGTCCGCTGCGGATTCCGCGCTGCTCGCCTCTGCATTGATACACACGAGCGGTTTGCCCTCGCTGATACAGAAGTCGCGCGTGGCGAGCGTTCCGCCTTCGATCTGGCCGAAGTAGAGAATCGCCGTGGCATCGCTGTCCTGCACATTTCGAAGCGTGCGCTGCCGGTAGCCGGCGCCGGGCAGAGGAGTGACCGGATATCGGTCGGGGATCCTGCCGTCTTCGGCCACGCGGTCTGCCGGGCACCAACCGCCACAAGGAAACCCTGCATCGAGCGCAGCATCCAATGCACCCCGGTCCACGCCGGCCTGACCGCCGGTGACGATCCTCTGAAGCATAGGCGCGGAACTCGCCGACTCGGGCTTGAGGCCGTGAGGCGCAAAAGGCCCCACGTCGGGTGTGGCGCAACGGCGCTCGAGCACCTTTTCCTGTTCCGGGTCGTCAGACGTTGTTCCTCGACGGTGCCGCACGCGGGAAGCCTTCCTCATTGACGGCGGAAGCAATTCTACGGTAGGTGCAATATCACGCCCAACGGGCGCCGGCAGCGAACGCCTTGTCCGCGCGAGCGGAATCGGCGAGCGGCGTCCTCATCGGAGATCCATAGAGCGCCACCGCGAGGCACAAGAAATCGCGAACGCGGTGATGTGCGGACGTCATGGCAGTATTCAACTGATCGTCGGCTCGATTCTGCGCTGACTGGGCCGGTGCTGATGGCAGTCCATTTCTCTCCTCTGTGCCGCTGACCTTTTGGCCCTTCGTCAGCTGCGTCGATCCTGAGATAGATGCGGATGGTCGTGACGGACATCACGGCTGGCCGGCCGCGCACAGGCTTCCTCCTCGCGATGTGATCGGCTCCGTTGTTGCGCGCTTCGCTGCTGATAGTTTTCACCGCTCGATGGAGCGTCGAAGGAAATGGCAATGAATGTGGGAGCCCGCTCCCGCGCCTCACGCGTCACGGATGTCAAGGACCGGGTCATTTTCCTCGGCGCGAATCTACCGGCCATCCCAGAGCGCCTTCTTTTAGCCCACGCCCAGGGCAAGGTGCTGTTCGTGGCCGGCGCCGGGGTGTCTCGTGCGGCCGGACTGCCTGATTTTCGTGGGCTGGTAGTGGATGTGTATGCCGAAGTCGACACGGCCGTTTGGAACGTCGTGTCGAAGATCCCATCTGGCGCATGCAATCAGTGGAGCACCGACGTCAGCAGCCTTCGCGATGACCAGGCGGCGGAGGTCCGGCACTTCATCGCGGGCGACTACGACCTCGTGCTTGGCATGCTCGAACGACGACTTGATGGTCGTGCAAGCGGCTCGAGCCGTGTCAGACAGGCCATCGCAACGAGACTGCGACCTGCGGGACTGAAGCCCGCCCGCATCCATCGCGCTCTGATGCGTCTGGCCGACCGGGGCGGCGTGGTCAGGATTGTGACGACGAACTTCGAACATCTGCTCGAAGAAGCCAAGAGAAAGGGCACGGCCGTGCAAACCTATACGCTCGGGACCATCCCGCGGCCGGGGAATGGCCCAGAGTTTTCTGGTGTGTTTCACATTCACGGCGTGCTCGATCGCAACCCTGCCCGCGCATCCGAATTAATCGTGTCGGATCGGGACTTTGGCGAGTTCTACATGCGTCGCCGGATCGTGCCCGATTTCATCTATGACGCTGCTCGGCTCTTCCACATTGTTCTCGTAGGATATAGTGCCAACGATGCGCCGATGAAGTATCTGCTCAACGCCGTGGCGGCCGACGGCACGCGATTCCGCGATGTGATGGAACGCTTCACGTTCATCGGAGGCAACGCCACGGTGGACAACGTCGCGCTTGAGCAGTGGCGCGGTCGAAGCATCACGCCCGTCCACTACGACTCGGCAAACAAGCATGCTGCACTGGCCAACGTACTTGAGCGCTGGGCGGACCTTTCCCCCGTCAATGGCAAGAAAGGACTCGTCGACGCTGAGATTCGACGGATCGTCAGCACACGCCGCGCGGCCGCGACTGATGCCGATCGAGACCTCTTCGATCACCTAATCCGGCGGAGCGATGCCAAGGAGCGGGCTCGACTCACCGTGCTTGTCTCCAGGCGGGGCGCGGAGCCTGGCTGGCTTGATGCCATCACCGACATCATCTATGAGACCACAGAACAGGCGCGATGAACCCGGGCACATATCCGAGCAATGAGGAGGATCATGCCGCCCTGCGTGCCGTGATCCTGTTTTGCGACCGCCGTCTCGCTGAGCGTGGCACGATCGACTGGGCAATCCGCCTCAAGGAGCAGGATGCCATCAAACGTAAGGCGATACGCCAACTGCTCGAAGGACCAGAGGCCCGCAAGCTCGCTGAACCCTGGAAATCAGCCTGGCGGCTGATCGAAGAAAGTTGGAGCACACCGGACATCGAGCCGGATTCAGGAGTCGGGGCCTATCGCATCAGGCAGCGGCTCCGGAGTGGGGAACGATCCGGAGCACTGATCGGAGCGATTGTGGCGTTGGTCGCACCTCGCCTCAAGGTCGAGCCGCTTTCGGAGCTTCGAGTGCGAATTAGTCCGCCACCGAAGCGCGCGCGCAAAATCGCGGACTTGTTCACGCTAGGGCTCAGGAGCGGACGCCTGCTCGATCTCAATGTCGTGCAGGTGCACGACATCAACGAACCATCCTTTCTCGCCTCTCTTGCGTTCCAGCTGGAATCCGCGGTCACGAACGGCATTGATATCGGACTGCGGATCGGTGGCGACTCACGGGGTCATTTGCACCTTGGGCAGCTCCACCGCGTCTACTACGTTCCCGCGGCTGAACGCGCTGGAGGAGATGATCCAGACAAGTTCGTTGTAGGCATTGCTCCGTCCGTCAAACTACTGCATGCAGTCGTTGAGCGGCTGCTGGCAGTCGACCTTAACACAGGGCTTGGGTTCGTCCGCCGCTGGCGATCATCTGGGTCGCCTGTCTATCAACGGCTTTGGGCCGCGATGGCGCGTGATCCGCGGAATGCTACAGCGGACGATATCGCCGAGTTCCTCAACTCGCTCGACGCGAGAACGTTCTGGGACTTGGTGCGCTATCCCGAGGTGTCCGAGTTACGAGCACGGCGCTTTGAGGATCTCACGCACGAGGATCAGGCATCGATTCTCGCGCGCATACGCCGGCGCCCACCCCGCAATCAGTGGCCCCGCAGTGCTCAGCCCGCTGACGTCGAGCGCTTTCGTACGAAATGGGCCGTCCGAGAACTGCGACGTTTAGAGATTGCAGGCGTCACGCTGCCGGCGAAGGACAAAGCATGGCTCGATTCTCAGCTGGCGGCGTTCCCCGATGTGGCCGCAATGACCCAACTCAACGAAGGCTTTTCAGAGGGATTTGTCGTCAGGTGGGCCGGAGCAAGCGCCGACGCCACATATGACGCAATCAGCGGACGCTCACGGCTTGAGGCGCTAGAGGCCGCTATTTCCTCGCCACGTAGCGCGTGGGATGACGATCCGGCAGAACGCGCGCAAGCATGGATCCAGCAGCCAGGCCACGCCCTCCAGTTGCTGGAAGACTTTGATGCTGCCGCAGAAACTGTCGGGGCATACCCGAAAGTGTGGGAGCTGTTTGGCTGGGCGCATTCACCGCAACAGTCCAATAAGCTGCCCGTGAGGGATCTGCCCACGGAGGCGCTGCGGGTGATTGGGCTCATTTCAAGACTTCCAACAGAGATCCTGCAACAGTCGATCGATGGACTCGCTCATTGGTATGCGAGCTGGAAGTCACAGCTCGCGAGCATCCCGGCTTCGTTCCCCGTGTGGCTGCGGTTGTGGGACATCGCTGCCGAGAAGACAAACACCCAGGGTCGCGTCGATGAGACCATCGACCTCAGCACTATGGCTCCCACGACCGACGATGATAGGCCGACCGAAATCGACACTATCAATACATCGATCGGGAAGCTTGTCGATGGATTCTTGGCGACGTGCCCTTCATTGCGAGTCGACCCGCAACCCTTTGTGTCCAACGGTCCCCTGCGCACGATGCGGGATAAGATCATCTCCACCACAGGCCACGCCGGTCTCATCGGGCGCCTTGAACTCATCGAGCAGATTGGCTACTTCCTGAACGCTGACCGCGACTGGACGCAGGAAAAACTGATCGCACCGCTCCTCGCCGAGACGACAGAAGCTCTGTCGCTTTGGCAGGCCATTTCACGCCGGTTGGTACCAAACAGCGTACTGAAGTCCATCGGCAATGCGATGTCTGAACGGGTTACCGACAAGCGACTCCCACGCGAATCGCGGGAGATGTTCGTGTTCAACCTCGTGATCGAAAGTCTCCATAGCTTCCAACAGCACCGCGATCCTGCCGTCGCGAACGCTCGGATTCAGCAGATGCTGCGGAGCGTTGAGGATGAGGTTCGCAGTAGCGGGGCGGAGGCTATTCGGCGGTTCGTGATCGATTCGTCCATGAATGCCCCAGATCGCCGTGCCAAGTCCGCGACTGCCTATCGGCAGGCGGCCGCTCCCTTTCTCGCAAAGGTCTGGCCTCTCGAGATATCGCTAATCACAGCCGGCGTCAGTCGGTCCTTTGCAAACCTTCCAGTCGTGACAGGGGATGCATTCGTGGAAGCGGTAGATGCCGTTGAGCGCTACATTGAACCGTGGGACTGCTGGTCGATGATCGACTTCGGATTTGGGACCGATGAAGACCTGTCATCGATCGATACTCCTGCAAAAGCTGACGCGCTTCTGCGACTGCTCGATCGCTCAATTGGCCCATCAGACGGCGCGGCCATACCGATGGATCTTTCGACCGCATTGGAGCGGATTCGAACGGTTGCGCCACGGCTCGCCGAAGACGCGCGATTCCGAAGGCTCGCCACGGCAGCCCGTCGCTTGTAGGTCCTTCCGGCAAGCTCCGGCACTCACAGTCTGCGGTTTCAGATTTGCCGAATCTCACCAGACGTAAGGTGGCGATCATGTCATCCGTGCGCAGCAGCGCAGATCCCGGTCGAATGCTCTACAGGCACGCAATGACGGAAGATCCCGGGCAGACCGCCCAACGCACTCCGCTGCGCACGACCTTTGCTACGGCGACAGGCTTTGCGCGGCGCTGCACATGCCTCCACCGACCGCAGCGCCGCGATGGCTCCGGTGAGGCCGGGGTCGATGCCG
>CAZBIO010000295.1:0-3283 GCA_964491965.1 uncultured Cellulomonas sp.
CGCCCGATGGACCTAGACACCCGCGTCGAGTGCGACGGCCCGGCCGACCGGCACCACGTCGCCGACGACGAGGACGTGGTCGATCTGCCGCGTCTGCGCGGGCGACCGAAAGCTCAGTGCGTCTGCCGCCGGACGCCACCCGGTGGCGCGCGCCGCGGTCGGCGCGTCGAGGTTGAGGTCGCCGAGCAGCGCCAGGGGCCGCGGCAGCGACCGGCAGAACCGCACCAGCGTGCGTAGCTGCCGCGTGTTCCACCCGGGGACGAAGCTCAGGTGCGTCGCGACGGCCGTGAAGGGCCCGTCGGGGGTCTCCAGCACCGCGGCGACCGCGGCCCGCGGCTCGTCGCGCGTCAGGTTCGGCGTACGGCGCCCGTGGTGGAACACCGGGACGGGGAAGGGCAGCGCGGGCAGCGCGGTCACCTGCCACGAGCGCACCGGGTACCGCGACATGAGGGCCACGCCGTACGCGGCGGCCTCGGGCTGCTCGCGGCCGGTCGCCGCGGTCCACGTGCCGGGATGGCCGTGCAGCGTCGCGACGAACCGCTGGTCCACCGCATCCCCGGCTCGCGCGGCCACGGTGGTCAGGTCCGCCTGGAGCGAGCGCGGCTGGTCGCGATCCACCTCCTGGAGCGCCAGCACGTCGGCGTCGATGCGGCGCACCGCCTCACCGAACCGTGCGACGTCCACCTTCCCGTCGACCAACGACCGTCCGTGGAGGATGTTGAAGGTCGCGAGCCGCACTCGATCGATCCTGCCCTCCGACGTGCCACAGCGCGCGCCGTCGGGTAGACACGACTGATGGATCCGCGCGCGGCGCTCCAGGACGCGCTCCGGCTGACGGCGGTCGCGCTCGAGCAGGCCGAGGTGCCCTTCGCGCTCGTCGGCGGCTACGCCGCGTGGGCGCGCGGCGCACCCGAGCCGAGCCACGACGCCGACTTCGCCGTGTGCGAGGAGGACGCGGAGCGGGCCCGCGTCGCCATCGCGGCGGCCGGCCTGGAGATCGTCGACCCGCCGGAGAACTGGCTGTTCAAGGCCTACTACCACGGCGCGCTGGTGGACGTGCTGTTCCGGATGGTCGGCGAGCCGGTCACCCCGGGGATGCTGGCGCGCAGCGACCGGCTCGAGGTGCTGGCCGTCCGGATGCCCGTCCTCGACGCCACCGACATCCTCTCGGCGAAGATGCGGGTGCTCGGCGAACACTTCGCCGACTTCACGCGCCTGCTGGCGATGGCGCGGGCGCTCCGCGAGCAGATCGACTGGGAGCGCGTGCGCAAGGAGACCGGCATGCACCCCTTCGCCCGCGCCTTCCTGCTGCTGGTCCACGAGCTGGGCGTCGCGCCCATCGGACCGGAGCTCTGAGCGTGGCCGCCCCGCAGACGGTGTCCGTCGAGGGCCACCGCATCCGCGTCAGCAACCTCGACAAGGTGCTGTACCCGGCGACGGGCACGACGAAGGGCGAGGTGCTGGACTACCTCGCCCGGATCGCCCCGGTGCTGCTCCCCCACGTCCGGCACCGGCCCGCCACCCGCAAGCGCTGGCCGGACGGGGTGGACGGCCCGGTGTTCTTCCAGAAGGACGCCGAGTCGTCGACCCCCTCGTGGGTGCGCACGCACCGGATCAAGCACCAGCACTCGGCGAACGACTACGTGCTGGTGGACGACCTGGCGACGCTCACGTGGCTGGGCCAGACCGCGACCCTGGAGATCCACGTGCCGCAGTGGCAGGTGGGCCGCGCGGGCGCACACCTGCCGCCCGATCGGCTGGTGCTCGACCTCGACCCCGGCGAGGGCGCCGGGCTGGCCGAGTGCGCGCAGGTGGCGCGGTACGCCAAGGCTCTGCTGGAGGGCATGGGCCTGGCGCCGATGCCGGTGACCAGCGGCTCGAAGGGCATCCACCTGTACGCGCCGCTCGACGGGCGCCAGGGCTCCGACGACGTGACGGCCGTGGCCCACGAGCTGGCCCGCTACCTCGAGGCCGAGCACCCCGACCTCGTCGTCAGCGACATGAAGAAGGCGCTGCGCGCCGGCAAGGTGTTCGTCGACTGGTCGCAGAACAACGGCAACAAGACGACCGTCGCGCCCTACTCGCTGCGCGGCCGCGAGCACCCGACGGTCGCCGCCCCCCGCACGTGGGAGGAGCTCGACGACCCCGGCCTGCGCCAGCTCGGCTACGCCGAGGTGCTGGACCGGGTCGCCCGCGACGGCGACCTGCTCGCCGGCCTGACCGCCGGCCACCTGTCCCAGCTGGAGCCCACTCCCGAGCGCCTGGCGCGGCTGCGGGAGTACAACGCCAAGCGCGACCCCGGCCGCACACCCGAACCGTTCGACGACGGCGCCGGGCGCCCGCCCGGCGGGCCGCCGACGTTCGTCATCCAGGAGCACCACGCCCGCCGGCTGCACTTCGACTTCCGGCTGGAGCACGAAGGCGTGCTCGTCTCCTGGGCGCTGCCCAAGGGCGAACCCACCGACCCCAAGCAGAACCACCTAGCCGTGCAGACCGAGGATCACCCGCTCGCCTACGGCGGGTTCGAGGGAAGCATCCCGAAGGGCGAGTACGGCGGCGGCGAGGTGACCATCTGGGACCGCGGCACCTATGAGAAGGAGAAGTGGCGCGAGGGCAAGGAGGTGATCGTCACCCTGCACGGCGAGAAGCACGGGACGCGCCGCCTCGCGCTGATCCACACCGGCAAGGGGGACGACGAGAGCACGTGGCTCATCCACCGCACCAAGGAGCAGCCGGGGGACGACGAGCCCGCGGTTGGCTCGTCGGGCAAGGCAAAGGGGGACGACGAGCCCGACGAGTCCGCGGCCGGCTCACCCTCGGCCAAGGCGAAGGTGTCCGACGAAGCCGCGACCGGGTCGCCTCGCACTCGGGCAAAGGTGCCCGACGAGCCCGCGCGGCTCGTCGTCCGGCTGTCCCCGATGCTCGCCTCGGTCGCCGACGCCGGCGAGGCCCGCGACCTGGGCGAGGACGGCCGCCGCGCACACCCGCGGTGGGCGTTCGAGATGAAATGGGACGGGTACCGCGCGCTCGCGGTCGTCGAGCCGTCGCCGTCCGACGGGGACCGTCGCCTGCGGCTGCTGTCCCGCACCGGCCAGCACCTCACCGCCACCAACCCCGAGCTGGGGGGCCCCGCCGAACGCGTCGGCGACCTACCGGTGGTGCTCGACGGCGAGATCGTCGCGCTCGACTCGCGCGGCCGCCCGGACTTCCGCCGGCTCCAGCGGCACACGGGATCCGTCGAGCTCATGGTGTTCGACGTCCTCCAGGTGGGCGCGCACTCCTT
>CAZBIO010000296.1:0-14922 GCA_964491965.1 uncultured Cellulomonas sp.
AGGCGACCCGTCTCCTCGCCGGCGGCCTCCAGGCGGCTGCGGCGCGCGCCCACCTGGCCGGCGAGCCGCGCGACACCCTCGCGACGGTCGGCCGCCGCGCGCAGCGCCGTGGCGAGGTCGCGCTCCGCCGTCGCTGCCTCCTGCTCGGCGGCCTGCCGCTGTGCGACCGCCGCCTCGAGCGCGACGCGGGCCGTCTCCACCTCACGCGCGAGCTCGGCCTCGGCGGCGCGCACGCGCTCGGCCTGGCCCAGCAGCTCGTCGACGTCCTGTCCGGCTCGCTCGGCCTCCGGCTCGCCGAGCAGGCGTGCCCGGTCGGCCGCTAGCGACGCGGTGCCGCGCACCCGCTCGCGCAGCGCCGACAGCCGGTACCAGACCTCCCCCGCCTCGGCGAGCGCCGGCGCGGCCTGCGCCGCCTCGCGTTCGAGGGTCGCCAGCCGGCCTCGGACGTCCGCCAGCTCGGCCTCCACCGCCTCGCGCCGCGCCAGCAGCGCGCTCTCGTCGGCGACCTCCTGCTCCAGCTGGGCGGTCAGCTGCGCGAGCTCGTCGGCCAGCAGGCGGGCCCGGGCGTCGCGCAGGTCCATCTGGACCACCGCGGCCTTGCGCGCCACCTCCGCCTGGCGGCCGAGCGGACCCAGCTGGCGACGGATCTCCCCCGTCAGGTCCGTCAGGCGCGTCAGGTTGGCCTGCATCGCGTCGAGCTTGCGCAGCGCCTTCTCCTTGCGGCGGCGGTGCTTGAGGACGCCCGCCGCCTCCTCGATGAAGGCGCGCCGCTCCTCCGGGGTGGCGCGCAGCACCTCGTCGAGCCGGCCCTGGCCGACGACGACGTGCATCTGCCGGCCCATGCCGGTGTCGGAGAGCAGCTCCTGGATGTCCAGCAGCCGGCAGGTGCGGCCGTTGATCGCGTACTCCGACCCGCCGTTGCGGAACAGCGTCCGCGAGATGGTTACCTCGGAGTACTCGATGGGCAGCACGCCGTCGGCGTTGTCGATCGTCAGCGCCACCTCGGCGCGGCCCAGCGGCGGGCGCGCCGCGGTGCCGGCGAAGATGACGTCCTCCATCACGCCGCCGCGCAGGGTCTTGGCGCCCTGCTCGCCCATCACCCAGGTCAGCGCGTCGACGACGTTCGACTTGCCCGAGCCGTTGGGCCCGACGACGCACGTGATCCCCGGCTCGAAGGTCAGCGTCGTCGCCGAGGCGAACGACTTGAACCCCCGCAGCGTCAGGGTCTTCAGGTGCACGGGGGCAGCCTAAAGGGGCGTGACCGCCGGATCGTGGAGGGCGGGGCTACAGCCCGGGGAACCAGAGGGCGACCTCGCGGGCTGCCGACTCCGGCGAGTCCGAGCCGTGCACGATGTTCTCGATCACCGACGTGCCCCAGTCGCGGGCGAGGTCGCCCCGGATGGTGCCGGGTGCGGCCGCCGTCGGGTTGGTCGCACCGGCCAGGGACCGGAAGCCCTCGACGACACCGTGACCCTCGACCGCCGCCGCGACGACCGGGCCGGAGGACATGAACTCGATGAGGGGCCCGACGAAGGGCTTGCCCGCGTGCTCGGCGTAGTGCTCGGCGAGGAGGGCGGGGTCGGCGACCCGCATCTCCAGCGCGGCGAAGGTGTAGCCCTTCGCTTCGATCCGACGCAGCACCTCGCCGACGAGCCCACGGCGCACGCCGTCGGGCTTGACGAGGACGAGGGTGCGCTGGAGGTCATCGGCCATGGGCGGAACCCTAGCGGGCGCCACCGGGGACCTCGGCGCGCCTACGCCCGGCGGCTACGCCCGTCGCGGGGGCCGGGGCGGCTCGACGGCGTCGGGGTGGGCGGCGTCGAACGCCGCGCGCTCGCGGTCGATCCGCGCGCCGAGCGCAAGGAGGGCCACCCACAGGACCGCGAAGAGCCCGCCGACGAACCACATCATCGGCACCGCCAGCCCGCACGCCAGCAGCGCCGCCTGCGCGACCGACCCGGCGACGCGGGCCCAGCGGCGCGACTGCACGCGGGAGAGCGCGACGAGCACGACGATCAGGGCGCCCCCGACCGCCCACACCCAGCCGGCGGGTGCGACGCGCAGACCGAACGCGACGAGCGCCGCGAAGAAGACGACGAACGCCTCCAGCACCAGCATGGTCTCGGCGAACACCACCGTCGCCGGTCGCTTCCGGGCGATCGACGGTGGGGAGGCGCCGGCGGTCGCGGGATCGGTCACCCGGCGAGGCTACCGGAGCGCTGCGCCGGCGCTGCTGCGGCTCCTGCGCCGGCTCCGCGGTGGCCCTGCGGGCCCTCCGCGGGCCCCCATACCGGCCTGCGCACCGGCTCAGGCCGCGTTCGCGGCGTCCGCGGCCGCGCGCAGGATCAGCTCGCTCGACCGCGCGCCGGGGTCCAGGTGACCGGCGGAGCGCTGGCCGAAGTACGACGCGCGGCCCTTCGCCGCGACGAGGGGGATCGTCGACCGGGCACCCTGTTCGGCCGCCACGCCCGCGGCCGACAGCACCGCCTCGGCCGACGCGCCGTTGTCGGCAGCCGCCACGGCGGCGGCCACCGCGGGGGCCCACGCGTCGACCATCGTCTTCTCCCCCGGGGCCGCCTGGCCCCGCGCGACGATCCCGTCGAGCGCGGCCTCGAGGAGCCCGACCGTGGCGCTCGCGTCGAGGTCGGCGGACTCCGCCGCCCGGGCCGCCCGCAGGAACGCGGTGCCGTAGAGGGGGCCCGCCGCGCCGCCGACGGTGGACATCAGCGTGGTGGCCACCAGCCGGAGCACGTCCCCGACCCGCTCCGGCGGGGCGTCGAGGGCGTCGAGCCGGGCGAGCGCCGCAGTGAAGCCGCGGTGCAGGTTCTCGCCGTGGTCGCCGTCGCCGATCTGCCGGTCGAGCTCCACGAGCTCGTCACGGTGTTCGGCGATGGTCTTCGCCGAGCCGCGCATCCAGTCCAACGCCCAGGCCACGTCCAGCGTCATACCCCTCCTTCGCGCCCGCCCGTCCGCAGGCGCGCCCCACCGAGGGCGCCCCCTGCCCTCGATGCACGGCGTGATCTCTCGACCCTAGACGACGAAGCGCGGTCGCCCGGCGGCCGTGCCCAAACCGAGACCTTCGCCGAACGGCGGGCGTCGCTACGGCCGCCCGAGCAGCACCCGGGCCTCGGCGACGAGGTACAGCGAGCCGGTGACGAGGACGCCTGCCCCCCGGTCGACCTCCGACTCCGCGCGCTCGACCGCGAGCGCGATCGCGTCATCGAGCCGCTCGGCCCGGTGCACGCGGTCCGGCCCGAACACGTCCTCCGCGATCGCGGCCAGGTCGTCGACGTCCATCGAGCGCGGCGTCGCAGCGCGCGTGATCACCACCTCGTCGAGCGTCGGCTCGAGGATGCCGAGCATCGTCTCCGGGTCCTTGTCGGCCATGACGGCCACCACGCCGACGATCCGCTCGAACGCGAACGCCTCCGCCAGGCCCGCCACCAGGGCATCCATGCCGTTCGGGTTGTGCGCGCCGTCCACCAGGACGGTCGGCGACGAGCGGACCACCTCGAGGCGCCCCGGCGACGTGACGTCGGCGAAAGCGGCCTCGACGACCTCGGCGGACAGCGCCGCGCCCCCGGTCAGCAGCGCCTCGGTGGCCACCAGGGCGAGCAGCGCGTTGTGCGCCTGGTGCTCGCCGTGCAGAGGCAGGTACACATCCGTGTAGACGCCGCCGAGGCCGCGCAGCGTGATCAGCTGCCCGCCGACGGCCACCGTTCGCTCCACCACCGCCACGTCGACGTCCTCGCGCACCACGCGGGCGCCCTTCGTGGCGGCCTCCGCCAGCACCACGCCTTCGACCTCGTCGCTCTGGTGCGCGACGACGACCGTGCCGGACTCCTCGATGATCCCGGCCTTCTCCCCCGCGATCTCGACGAGCGTGTGGCCGAGGTACCGCTCGTGGTCGATCGCCACGGGCGCGATCACCTGCACCTGCGAGTGCACCACGTTGGTCGAGTCCCAGCGGCCCCCCATGCCGACCTCGATCACCGCGACGTCCACGGGCGCGTCGGCGAACGCCGCGAACGCCATCACCGTGAACACCTCGAAGAAGCTCAGCCGCGGCCCACCTCGCTCCAGCGACCGCTGGTCCACGAGGTGCACGTACGGCGCGACGTCCTGCCACGTCCGCACGAAGTCCTCGTCGCTGATCGGCTCCCCATCGATCGCGATCCGCTCGTTGACCCGCGTCAGGTGCGGGGACGTGAACCGGCCGGTGCGCAGCCCGTGCTCGCGCAGCAGGCGCTCGACCATCCGGGACGTCGACGTCTTGCCGTTCGTGCCGGTGACGTGCACCACCTGGTAGTCCAGCTGCGGGTCGCCCAGCAGCTCGCACACCTCGCGGACGCGGTCGAGCGTCGGGTCGATCTCGTGCTCCGGCGCGCGCTCGAGGATGCCGCGGTAGACCTCGTCGGCCGCCTCCCGCGCGGCGCGCGCCTCCTCCTCGCGCCGGTGCGCCGCTCCGCTCGTCGGGCGCCCGCTCATGCCCGCGCCACCTGGAGGTCCACGGTCACCTCGTCGGCCGGCCGCACGACGAGCGAGACGGCGAGCGTCTCGCGCGCGACGAAGGCGCGATGCACCTCGACCGCCGCCACCTGCTCGGCGGGGACGCCGAGCGTCAGGTCGATCCGGTCGGAGACGTTGAGCCCGGCCGCCTTGCGCGCGTCCTGCACGGCGCGCACCACGTCGCGCGCCACGCCCTCGGCGCGCAGCTCGTCGTCCACCGCCAGGTCGAGCACGACGAAGCCCGCGCCGCCCGGCAGCACCGCCGCCGCGACCTCGCCGTCGGCACCGCCGGCCACCACGGTGGTCAGCTCGTACTCGCCGGCCTCCAGCGGAACCGTCTGGCCGTCGACCGTCACGATCACGGACCCGTCGGGACCCTCGGCCCACGCGCCGCCCGTGGCGGCGCGGATGACGCCCGGCACGGCGCGGCCGAGCCGCGGGCCCGCGGCCCGCGCGTTGACCGCCAGCCGGCGCGAGATGCCGAACCGTGCGGCCGTCGACTCGTCGTCGTGCACCAGCTCCACCTGCTTGACGTTGAGCTCGCCCGCCAGCAGGTCCGTGTACGCCGCGGCGGCCGACGGGTCGGCCAGCGCGACCGTCAGCGTCCGCAGCGGCTGGCGCACGCGGATCTGGTGCGCCTTGCGCAGGCCGAGCGTGGTCGACACTGCCGTGCGCACGCCGTCGATCACGCCGGTCAGGCCGGGCTCCAGCGGCGCCACCGCCACGGGCCAGTCGGTGAGGTGCACGGAGCGGCCGCCGGTCAGGCCGCGCC
The DNA here is from genome assembly GCA_964491965.1 of uncultured Cellulomonas sp. GTDB lineage: Bacteria > Actinomycetota > Actinomycetes > Actinomycetales > Cellulomonadaceae > Cellulomonas. Next base: position 5,282 of record CAZBIO010000296.1, read on the forward strand.
AGATCTCCTCCGTCAGCATCGGCGCCAGCGGCGCCGCCACGCGCGTCAGCACCTCCAGTGCCGTGTAGAGCGTGTCGAAGGCGTCCGCGTCCTCGAGCCAGAACCGGTCGCGCTGCGTGCGCACGTACCAGTTGGTCAGCACGTCGAGGTGCTCGCGCACCAGGCCGCACGCGGCGGCGATGTCGTAGGCGTCCATCGTCGCCCGGATGCCGTCCACCAGCTCCTGCGTGCGCGCCAGCAGGTACCGGTCCATCGGCCGCAGCCCGGCGGCGCGCTCCGGCGTCACCGCCGTCGCGGCGTACCCCGCCCCGCCGTTCGCCGCGCCCGCGTAGAGCGTGAAGAAGTAGTACGTGCTCCACAGGGGCAGCAGCACCTGCCGGACGCCCTCGCGGATGTTCTCCTCGGCCACGACGAGGTTGCCGCCGCGCAGCACCGGCGAGGACATGAGCGCCCAGCGCACCGCGTCGGAGCCGTAGGTGTCCCACATCACCATCGGGTCCGGGAAGTTGCGCAGCGACTTGCTCGCCTTGCGCCCGTCGTCGCCCAGGACGATCCCGTGCGAGACGCAGGAGAGGAACGCCGGCCGGTCGAAGAGCGCCGTCGCCAGCACGTGCATGACGTAGAACCAGCCGCGCGTCTGGCCGATGTACTCGACGATGAAGTCGCCCGGGTAGTGATGCTCGAACCACTCGCGGTTCTCGAACGGGTAGTGCACCTGGGCGTACGGCATCGAGCCGGAGTCGAACCAGACGTCGAACACGTCCGGGATGCGGCGCATCGTCGAGCGCCCGGTCGGGTCGTCCGGGTTGGGGCGTGTCAGCTCGTCGATCCACGGGCGGTGCAGGTCCGGCTCGCCCGCCGCGTTGCGCGGCAGCCGGCCGAAGTCGGCCTCCAGCTGCGCGAACGAGCCGTAGACGTCGATCCGCGGGTGCGCCGGGTCGTCGGACACCCATACCGGGATGGGCGTGCCCCAGTAGCGGTTCCGGCTGATCGACCAGTCACGAGCGCCTGCGAGCCAGTTGCCGAAGATGCCGTCCTTGATGTGCTCCGGCACCCAGGTGATCTGCCGGTTGAGCTCCACCATCCGGTCCCGGAACTGCGTCACCCGGATGAACCACGAGGAGACGGCCTTGTAGATCAAGGGGTTCCGGCAGCGCCAGCAGTGCGGGTACGAGTGCACGTAGGACGCGAGGCGCAGCAGCCGGCCGTCGTCGCGCAGGCGCCGGACGATCGGCATGTTGGCGTCGAACACCTGCAGGCCGGCGAAGTCCGGCACCACCGACGTGAACACGCCGCCGTCGTCGACGGACAGCAGCGTGGGGATGCCCGCGGCGTCGCACGCCTCCTGGTCCACCTCGCCGTAGGCGGGCGCCATGTGCACGATCCCGGTGCCGTCCTCGGTGGTGACGAAGTCGCCGACGAGCACCCGCCAGGCGCCGCCCGTCCCGTAGCGCTGCGTGTCCGCGAAGTAGTCGAACAGCCGCTCGTAGCGCAGGCCCTCCAGGTCCCGCCCGACGAGCTCGCGCGCCACCGCCCCGGCAGCCTCGTCGGCCGAGTCGTAGCCGAGGTCCTTGGCGTACCCGGCCAGCAGGTCCCGCGCCAGGAGGAACGGCCCGTCACCGGCGGAGGTTCCGTTCGGGCCCGCGGGCACGACGACGTACACGACGTCGGGGCCGACCGCGATGGCCTCGTTGGTCGGCAGGGTCCACGGCGTCGTCGTCCACGCCAGCGCCTTCACCCCCGCCAGGCCCGCGGCCTGCGCCTCCGGGCCGACGAATGGGAACGTCACCGTCACCGTCTGGTCCTGACGGTCCTGGTAGACGTCGGAGTCCATGCCCAGCTCGTGGTTGGACAGCGGCGTCTGGTCCTTCCAGCAGTACGGCAGCACGCGGTAGCCCTCGTAGGCCAGGCCCTTGTCGTACAGGGTCTTGAAGGCCCAGATCACCGACTCCATGAAGGTGGGGTCGAGGGTCTTGTAGTCGTGCTCGAAGTCCACCCAGCGCGCCTGGCGCGTCACGTACGTCTGCCACTCGTGCGTGTAGCGCAGCACCGACTCGCGGCAGGCGTCGTTGAACGCCGCGATGCCCATCTCCTCGATCTGCGACTTGTCGGTGATCCCGAGGATCCGCTCCGCCTCCAGCTCGGCGGGCAGCCCATGGGTATCCCACCCGAACCGCCGCTCCACGCGCCGGCCGCGCATCGTCTGGTAGCGCGGCACGACGTCCTTGACGTACCCCGTCAGCAGGTGGCCGTAGTGCGGCAGGCCGTTGGCGAAGGGCGGGCCGTCGTAGAAGACGAACTCGTTCGCGCCGTCCCGGCCGGCGTCGCGCGCCTCGACCGACGCGACGAACGTGTCGTCGGCCCCCCAGTACGCGAGGACGTCCGCCTCGAGCGCGGGCAGGTCGGGTGATGCCGGGACGGCGTCGTGTCGGTGCAGCGGGTAACCCACGGGTGGCGCTCCAAGTGGTGCTGTGTGTCGGTGTCGCTTCGTCACTGCACACGAGGACGACGAGCCGGCGAGGCACCAGCCTCACCCGGACCACCGCGGTACCACCCCGCTTGCCGCCGCCCTCACGGAGTCCCGCGTGGACGACGACCACTCACCGACGGCTGTGACGGGCCTGCCCCGTCCGGTTCTACTGAGGCTCGAACCGCTCCGCCCGACTCCCTCGGTGTCTCCCACCCGCTGGGACTCGGGGCCGGATCGGGCCCGTTCTTCCGGAGGCTCACCGGTGATGGCCGGGTCGACGCCTGTGACCCGGAGTCTACGCGAGCCCGCCGGGAGGCCGGCCGCGTCGATGGCCCCACGCCGGGTCGATGGATGGAGTCATCGACGTGGCGAGGAACTATCGACACGGGCGGGAGCCGCGGGGGCGGGCGAGGCGAGGACACGCAGGCGAGGACGCGCGAGGGGCGGTGGGAGACTCCCGGGGTGCCCGCCGCGCCCCTCGTCCTGCTCGACCTCGACGGCACGCTGACCGACTCGGCGCCGGGCATCGTCGCCTCCGCGCGGTCGGCGTTCGCGGCGCTCGGCCTGCCCGTGCCGCCCGACGCGGTGCTGCGGACCTTCGTCGGCCCGCCGATCACGCTGTCCTTCCCGGCCCACGGCGTGCCGGCGCACCGCATCGACGAGGCCGTGGATGCCTACCGCGCCGAGTTCGCCACGACGGGGATGTGGGACAACTCCGTGTTCGACGGCATCCCCGCCGCGCTCGCCACCCTGCGCGCGGCCGGCGTCACGCTGCTGATCGCGACGGCGAAGCCCGCGATGTACGCCCGTCCCATCGCGGAGCGATTCGGGCTGGCCGCCGCCGTCGACGGCGTGTTCGGCCCGCCGTCCGACGACCACTCGTTCTCCAAGTCGCGGGTGATCGCCGAGGCGCTCGCCTCCGTACCCGGTGGCCACGACCCCGCGCGCACGCTGATGGTCGGCGACCGGGAGCACGACGTCCACGCGGCGGCCGACCACGGCATCCCCACACTGGGCGTCGGCTGGGGCTACGCCCCTCCGGGCGAGCTGGAACGCGCCGGCGCCGTGGGCCTCGTCGGACACCCGGACCAGCTGGCGGCAACCGTGCTCGCGCGGCTGGGGCTCGACCCGACGCCGCGATAGGCGCCGCGACGGCCGACGACGAGGCTCCGCTACCCCGCTTGACTTTGACGCGACGTCAACTTGTAGCGTCGTCGTCATGGAGGCATCGATCCAGGAGGTCGCCCGGCTGGCGGGCACGACGAGCCGCACGCTGCGGCACTACGGCGAGGTCGGGCTGCTGACGCCCAGCCGCGTCGGCGCCAACGGCTACCGCTGGTACGACGACGACGCGCTCGTCCGGCTCCAGCGGATCCTCCTGCTGCGCGACCTCGGGCTCGGCCTGGACCAGATCCGGGCGGTGCTCGACCGGCAGCGGGACGAGGCGGAGGCGCTCCGGGCGCACCTGCACTGGCTCCACGCCGAGCAGCACCGGATCGAACGGCAGATCGCGTCGGTGGAGCGCACGCTCGCGGCGCGCGAGAAGGGAGAGGACATCGTGGCGGAGCAGGCCTTCGACGGGTTCGACCACACGCAATACCGGGAGGAGGTCGAGGCGCGCTGGGGCGCGCAGGCCTACGCCGACTCGGACGCCTGGTGGCGCGGCCTCGGCGACGAGGGCCGGGCACGGTTCGGCGAACGGTCCGCGCGGCTCCAGGCCGACTGGCGCGCCGCGGCCTCGTCGGGCGCGGACCCCACGTCGGAGGGGGCGCAGGACCTCGCCGCGCGGCACGTCGCGTGGCTCGGCTCGATCCCCGCGACGCCGGGAGCGGGCGGCACGCCCGAGCGGGCGTACATCGACGGGCTCGCGGACATGTACGTCGCCGACGAGCGGTTCGCGGCGAACTACGGCGGGCCGGACGGCGCGGCGTTCGTCCGCGACGCGCTCCACGCATGGACGGCGCGCAACCTGTAGCCACGCCGGCGCGGGCGCCGGGCGGCGTCGCGCGGCGTCAAACAGGACGTCGGCGCAGCGTCGAACGGCGGCGTCAGCGCAGCGAGGCCTGCCAGTCCGCGTACAGCGCGGCGAACTGGCCGCCGCCCGCGATGAGCTCGTCGGGCGACCCGTCCTCGACGACGCGCCCGCCGTCGACGACCAGCACGCGATCGGCCCCCATGACGGTCGACAACCGGTGCGCGATGACCACGGCCGTCCGCCCCGCCAGGAGCGTCCGTAGCCCGTCCTGCACCAGCCGCTCCCCCGGGACGTCCAGCGAGCTCGTCGCCTCGTCGAGCACCAGGAGCGCTGGGTCGGCGAGGAAGGCGCGCGCGAACGACACGAGCTGGCGCTGGCCGGCGGACAGCCGCAGGCCGCGCGTGTTGACGGCCGTGTCGTAGCCCTCGGGCATCGACGCGATGAGGTCGTGGACGCCGACGGCGCGCGCGGCGGCCTCGATGCGCTCCCGCGGCGCGTCGGGGTCACCGAGCGCGATGTTGTCCGCGATCGAGCCGGAGAACAGGTAGGCCTCCTGCGTCACCATGACGACGGCGCGGCGCAGGTCGGCGGGGTCGAGGTCGCGCAGGTCGACGCCGTCGAGGCGCACCGCGCCCTCCCGCACGTCGTAGAACCGCGCGAGCAGCTTGGCGACCGTCGACTTGCCGGCGCCGGTCTCGCCGACGAGCGCGATCGTCTGGCCGGCCGGGATGTGGAGGTCGAGCCGCGGGAGCACCACCGGCCCGGTGCCGTACCCGAACTCGACGCCGTCGAACACGACGTCGCCGCGCCGCACCGGCAGCCGCACGGGCCGGACCGGATCGGGCACGGTCGGCTCCTCGGCGAGCAGCGCCGAGAGCTTCTCGAGCGCCGCCGCCGCGGACTGGAACGAGTTGTAGAACTGCCCGATGTCCCGCAGCGGCGTGAAGAACCGCCGCGCGTAGAGCACCGCGGCGGCCAGGACGCCGACCTCGAGCCCGCCGCCGAGCACGCGCAGGCCGCCGACGAGCAGCACCACCGCGACGGTGACGTTGCCGATGAGCACCAGCCCGGTGTCGAGGATCCCGTTGAGGCGGATCGCCTCCGCGTTGACCGCGCGGTAGTCCTCGGCGAGGTCGCCGAACACGCGGCCCACCGCCCGCTCGCGGCGGAACGCCTGCACCGCGCGGATCCCCGTCATCGTCTCGACGAACCGGACGATCACCCGCGCCGACGCGGTCCGCGTCAGCCGGTACTGGACCTGCGAACGGACTTGGAACCACCGCGTCAGCACGATCCCCGGCACCACGGCGACGAGCAGCACCAGCCCGGACCGCCAGTCGAGGACGACGAGCGAGACGGCGGTCATCACCATCTGGAGCACACCGGCGCTCGCCTGGGTGACGCCGCCGTCCAGCAGCTCGCGCAGCGCCTCCACGTCCGAGGTCTGCCGGGAGATGATCCGGCCGGACGTGTAGCCCTCATGGAACTCCAGGCTGAGCCGCTGCGTGTGGCGGAACACGCGTGCCCGAAGGTCGAGCAGCACCGCCTGGCTCGCGCGGGCGGCCGCGCGAACGGTCGCCGCCGTCAGCAGGCCCCCGAGCACGGCGGCCGCCAGGTAGCCGCCGGAGGCCAGCGCCACGGGCACGCCGTCCCCGGCGACGAGTCGGGGCAGCGCCTGGTCGATGCCGTAGGCGACGAGCACCGGACCGGCGACCACCGCGGCCTGGGCACCGACGACGAGCGCGACCGTCCCCCACACCAGCCACCGCACGGGGTGCAGCAGCGAGCCGAGCAACCGCAGCGACCGGGCGCGGATCTCGCGACCGTGCGCGCGGTCGCGGCGGTCCTCCCGCTCGTCGGGCAGGCGCGCGGCCTCCCCCCTGCCGGGCCGAACGGGGGCGGGCGCGCTCATCCGGCGAGCGCCTCGCCCTCGTGGGGGCGCAGCGCGGTGAGCACGTAGCGGTAGTGCGGGTGGGTCGCCAGCAGCTCGGCATGAGTGCCGTAGCCGGTGATCCTCCCGTCCTCGAGCACCGCCACGCGGTCCGCGAGCGCGACGGTCGAGGGCCGGTGCGCGACGACGAGGGCGGTGGTCCCCCGCAGGGTCGCCCGCAGCCGCCGCGTCACGGCGGCCTCGGTGGTGACGTCGAGGGCGGACAGCGGGTCGTCGAGGACGAGCATGCGCGGGCGGGCGGCGACCGCACGGGCCAGGGCGATGCGCTGTCGCTGGCCGCCCGACAGGGACAGCCCCTCCTCGCCGATCACCGTCGCCAGGCCCTGCGGAAGCGTGCGGGCGAAGCCCGCGCGGGCGACGTCGAGCGCCTCGTCGACGATGGCGCCCGCCCGCGCCGGGTCCGCCGCGACCTCGTCGGGCACGCCGAGCAGGAGGTTCTCGCGGATGGACGCGGAGAACAGGATCGGGTCCTCGAACGCGACGGCGACGGCCTCGCGCAGCTCCTGGCGCGTCAGGTCGCGCACGTCGACGCCGTCGACGAGCACGGCGCCGGCCGTGACGTCGAAGAGCCGCGGCACCAGCGCCAGGAGCGTCGTCTTGCCGCTGCCGGTCAGCCCGACGAGCGCGGTGGTGGTGCCGGGCTCCAGCTCCAGGTCGACGCCGTCGAGCACGTCCTGGCCGGCACCGGGGAACCGGAAGTGCACGCCCGCGAAGGTGACGCGGCTGCCGTCGGCCGGCCGGGGCGGCAGGTGCCGCGGCGTGCCCGGGTCGCGCACCTCGCTCTCGCGGTCCATCACCTCGAGGAACCGGTCGGTCGCGGACTTCGCGTCGAGGGTCATCGCCAGCAGCTGGCCCAGCCGCTCGAGCGGGCCGTTGACCACCGCGGCGGTGGCGAAGAACGCGACGAGCGCGCCGACCGTCAGGCGCCCGCTGGCCGCCTCCCACACGCCGATGCCGAGGGCGATCGCCAGCGCGGCCTCGGGCAGGGCGCCGAGCGCGAACGACACCCGGGACAGCGTGCGGGCCTTGTCCACCTCGGTCTCGCGCAGCTGCTCGGCCTGCTCGACGAAGTCCTCCAGCGCGTCGTCGCCGCGGCCGAACGCCTTGAGCACGCGGATGCCGTGCACCGACTCCTCGACCGTGGTGGCCAGGTCGCCCGCCTGGTCGCGGGCCCGGCGGGCCACCACCTTGTAGTCCTCGCGGAACCGGAAGCCGAGCCAGACCATCGGCACCGCGCCCGCGACGTAGACCAGGCCGAGCTGCCAGCTGGTCGCGATCATCAGGCCGAGCCCGATCACCGCGGTCGCCGCGGAGACGACGAGCATGATCAGCCCGAACACCATCCAGCGGCGGATGGCGCCCAGGTCGCTCATGATCCGGGACAGCAGCTGGCCACCGGACCACCGGTCGTGGAAGGCCACCGGCAGGTCGAGCAGGTGGACGAACATCGCCTCCCGCATCACGCGCTCCACGCCAGTGCCGGGCGTCGCGATCAGGGCGCGCCGGCACCAGGTGAGGAACGCCTCGAGCACGCCCAGCAGCAGGATCAGCGCCGCGGCGCCGACGACGGCCGTGCGCGACCCCTCGGTCAGCAGCGGGCCGTTGACCAGGCCGCGGAGCACCTGCGGCACCGCGAGCGCCAGGAGGCTCGCACCCAGGGCGGTGAACCCGCCCGTCACCACCTTGCCCAGCGCGGGGCGGCCCCACGGCACCAACCGCAGCAGGACGCGTGTGGTCGAGGCGTCGGGGCGGGGCACGTGATTCACCTTAGGCACGACGTGCGACACCGCCGCTGGTGCGCCCGCCAGGCGAGCCGGCAGCCGGCCGGGACACCCGCCCGGCGGGCCGTCCCGCCGAGCGGTGGCGCGCCGCCGGAGGCACACTGGCGTTTCGACTCAGTGCGCCGCGGACGTCGGCGCCGTCCCGACGAGGCCCGGGCCAGCGGTTTCGTCGACTGGACGCCTGGTTTCGCTCCGGCCCTCGAGGTTCGCGGAGTGGCAAGGCCGGCGTTCGCCGCTCGTGTGCGAGCGCCGCTGCCGGCTCCCGCAGGGGATCCCGACACCGAGGAGGAATCAATGAGCACGAACCGCACCCGGAGGGCTCGGCTGGTGGCCGGCGCCGTGGCGCTCCTGGCCGCCGCGCCCCTGCTCGCGGGCTGTCCCGCGAACGGCTCGTCGGACGGCGGGACCGCTCCCGCCACGGAGACCGCGCCGGTGATGCCCAGCTGAGGGAGCCGCCCCGGAGCCCCGCCGGAAACGGTCGGCTCCGGGGCGGTCCACCGTCGGCCCTCGAGGTGGGGGCGGGCGGCGCGCTACAACCCCGCGCCCCGCACCGTCTTCGTGTTGCTCGCCTGCGCCACCGGGCGCACGACGAGCAGATCGACGTTGACGTACCGCGGACGCGTGAGCGTCCAGGCGATCGCGTCGGCGATGTCGTCGGCCGTCAGCGGGGTGTAGCCCTCGTACACCGCCGCGGCCCGTTCCTCGTCGCCGGCGAACCGCACGAGTGAGAAGTCGGTCTCCACCGCGCCGGGCGCGATCTCGATCACGCGGATCGGCTCGCCGGCGATCTCCCACCGCAGCGTGGTGCTGAGCATCCGCTCGGCGTGCTTGGCGCCGGTGTAGCCGGCGCCACCCTCGTACGTGCCGTGGGCGGCGGTCGACGTGAGGACGACCACGTCCCCGCCGCCGCGCTCGCGCAGCAGCGGCAGCAGCGCCCGGGTGACGCGCAGCGTGCCGAGCACGTTCGTCTCGTACATCCAGCGCCACTGCTCGAGGTCGGCCTTCTCGACGGGGTCGAGGCCGAGCGCGCCGCCGGCGTTGTTGACGACGGCGTCGACGCCGCCGGTCTCGCGCAGGTGCGCGGCGAGCGCCGCGACGTCGTCGTCGCTCGTCACGTCGGCCTCGAGCCAGGTCGCCCCGGTCTCGTCGGCCAGCGCCGCCAGGCGGTCGGCTCGTCGTGCCGCCGCCAGGACGTCCCAGCCCTCGGCTCGCAGCCGGCGGACGGTCGCGGCGCCGATGCCGGACGAGGCGCCGGTGACGACGGCGCGCCGCGGGCCGCTCATCGGCCCGCCACCTCGTCGAGCGCCGCGCCGAGGATCTCGACGCCGCGGGCCGCCTCCTCCGGCGTGATCACGCACGGCGGGACCACGTGGATCCGGTTGTTCTGGGCGATCACCGCCAGCCCGCGGTCCGACGCCGCCTTCTTCACCGCGGAGGCCGTCGCGTCCGGCACCGGCGCACGCG
>CAZBIO010000297.1:0-11625 GCA_964491965.1 uncultured Cellulomonas sp.
AGCGGCCTGCGCCGGGCCGGCGCCCGGGGCGCCGCCACCGGCGTGCGGCGCCCCCTCCCCCGCGGGTCTGCCAACCGACAGACCCGCGGCGTCAGGGGTCAGGCCGGGACGACGGCCCGGCGCGTGAACCGGTCGATCCCGGTCCAGGTGAGCACCGCCGCGATGGCGGTCATGACGAACAGCGGCGGCCACGACATGGCCTCGAACGGCTGGTACGGCGTCGCCGACAGCGGCAGCGCGTCGATGAACCACTGCGGCAGGCCGAACACCTCGCCGAGCATCGTCACGAACCACATCGCCGCCATGACGCCCCACGTGATGGGGATCGCCAGGCGCGGCAGCCAGCCCCACAGCGCCACGCCGAGCCCGACGAACACCATGACTGCCGGCCAGTACGCCAGCGCGGCCATGGCGAGCTTGCCGCCCTGCGACGGGTCGTCGATCGTCGAGCCGTACACCGACCCGACCAGGTACCCGCCGACGAGCAGCAGCACCACCGACCACACCGCGGGGATCAGCAGGCGCTGGAGCGCCCAACGGCGGCGGGAGACCGCGCCCGCCAGCTGCGGCTCGATCATGCCGCTGGCCTCGTCGGACCGCAGCGACACCGTGGTCTGCGTGGCGAAGATCACCGTGATGAGCGCCATCATGCTCACCAGCAGGGACAGGAGCGCGGTGACCCCGGTGCCCCTGAGGAGGTCGTCGACGCCGCCGCCCGCGTCCGACAGCAGGTCCGTCATCGCCTCGACGACCGAGCCGAACAGCAGGCCACCGAGGACCACCGCGACGGTCCAGCCGATGATCGGGTTGCGCTGCAGGCGCAGGGCCAGGCCGAGCGGCGACGCGAAGCGCGCCGGGGCCGTGGCCTTGCCGGGGCGCTGCGGGAGGAGCCCCGCGCCGTGGTCCCGGGTCGCCTCGATCCAGGTCGACAGGGCGAGGAGCGCCGCCGCGAAGACGACGAGCAGCGCGAGCGGCCACCAGCGGTTGGCGCCGTAGGCCTGCATCTCCTGGCCCCAGCCGATGGGCGAGGCCCAGGACAGCCGCCCGTCGCCGAGGTCGCCGATCATGCGCAGCACGTAGAGGGCGACCAGCACGATGGCGCCGAGCGAGTTGGCGCCGCGCGAGGTCGAGGCCATCTGGCCGGCGACCGCCCCGACGCCGAGCCCGACGAGCCCGATGCCGGCGACGGACGCGCCGAGGACGAGCGAGCCGGCGATGCCGGTCCCCTCGGGGTCGAGGCTGCCGCCGATGGACACGAGCGCGATGCCGAACCCGACGGCGACGCACAGCGCGCCGTTGACCAGCCACGACGCCACCGAGTAGGCGTGGACGCCGAGCATCCGCGAGCGCAGCAGCTCGGTGCGTCCCAGCTCCTCGTCGGCCCGTCCGTTCCGGGTGACGAGGAAGACGACGCCGATGGCGAGCGCGAGGACCACCGTCATCCAGCCCTTGGTCCAGACCGCGCCGCCCATCGTGTTCGCCGCGGGCGACAGGCCGGTGAGGGCCTTGATCCCGGGCGTGTTCGACAGCTTGGCGAAGTCGTCGAGCGACTCCTGCGTCGGGAACGTCTCGGAGTAGAAGGACACGACGTACTGGTACATCCCGACGAGCACGACGAACCACACGGCGAGCCGCACGCGGTTGCGCCGCAGGATCAGCCGGACCATCGGCCCGATGCCGGTCAGCGAGTCGGAGGCGAACCGGGTCCGTGCGGGGGCGACGACCGGTGCCTGTGCGACGGCGGTCACTTCCGGCTCCCGTTGGACACGGCGGCGAGCTCGTCGCCGTAGTGCTGGAGGAACAGCTCCTCGAGGGACGGCGGGTTCGCGACGAGCGAGCGCGGGTGGAGCGCCGCGACGGCCGCGAGGACCGACGGCAGCTGGGCCTCGTCGACCGCGAAGGAGACGTGCCCGTCGCTCTGGTGCAGGTCGTGCACGCCGGGCAGCGTGGCCAGGCCGTCGACGCCGGAGTCGACCACGACGGTGACCGATGTGCGCGTCAGGTGCCGCAGTTCCTTCATGGTCCCCGACTCGACGGTGACGCCCTCGCGGATGATCGCGACGCGGTCGGCGAGCTTCTCCACCTCCGCGAAGATGTGACTGGAGAGCAGCACGCTGCGGCCCTGCGCCTTGACCTCACGGATCGACTCGGTGAAGGCGGCCTCCATGATCGGGTCGAGGCCGCTCGTCGGCTCGTCGAGCACCAGCAGCTGGGCGTCGGAGGCGAGGGCCGCGACGAGCGCGACCTTCTGGCGGTTGCCCTTGGAGTAGGTGCGCGCCTTCTTCGTGGGGTCGAGCTCGAAGCGCTCGAGCATCGTCTGCTTGCGCTGGGGGTCCAGCGGGCCGGAGATGCGGCACAGGATGTCGATCGCCTCGCCACCCGTCAGGTTGGGCCAGAGCATGACGTCGCCGGGGACGTAGGCGATCGACCGGTGCAGCTGCACCGCGTCGGCCCACGGGTCGCCGCCGAGGACGGTGGCGCGGCCGCCGTCGGCCTTGAGCAGGCCGAGCAGGATGCGGATGGTCGTCGTCTTGCCGGCGCCGTTGGGGCCGAGGAAGCCGGTGACCTGGCCGGTGGGCACCGCGAGGTCGAGTCCGCGCAGCGCGTGGACCCGGCCGAAGGTCTTCGTCAGGCCGGAGACCTCGACAGCCATGGTGGAGCTGGACATGAGCGTGTTCCTTCGTCGTGAAGTTGAGGGGATGACTGAGGGGCGGCGCGGGTGCGCTACGCCGTACGGGACTCGGGTTCGGGCATCTCCCCCGGCGGGTCGCCGATGTAGACGAGGTAGTCGTCGAGCATGCGCCGGTTGGCCAGCAGGCCCTCGGTGAACAGCTCGAGGGTGGGCAGGATCTGGTCGCTCGACCGGGCCTGCAGCGCGGCGACGAACTCCGCGGGGGTGGCGTCCGGCGTGGTGAGGAACTGGATCAGCAGCGCACCGGTCGTCTGGTAGGCGAGGTAGCGCAGGCGCGCCTCCTCGTTCCGCGACGGGCGCACGAGGCCGGTGGCGACACCGCGGGCCATGACGTCGCGCGCGTCGTCGATGAGGCGCTCGAAGAACTCGCGCGCGGCCGGGCCGCCGGCGTGGATCGCCCGCAGGATGTACACGAGCATGTTGGCGGTGACGCCGGGGGCGGTCAGCCCCTCGTAGAGGTGCGGGGTCGGGCGGTCGACCGCGTCGGTCTTCACCCCGACGTAGCGCCGGAGCACCTCGGCGTCGCACTCGGCGCGCAGCGCCTCCTTGGAGCCGAAGTGGTGCGTGATCAGCCCGGGCGAGACCTCGGCGCGAGCGGCGATGGTGCGGAACGAGGCGCCGAAGCCCTCCTCCGCGAAGCAGACGATCGCAGCATCGCGGATCCTGGCCCGCGCCGTGAGGTCCGACGCCAGGCGGTCGCCCGGCACCTTGGCTGTACGCACGGCCAGGAGCCTATACACGTGACCAATCCGGGGCAACGGGACCTTCGTCGTGCGGCGTGGCGGGGTCCCGGGCACCGGCGCGATTAGCCTGGCCGGGATCGCGCATCCAGCCCCCGGTCGGCATCACGCTTCCGAGGCCCGCGCATCCGGCCCGACGAACCGACGGGAGGCCCGCCCATGACCGAGATCTCGGTCGACGACGAGATCGCCGCACAGGCGCGCGTCGACGTCCCCGCCACCCTCGGGCCGGCCGACGAGGGATGGGTGCTCACGCTGCGCCGCCGGCTGCCCCAGCCGGTCGAGGCGGCATGGCGCAGCATCACCGAGCCGGACCTGCTCGCCCGCTGGTCCCCCGTGGTGCCCGACCGTCCGCTCGTCGTGCCGGGGCCCGCGGCCGCACGGGAGAACCCGGACGACGACCCCGTGGACGCCACGGTCCTCGCCGCCGACGCGCCCTCGCTGCTGGAGCACCGCTGGGGCGGCGACCGGCTCCGCTGGACGCTGACGACCGCCGGCGGCGGCACCGACCTCGAGCTGCGGCAGTGGCTCGACGACCGGGAGACGGCGCCGGACCTGGCCGCGGGCTGGCGCCTGTGCCTGGCCGTGCTCGCCGCCTTCGGCGACGGCGGGGATCACGAGCGCGTCGTCGGCCGGCGCTCGTACGACTACGGCTGGCAGGAGCTGCGCGAGGCCTACGCGCAGGTGTTCGAGAGCGTCTGACCGCCCGCTCGGGGCGGCCGATGGGCACGCCGCGCGGCGGGCGTCCCCGCGGCGGTGCCGACCGGCAGGATGGCGCCGTGACGCCGACCACCCTCGCCGAGCTGGCGGCGCGTGCCGCCGCCCTGACGTCGCCGACCGACCACCGGGCCCTCCTCGGCATCGTCGGCCCGCCCGGGTCGGGCAAGTCGACGGTGGGCGAGCACCTCGCGTCGGCCGTCGCCGCGCTCGGCGTCGCGGTGGTCCGCGTCCCGATGGACGGCTTCCACCTCGCGGACGACGAGCTGGTCCGGCTCGGCCGGCGCGACCGCAAGGGCGCGATCGACACGTTCGACGCCGACGGCTATGCGTCGGTGCTCGCCCGCACGCGGACGGTGTCGGGGCGCACCGTCTACGCACCCGACTTCGACCGAAGGATCGAGCAGCCGATCGCCGGCTCGATCCCGGTGCTGCCCGGCACGCGGCTGGTCGTCACGGAGGGCAACTACCTGCTGGCGCCGGACCCCGCGTGGCGCGCGGTCCGCGCGCTCCTCGACGAGGTCTGGTACTGCGAGCTGCCCGACGAAGTCCGCCTCGCCCGCCTCGTCGAGCGCCACGTCCGGTTCGGGAAGGCGCCCGACGAGGCCCGCGCGTGGGTCGCCTCCGTGGACGAGCCCAACGCGGCGGCGATCGCCGGGTGGCGGGACGCCGCCGACCTCGTCGTCGACGTCCTCGCCCTCGACCTGCCGCCGGGCCGGGACTGACCGGGCTCCGGCGGGACTGACCGGGCTCCGGCGGGACTGATCGCCCGCTACGCCGCCACGTGGTCGCGCCACGAGTGCTGCGGCTCGAAGCCGAGCAGGTCGCGCGCACCGCCGATCGCCAGCAACGTCTCGAAGCCCTCGACCGGCCGCGTCAGCGGCACGTCCGGGAACACCCGCGCCATCAGCTCGGCCGACGGGACGTTCATCACGGTGTCCGCCGCCGCGATGATCACGTTGCGCGAGCCGGTGGTCTGCTTCTCCAGGCCGAGCCGGCAGGCGAGGGCGACGTCGCGCACGTCGATGTAGCCCCAGAGGTTCCACTGCCGCGAGTGCGGGTCCGCCCAGTACGAGGGGACGTGCGCGTAGTCCTCGGGCCGGTGGATGTTGGACAGCCGCAGCCCGACGAAGGGGATGCCGGACCACTCGTTGACGTGGAACGCGGTCTGCTCGCCCAGCACCTTGGACAGCGCGTACGTCGACTGCGGGTAGGGGAAGTGGGCCTCGTCGACCGGCGCGTAGCGGGGCGGCGTCTCGGGTGCGAACGCCAGGCCCAGCGTCGTCTCGCTCGACGCCCACACCACCTTGGCCAGGCCGAGGCGCGCCGCGGCGAGGAACACGTTCGAGTTGGCGGAAGTGTTGCGGTTGAGCGTCTCGGGGTCGGTGGTGTGGCCCGGGGCGGGGATGTTGCCCAGGTGCACCACGGCGTCGCTGCCTGCGAGCGCCTCGACCGCCTGGCCGTAGTCGGACAGGTCCGCCCGGAGCAGGTTGACCCCCAGCTCGGTGGGATCTCCCGTGCGGCCCGCCATGTCGGTGGCGACCACCTCGTACCCGTGCTCGAGCAGGTCCGCGACGACCGCCCGGCCCGCCTTGCCCCATGCGCCTGTCACCGTGATCCTCATGCGCACATCCTGACGCGTCCGGCAGGCGGATCACCATGCGTCCACGCGATGGACGTGCGTGGCTCCCCTACCGCGGCCGCGGCGGTGCCTCGAGGTCGACGAGCCGGATCCGCACGTGCGCGGTGTCGCCGAGCGACAGCCCCTCCGCCGCCCGGACCGCTCGCTTGAGCGGCAGCGAGTAGGTGCGCCGCTCGCTGCTGGGGAAGATCGACGTGCGCCAGACCGTCGCGCCGATCGTCGCCTCGATCCGCAGCGAGCCGAACCCGCGGACGTAGGGGGCGGCGACGTCCAGCACCTCGTCGGCCATCTCCTCCGGCAGCGCGACGAAGATCCACGAGTCCGCCTCCCCCGCCTTCCACGCCCACAACGGTGAGTCGAACTCGTACTCCAGTGCGGCCATGCGGCGATGGTGCCACCGCCAGGCGACACGCGGCGCGTTGGTGTTGCCGTCCGTCGCTGCCCCGTTGCCACCCCGTTGCTGCCCCGTTGTCTGCGGCGTGGGACAGGCCGACGATGGGCACCGTGACCTCCTGGCGGGACTTCGTCGACGCGCGGCGCGTGGTGCAGGTGGTGGCGCTGCTGCTCGCCGCGGTCGCGGCGGCGTTCCTGCTCGGCGCGCCGCTGTACTCCGGCACCAGCACCTCGGTGACCAGCGACGACACCTCCACGACGACGCCGATGCGAGCAACGCTGGTCGAGGTCAACGGCGGCTGGGTGATCGCGCTGCTCGTGGCGCCCGTGGTGCTCGTCGCGATCCACGCGCTGTGGGTGGGGCGGGGCCGGACGGCGGCGATCGTCGCGTGCACGGCGCCCGTCGCCGTGCTGTGCGTGCTGGGGATCCTCACCATCGGCGTGTTCTTCCTGCCGGCGGTGATCCTGTCGGGCGTGGCGCTGCTGGTCCCGGCGCGGGAGCCGGCGAGCCCCGCACCGCCGGAGCCCAGGCCCGAGCCCGTCTGAGCGCGAGCCCTCCTGAGCGCGAGGAATCCCGTGGGGCGCCGGGGCGGGGCATCCGCGGCCTGGCGCGGTGATCCCCGAGCACTGGCAGCCCGTCACCCGCGCCGACGGCGAGACGGTCGGCTACGTCGCGCCCGACGGCGTCGAGGTCGCCACGCTCGACCTCCTCGGCCTCGAGCCCGGCCGCCTCGCGTGACGTCGGCGTCCGGCCGCGTCGTCGCCCGGCGCCACCCACACCCCCGTGCCCGCCACAACGAGCGCGACCGCGAGCGCGGCCACGGCGCCGGCGTGCTCGACGAGCCAGCCGCCGGCCGCGTCGCCGACCACCCCGCCCACGCCCATCGCCGCGCCCATCCAGCCGAAGGCCTCGGTGGCGCGGGCGGCGGGCGCGGCGCGTGACAGCCGCTGGAACAGCGTCGTCGCGACCGGCGCGATGGTGGCGCCGAAACCGAGTGCGGCGACGGCGAGAGCCCCGGCGCCCCACGGGTCCGGGAGCGCGGCGCCGACGAGCAGCGCGGCGACACCGGCCACCATCCAGGCGAACCGGCGCCGCGGACCGTCGGCAGCTCGCAGCCGCGCCCCCACCACGAGCCCGCCGACGACGGAGCCGACACTCGTCGCGGACAGGTACCAGGACGCGACCGGGGCCGCCGTCGCACCGGAGACGCGGTCCACCAGGGCGACCGACTCGACGCACAGCACGACGAGGAACACGGTTCCACCGGCCAGCACCCGCAGGACGCCCGTCCGGTCACCGTCCCCCGAGCCTTCGTCGGCCACACCGTCGCCGGAGGCCGGGCGGCCCACGACGGGCCGGACCGCCCAGACGTAGCCGACGGTGCCCGCCAGCGTCAGCAGCGCCGACGCGCGGAAGGCCGCCCCGGCGCCGAGCGTCGCGGCCACGGCGCCCGCGAGCAGCGGGCCGCCGACGAAGATCAGCTCCTGGAACGTCGACTCCAGCGCGTACGCGGTGGCGGCGCGCCCGGCGGGCACGAGCCGGGGCAACACCGCGCGCACGGCGGGCGTCAGGGGCGGGGTGACGAGGCCGGCGACCGCCGCGAGCGCCACGCCGCGAGGCACCGACGATCCGACCACGGACAGCGCGACGAGGGCCGCCGCCTGCGCCGCCGCGGTGCCGACCAGCACGCGCGCCTGGTCGGACCGGTCCGCGCGACGCCCCCAGAAGGGCGCACCGACCGTCTGGCCCACGCCCAGCGCGGCGAGCACCAGGCCCGAGCTCGCGTACCCGTTGGCGGGGCTGACCAGGAGGATCACCGCGAACGACAGCATCGACTCGTGCAGCCGGCCGACGATCGACGCCCCGACGGCCGGGGCGACCCGCGGCAGCCGCCAGACCTCGAGGTAGGAGCGCACGTCAGGCGTCGAACAGCGGGCGCGGCTCCGCCGCGCGCTCCCGGCTCAGGTACACGGGGATCACGTCGCGCGGGACGTCGCGGGTGACCACCCGGCCGCCGTCGTGCGCGGACCCGTCCCAGGCGTCGACCCATTCGCCGGCAGGCAGGTAGGTCTCCCACACGTTGGCCCCCGCCTCGGTGACCGGGTTGACCAGCAGGTGGTCACCGAGCAGGAACTGCCGCGGGTGCGCCCAGACGGCCTCGTCGTGCGGGTGGTCGACGAACAGGCCGCGCAGCAGCGGACGCGAGGTGGCGATCGTGCGCGCGGCCTGCTCGGCGAGGTAGGGCCGCAGGCGCCGCCGCAGGTGGGCGTACCGGCGGAACACGTCGACCACCCCGGGGTCGCCGGACTGCTCGGCAACGTTCCACGGCGTGCGGTCGCGCAGGGGCGGGCGGTGGTGGTTGAACTCCGAGTGGTACTGCATCAGCGGGGCGAACGCCGCGGCCGCGGTGGCGCGCAGGTAGAGCTCCGCGTCCGGCACCGGCCCGGAGAACCCGGCGATGTCCCAGCCCCAGTACACGATCCCGCACGCGGACGCCGTGATGCCGGCGTGCAGCGTCCAGCGGAAGGCGTCCCAGGTCGAGTCCTCGTCGCCGGCCCAGTAGGCGCCGTGGGCCTGGGAGCCCGTGAAGCCGGCGCGGGAGAACGTCACCGGAGCCTTGCCGGCGGACCGGAGCAGGTCGCCGAACGCCCGTGCGTAGTGCACGGGGTTGAGGTTGTTCCCGTCGTCGCCACGACGGCCGTCGGCGTAGCGCAGGTCGTCGCCCCAGGCGTGCTCTCCGCCGTCGGTCTTGAAGCCGTCGACGCCGAGCTCGTCCACGAGGTAGCGCCGGTACCCGGTCCACCACGCGCGGCCGTCCGGGGTGGACAGGTCGGGCATCAGGGCGCGGGGGAACCACCAGGCGCGGTTGCGGTAGGGGGTCCCGTCGGCCTCCCGGATCACGTGGCCGGAGCGGACCAGGGCGTCACCCTCGGCGAGGACCTGGTGCGTCTGCTCGGGGTGCCAGGGAGTGTCGTCGCGCGCGATCGTCTCGTCGGTCTTCAGCAGCGGGATCTGCCACAGCACCACCTTGATCCCGCGCGCGTGCATCTCCTCGACCCACGCCTGGGGGTCCGGCCAGGCACCGTCCGCCGGGTAGGCGAAGTCGCCGGCGACGTGGGGCGCGCCGTCCTCGTGGACCGGGTAGCGCGCGTCCCGGAAGATCGTGATCCCCAGCTCGTCGCTCCACGCCTCGACGACCACCACGCCGACGGGGATGTCGAGGTCGCGGTGGGTGTCCATCCGCTGCGACACGATCGCCTGGGTGTTCCACTCGTTGCCCGAGGCCCACAGGTCGAACACCCACTCCGGCAGCTCCTCCGGCCGGCCGACGTCGGCCAGGAAGGCGCCGAGCACCTCCGTGACCGGGCCGTCCCACACGTCGACCTCCAGGCGGGGGGACGACGAGCCGTCCAGCGCCGCCTCGACGACCAGTCGGTCCGGCGTCGTCGCGCCGACGTCGAACCACGTGCGGCGGCTGGTCCGGACGTGGAACCCCCACCCGTCGCCACCGACCACGTGGGCGAACGGCATGGGCAGGTAGGTGCGCCCGTACCGGCCCTGCGACTTGTACTGCTCGAACACCACCGCGTCGGGGGTGCGGCCGCGCTGGTCCACCGCGTCGAACCGCTCGCCGAACCCGACGACGTGCTCGGCGGGCGCCAGCCGCAGGGCGAACCGCACGCGGTGCGCCCCCTCACCGTCGCGCCACCACGTCACCGAGCCCGGGACCAGCCGCGGGTGGTCCGGCAGCCCGCCCACCGTCAGCACGCCGCCCTCGTCGGTCCACTCCCCCGCGGTGACCGGGTACCAGGGCCCGGTCCAGGAGGCGCCGCCCGCCAGGCGGGCGACGAACCGGTACCGGTGCGCCTCGCCCGCCGGCAGCGGCCCGAGCGTGGCGGACCAGGCACCGGCCGCGTCCTGGCGGGCCGCCTGCGCCTCGGCGAGGTGCCCCTCGCCCCCGGCGAGCGCCGCGGGGTCCGCCCCGGCGACCGCCGCGGGCACCAGGGGGACCGTGGCCCCCACGCCGTCGGGGCCGACGAGCTCGCACTCGACCGCGGCCACCCCGGCGTCGGCGACGACGCCGACGGCGAACGGCTCGCCGGCCTGCGGCCGCACCGGCACGCGCTGGTCGCTGGACGCCACATACGGGTGGCCGTCGCCCGCCGGGCGGTGGCGCACCGGGGCCGCGCTGACGTTCATCGGTTCCTCTCGTCCGTTTCGCGCGGGCGCCCGAGGGCGTCCCACAGGCGCAGGTACTCCGCGTGGCTCCACAGCAGCGGGCGCGCCACCGGGCCCCACCGCTCCACCCACTCGTCGAGGCGGTCCGGGGCGAGCAGGCGGTCCGAGACCTGCTCCGGCAGCTGCCCCTCGGGGGTGGCCGTCGACGCGGCCCAGTCCAGGGCGTCGCGCGCGCCCTCGGCGTCCCCGACGGCCAGCTTCGCCAGCCCGAGGAAGCAGGTGAGCAGCGGCCAGCGGCCACCGCCGTAGAAGACGTCGTCCGCGAACCGGTGGACGCCGCCGCCGTCGGCGAGCGCCGCGTCGACCGCCCGCACCGTCGCCGCCGCCACCGGGTCGCCGGGGTCGAGCCAGCCGATCGGCGCGACGAGCGCCGCGAGCGACCCGTCGACATCCGTGCGCCCGAGCCACTTGACCAGGTGCCCGTCCGCGGTGCCGCGCTCGGCGACGAGGGCGCGGATCCCTGACGCCGCGCGGGCCGCCGGCCCGGCGACCGCCTCGTCGAGCACCCCGGCGCGGACCGCGGCCTCGAGCCCGGCGCCGATGCAGCCGAGGGTCGAGACGTGCACCTGCTCGCGGTGCTCCTCCCACCAGTCGAAGCAGGGGCGGCGCCACGAGGCGACGAGGTACTCCGCGGTGAGGTTCGCCGCGGCACGCCACGGCGCGAGGTCGAGGCCGTGCCGCTCGGCGTGCGCGACGACCGCCCAGAGCCAGGTGCCGTAGCCGTCGAGCTGGAAGTCCCACCAGTAGTCGGTGCCGAGGCCGCCGTCGAACGTGAACCGCGCCGGCAGCATCTGCTCGTCGGGCACTGGGGTGCCCGTGGCGGCCGCGTCGACCACGGACCTGATCCGGTCCCGGTGCTGGTCGACGGTCGCCGCGCACCAGTCGAAGAACCTGCTCGCCGACTCGACCTCGCCCGCGGCGGACGCGCCGTCGGCGACGAACGCGCCGTCGCGGAACCAGCAGTAGCCGCGGTACGCGGGGAAGTCGGGGCTCGCGGGGTAGGCCCCGCCGGGCAGCTGCAGGGTGGTGAGGAGCCGCTGCGAGCTCGTCGCGACGAATGCGAGCGAGGGCGTGGCGATGGTCACGTCGATACCTTCCGTCATCGGGTGGGGTGGGGCCGGGCGGGCGCGGTGGGCGGGGCCGGCGCCCCCCCCGTGGGCGGGGGGGGCGGGCGCGCCCCCCGGTGACCCACCCCACCGCC
>CAZBIO010000298.1:0-2814 GCA_964491965.1 uncultured Cellulomonas sp.
GGTGGTGTGACGGCCGCGGCCGTCCGCCCCCCGGCCACCCGGGGCGGCGACCTCGCGGCCGGCCAGGGGGTTGAGCAGCGGCGACTTGGCGGCGCCGGCGGGTCCGCCGAGCCCGCACGGCACGCCGGGGCCGGGCAGCGCCCGCAGCGGCTCGAGGCCGACGCCGGAGGCCGCGGCGACCGCGTGCACGTCGACCCCGATGGCCACCTTGGCCACGTCGTCGACCAGGTACTGCGCCCGCGGCACCAGGTCCGCCTTGGTCAGCACGACGACCGGCCGGGCGCCGGAGCGCCACGCGAGCGTCAGGAGCCGCTCGACGCGCCCGAGGTCCGGCTCCGGGTCGAGGTGCTCGACGACCAGCACCACGTCGACGTTCGCCGCCAGGACCTGCGTCCGGGACGTGCGTCCGGCGCTGTCCCGCACCAGCGCGCTGCGGCGCGCGAGCACCCGCGCCACCGCGCCGGCGTCGGGCGCCAGATCGACCAGGTCGCCGACGGTGGGGACGACGCGGCCCTCGGCGTCCCACTCCGCGGGGGCGAGTCCGTCCCGGGCGAGCGGCACGCGGCGCGGCTCGTCGTCCTCCCCGGTTGCGGGCACGACGAGCAGCGCGCCCCGCTCGGCGCGCACCACCAGCCATTGACCGTCGTCGTGCACGGCCCCGACGGTAGGCGGGCCGGCCGGCGCCCGACGAGCGATTTCCGGCCGGTCCCGTCCTCAGCCGCAGGGCGTCAGCGGTCCTCCAGCTCGTCGCGCCACTCGTTGATCTCGCCGATCAGCCGGGCCAGCAGCTGGTCGAGCTCGCCGCCGAACGCCACCGAACGGGCGGCGCGCGTCCGCTCCATCCCGGTGGCCTCGCGGATCAACCGCCCCGCCATCGCGTGGAACTGGCCGTGCAGGGCCCGCACCGGCTCGAGATGCGCCGAGGCCCGGGCGTCGGAGCTGCCGGCGTAGACCCACTTCCCGAACGCGCACTGGTCGTCCTTGGCCACGACGGCCGGGTCGAACTCGCATCGGCCGGTGGCGACGGCCGCCATGAGGCGCACCTTCCACGCCCCGTGCGCGGCGATGGCCGCCTTGAGCTGGTCGGCCGCGCCGGCGCCCTGCACCGTCGACGCGGTGACGCCGTCGTCGAAGTACGCGCGCAGGCCCCCGTCGAGGTCCTCGGCCTCCTCGTGCAACCGGTTGTTGAGCCGCCGGACGTGCCCCGCCTCGTGCCG
The DNA here is from genome assembly GCA_964491965.1 of uncultured Cellulomonas sp. GTDB lineage: Bacteria > Actinomycetota > Actinomycetes > Actinomycetales > Cellulomonadaceae > Cellulomonas. The sequence goes on from CAZBIO010000298.1 coordinate 1,218, forward strand.
GGTCGCCGCGACCGCGCCCGAGAGGTTCGCCAGCGTGCGAGCCATGTCGCTCGCGGCGTTGGTGCCCTCGGCGACGTCGCGGGCCACCTGCCCGGTGACGGTGTTCTGCTCCTCGACGGCGGCCGCCACCGAGTTGGTCATCGCGCCGATCTCCTCGACCAGCGCCGCCGTGTCCGCGATGCCCTTGCTGGACTTCGCCGTCCCCTCGAGCAGGGCGCGGACCCGTTCGTCGATCTTGGTGGTCGCCTCCGCCGTCTGGTTCGACAGGTCCTTGACTTCGCGCGCGACCACCGCGAACCCCTTGCCCGCCTCGCCCGCGCGCGCGGCCTCGATGGTCGCGTTGAGCGCCAGGAGGTTGGTCTGGCTCGCCACCTGGGCGATCAGGCCGGACACGTCGGCGATCTCGCGCGCCGCCGCCTCGAGCTCGGCCATGCTCGCCTGCGCGCGCCCGGCGCTCGAGACCGCGCCCTCCACGGCGCGCGCCGACTCGGCCGTCCGCGCCGACACCTCCCGCAGCGAGGCCGACAGCTCCTCCGTCGCGCTCGCCAGCGAGCCGACCATGGCGCTCATCTGCTCCGACGCCGTCGCCGCCGCCTGCGCCTCGGCGTCGGCGGTCGCGCTGCGGCTCTCGAGCTCGGCGGCCGCATCGACCAGGCCGACGACCGTCGCGGAGACCGAGATCGCGGTGGCGCCGACCCCGTTGAGCAGCTTCGCGGCTGCGTTCTCGTTCGTGGACTGTGCTGTGCTCGCGGCGCGGGCGCGCCCGGATCTCGGGGCCATGGTCGCCATTCCTTCGGTGGTGTCCCGGGGAGGCTCGACGGCGGGCGGCGGTTGCCGCACACCGGCCTCTCCGACGGGCCTCCATCGACCGGGGCGAACGGGACCTGAGTGGCCTTAAGGCCCTAAATGACCGAGCGGTAGACCTCCTGTGTCCGCTCGCCGATGGCCGACCAGGTGAAGTGCTCCTCGACGCGCCGGCGCGCCGCGGCGCCCCAGGCGGCAGCGCGGACCTCGTCGGACACCGTCTCGGTGAGCGCGGCGGCGAGGTCGGCGACGAAGCGCTCGGGGTCCGTCGGCGTCCCGGTCCCGTCCGTCAGCTGCTCGATCGGCACCAGCCGGCCCGTCACGCCGTCGTCCACCACCTCGGGGATGCCGCCGGTGGCGGTGCCGACGACCGGCAGGCCCACGGCCATCGCCTCGAGGTTGACGATCCCCAGCGGCTCGTAGACCGACGGGCAGACGAACAGGGTGGACACCGACAGCACCGCGATGAGCTCGTCGCGCGGCAGCATCCGGTCGATCCAGACGACGCCGCTGCGCCGCTGGCGCAACCGCTCCACCAGACCGGTGACCTCGGCGAGGATCTCCGGGGTGTCCGGCGCGCCGGCACACAGCACCAGCTGGACCTCGTCGGGCAGCGACTCCGCAGCGCGCAGCAGGTACGGCAGGCCCTTCTGCCGCGTGATGCGCCCGACGAAGACCACGGCGGGCCGCGACGGGTCGACGCCGAGCGCGCGCGCCGTCGCGGCGGCCTCGGCCGGATCGGACGGCCGCTGCCAGTCGGCCAGGTCGATCCCGTTGTGGACCACGTGGACCT
>CAZBIO010000299.1:0-5045 GCA_964491965.1 uncultured Cellulomonas sp.
CATGAAGCGCCTGGGGATCGACTTCGACGACGTGATCGGCTGACCGAGTCGATGCAGCTGAAGAACCAGTACGGCAAGGTCGCCCTCGACCTGAGCAGCGTCAAGGCCAAAGACGGCGTCCTGGTCATCAAGGGCGACGCACTGGGCAGCATCCCGGTGACCATCCACATGTCGGCCGCCGACATGTGGGAGGCCCGGCAGTACATCACCCGGCCGGTCGTGCGGACCGCGGTCGCGCTCTTCCTTCGTGGCCGACGACTGGCGCGCGCGGCCGCTCGGGCTGAGCGACGAGAAGGGAAGAAGCCATGAAGGACCGCAACCAGGACCTGGCGGGCAAGGTCGCCCTGGTCACCGGATCGGGCGCAGAACGCAACCTCGGCTACGACTGCGCCCGAGTCCTCGCCGAGGCCGGCGCGCAGGTCGTGCTCCACGGCCGGCGCCGGGACGAGCTCGCGCACTTGAGCGACGGGCTGCGCGAGCGCGGGCTGCACGTGTCCTACTTCGTCGCCGACATGAGCGACGAGTCCCAGATCGCTGCGCTCACCGACTTCGCGGTCGCGACCTACGGTGGGCTCGACGTGCTGGTCAACACCGCGGCCACCACGGCGCACCCGGAGGATCTCGACGTTGTCCACCTCACCGTGGACGCCTGGGACCAGTCCTTCGCGGTCAACGCCCGGGGCACGATGCTGGCCTGCAAGCACGCGATCCCGCACATGATCAAGCGCGGCGGCGGGTCGATCGTCAACTACAGCTCCGGCACCGCCTTCGCCGGCGACATGAAGTACACCGCCTACGCCTGCTCCAAGGCGGCGATCCACACCCTGACGGTGTACATCGCCACCCAGTACGGCACCCAGGGCATCCGCTGCAACAGCCTGGCCATCGGCCTGGTCCGCACCGCCGTGAACGAGGCCTCCATCCCGGAGCCCTTCGCCACGGTCTACCGCGCGAACCACGCCATCGGACGAATGGGACGACCGCAGGAAGTCTCCGAGGTGGTCCACTTCCTGGCCACCGACGACGCCGCCTTCGTCACCGGTCAGGTGATCGGCGTCGACGGCGGGTACTACGCCCACCAGCCGACCACCGTCGCGATGGCCGAGCTTGCCCGGCAAGCCACGGCCGTGAGCTGAGCCGAGGCACGCCGACATGACAGGACGACTCGAGGGCAAGGTGGCCCTGGTCACCGGGACCAGTGGCGGCATCGGGCGGGCGACGGCACTGGCGCTCGCCCGCGAAGGTGCGGCGATCGTCGGCAGCGGGTTCACGAACGTGGAGCGCAGCCGACGCACGGTCCAGTTGGTGCGTGAGGCCGGCGGGCAGATGACGTCCCTTGAGCCGGTCGACCTGGCCGACCCGGGGCAGGTCGCCGACCTGGTGAACCTTGCCGGGGCCACCTACGGGCGACTCGACGTGCTGGTCAACAACGCCAGCGCGGCACGCTTCGGCCCAGCGGCGTCCACGACACGGGCGGACTGGGACTACACCGTGCGCAACGAGCTGGACAACGTGTATCAGGTGACCATCGCCGCGTTGCCGCTGCTGCTGCGCTTCGGCGGATGCGTGGTGAACATCGCCTCGATCTCCGGACTGCGGGGGACGCCCGGCAGCTTCGCGCACTCCGCGACGAAGGGCGGCGTGATCTCACTGACTCGTCAGCTCGCCGTGGAGCTCGGGCCACAAGGTGTTCGCGTCAACGCCGTCGCGCCGGGCGTCATCCGCACACCACCGGTCGAGCAGATGCTCACCAACCCGGCGGCCGAGGCGGCTTTGCTGCAGAAGATCCCCTTGCGCCGACTCGGCGAGGCCGAGGACATCGCCGAAGCCGTGACGTTCCTCGCCTCGCCGCAGGCGTCGTTCGTCACCGGCAGCATCCTGGTCGCCGACGGCGGCGAGAGCGCAGGCTAAACGCAACACTCAAGCAGGGTCGGTGATAGCGAGCCCCGCCGGAGCTGCCCCAGCCGCGAGTTACCGTGCGGCATGGGGCAGCATCGGCGGGTTCGAACCACAGCGACCGCCCGGGACGGTGTGAAGATCGCCTACCGGGTGATCGCTGGTGGTGCGCCGGTCGTATTGCTGCACGGGGCGGGGCTCTCGCAGGTCATCTGGCGCGGGTTGGGCTACGTCGATGCCCTTGCTCAGTTCACGACCATCACCGTGGACCTGCGCGGTCACGGTCTGAGCGGCAAGCCCAGGGAATCCGGGGCCTACGCGATCGACCAGATGGCCGGGGACATCGTCGCCGTTCTCGATGACCTCGAGGTCCAGGACCCGCACGTCATCGGCTACTCCCTCGGCGCACGGGTCGGGTTCCAGCTCGCGCGCCGCCACCCCTCACGGGTGCGTTCCCTGGTCTCGTTGGCCGGTACCTACCGGGCGATGGCCGGACTGCCAGCTCAACTGTTCTTCCCCGACTACGCCCGGGCGATCCACGACGAAGGGATGGACGGGTTCGTCAAACAGTGGCGCCTCAGCGGCAACTTCCCGCTCGACGACACGACCGCACACGCACTGCATCGCAACGACCCTCATGCGATGCTCGCGCTGTTTGCCGCACTCGAAGACGAGCACGCCATACCCGACAGCGACCTCGCCGCCATCCGGAGTCCTACGCTGCTCGTCGCTGGCGACCGTGACCACATCTCATGGGACGCCTCGGTAGCCGCCGATCATCTGCTACGCGACTCGACCCTGCTCGCTCTGCCCGGCACCGACCATGTCGAGACTCTCGCTCGACGCGACTGCATCCTGCAGGCCGCGATCCCGTTCCTTGACAGCCAACCCCGACCTGGCACTCCGGCGAGCTGAGTCCACCGCCCGCACCGCCCGATGTAGCCCGCTCCTCCCGGCACCAGCCAGGTCATAGCGGCTCCTCGTGCCCGAGCATGGGCCGGGGCACGAAGGTTGCGGCCTGCGCGGCGAGCACCTCAAGCTCGACGACGACGAGCTCGTTGCGTCCGGCGCGAGTAACAGGCCCGGGCACGTACAAGGTGCGCTGAGGTCCGCGGCGCCAGTAGCGGCCCAGGGCGAAGCCGTTGACCCAGGCGAAGCCTTTTCCCCAGCCAGCGGTGTCGAGGAACAGGTCGCTCGTCTCGATCAGGTCGAACGTTCCGCGGGCAATGACCGGGCCGACCGCCATGTCGTCATGGTCGAGCTCGAGGGTGAGGAGCTTGTCGAGATCGACCGGGCGGGCGTTCCACCCGAGGATCAGCTCGCCGTCCAGCCGGGCGCCGCCGATGAGGCCCTTGTGCTCGCCGATGCGCGGTCCGTAGTCCACGCGCCCCTGGTCTTCGACGAGGATCACGAGCTCGCCGGCGCTGCGCGGCAGGACGATGGCCTGCTCATGGGCGTCTCGGGCGAGCACGCCGACCGGGTTCCCGTCGAGGAAGACCCAGGCCCGGTCGCGTACCTCCTCGAAGCTGAGCACTGCCGGGCCGTTGCCGTGCAGGCTCGTCGTGAAGATGGCGATGCCCCGATCGTGCCCGAGGTCGTCGAAGGTCGGAAGGTCGTCGTGGCGGCTGTCGGAGCCGAGCGAGCCGGCGAGAGTCAGCAGGTTCGATCGCTCGTCGAGCTGAACGCTGAGCGCGGGTGCCGGCCGCGGGTCGTCGGGGACCTCGTCGGGCACTTTGGCGTAGCGGGCGATGACGTCGCGGAACGCAAAGAACTTGTCGGTGGGGTTGCCGGCCTCGTCCAACGGGGCGTCGTAGTCGTAGGACGTGGTGATCGGGGCATAGCGGCCGTTGTCGTTGGCTCCGTTGGTCAGCCCGAAGTTGGTGCCGCCGTGGAACATGTAGAAGTTCACCGACCCGCCGACGGACAAGATGGCCTCCAGGTCCCGGGCGGCCGCCGCCGGTTCGGTGGTGTGGTGATGTGTGCCCCAGGAGTCGAACCAGCCGTCCCAGAACTCCATGCACATCAGCGGCCCGCTCGGTTGGTGGGCACGCAAGGTGACCAGACGCTCTGCCGCGCGTGAGCCGAACGATGCGGTCACGTGGACCCCCGGGATGCTGCCATTGCTGAGCATCTCGTCGGTGGGTTGGTCGACGGTGCTCAACGGCACGGTGATGCCCGCTTCGCGGGTGACCCGCACCAGCTCGGTCAGGTACTGGGTGTCGGTGCCATAGGCGCCGTATTCGTTCTCGATCTGGACCAAGATCACCGGTCCGCCGACGTCGACCTGGCGGGGGCGGACGATCTCGTACACCCGCTTCAGGTACTCGGCGACGGCGGCAAGGTAGAGCGGTTCGCGACGGCGCACGCCGACCTGTTCGTTGCGGAAGAGCCAGGCGGGCAACCCGCCGTTGTCCCACTCGGCGCAGATGTACGGGCCTGGGCGGACGATCGCGTGCAGGCCCTCGGCAGCCACCAGGTCCAGGAACCGGCCCAGGTCGCGCGGGCCGTCGGTGTCGAAGCGGCCCGGCTCCGGAGAATGGAAGTTCCATGCGACATACGTCTCGATGGCGTTCAGGCCCATCAGGCGCGCCTTGTGGATGCGGTCGGCCCACTGGGCCGGGTGCACCCGGAAGTAGTGCAGCGCGCCGGAGATGATCTGGTGCGGATGCCCGTCGAGCAGGAAGTCGTGCTCGCCGATCTCGAACGTGGCCATGCGGATGTGGACTCCTTGGGCGGATCTCGCGCAACGGACCGCGTCCTCGGCGCCGCCCGTCGGGCGCCGAGGACGCGGTGGTCGCACGCCTACTTGCTGACCGTGAATCCCTGCGCGTTGCCGTATGTGACGGACGCGTCCTGCCAGGCCTTCAGGCCGTCGCTCAGGCTGCTGCTGCCGAGGTAGGCCTTGCCGACGGTGTCGCCGAAGATGCTGTTCGCGTAGACCTGGAACGGCAGGTACTGCCAGCCGGTGACGACGTCGGCCGCCGACTCGGCAAGCACCTCGTTGACCTTCTGGCCGCCGAAGTACGGGAACTCCTTCTCCTTGAACGCGTCGGAGTTCAGCTCCGCGGTGGTCGCCGGGAAGGCGCCGCCGTCGAGCCGGATCTGCACGCCGGGGCCGGCGTCGGCGTACTGCAGGAACTTGTACGCCA
>CAZBIO010000300.1:0-7103 GCA_964491965.1 uncultured Cellulomonas sp.
GCCCGCGTGATCTCCGCCAGATGCCGCGGGGTCATCGGACCATCCACCAACGCCTCCGCGACGGCGGGCATGGCCTCCAACGTCGCCGCCTGCCCCACCGCGGCCAGCCCGGCCGCCGGCCCCTGACGCGAGGTGCGCCCCACGAACCCCGCCAGGTCCCGATCCCCCTTCAACGCCCACGTGCCCGCATCCCGCTCGGCGGTGATCACCCTTCCGCGGGCCACCGTGGCGGCATTGACCACCCGATCCAACACACCCAACACACCACGACGCGTCGCCGCATCCCACCCGTCGGCACCCACCGTCACCGCCAACGCGGCACGCGCGGCAGCCTCCAAGGCCACCACCTCCACCGGGACAACCGACACGGACGCCGAAACGCCTCCAGCAGCCGCCAGCGCCGCCCCGTTCCCGGCGGGAGCCGGCGCCGACCCGCTTCGCGCAGCTGCGGGCGCGGATGCGCCCGCCTTCGTCGCGGGGGTGAGGCTTGGTTGCATCGTCGGGCACCCCCTGCCGCCACTCTCCGAAGTCTGTCGAACGTTTGTTCGATCCTATCGGAAGAGGAGGCTCCACGCAACCCGGAAACGGCACCTGACCTGCACAAACTATCGACCGCGCCCAAACAGAACGACCCGGGCTGTGGGCGGCTCACCCGCTGCAATGGGCGACTCGCCTCCCCCAGCCGCGCCCGCGCGCCCTACTCGACGGCGTGCGCCCCGTCCCACCCCCGCGGCCGGAAGTCGGGCCGGTTGCGCTGCCACTGCTGGTCCATCACCGGGCTCGAGATGAGCATGTCGGCCGTCGCGGAGTTGCACGCCATCGGCACGTTCCACACCGCGCCGATGCGCAGCAGGGCCTTGACGTCCGGGTCGTGCGGCTGCGGCTCCAGCGGGTCCCAGAAGAACACCAGCATGTCGATGCCGCCCTCGGCGATCTTCGCGCCGATCTGCTGGTCGCCGCCCACCGGCCCCGACAGCAGCCGCGTGACGGGCAGACCCAGCTCACCCTCGAGCATCGTGCCGGTGGTCCCGGTCGCATAGAGCCGGTGGCGCGACAGCGTGCCGCGGTTGAACTCGGCCCACCGCAGCAGGTCGGCCTTCTTGTTGTCGTGGGCGACGAGCGCGATGTCGTGCGCGACGAACGCCATCGGGGGCTCCTTCGGTCGGAGAGTTCGGCGCGAGGACGCTACTGCCCCGGCCCGCCGTCCGACGAGCGTCCCGCGTCCGACGAGCGTCCGTCGTCCGACGACCGTCCCGCGCCCGACGATCCCCCGCCGTCCTCGTCGTCCTCCCCCTCGCGCCCCTCGCGCCACGCCCGATCGGCCTCGTCCCACGCGTGGGAGCGCGCCCGCGCCGTGTCGAGCGCCAGCGCGGCCGCCTCGCGCGTCGGGTACGGGCCCATCACCACGCTCCAGTCGCTGACGCGGCCCTCCTCGACCTCGCCGGTCACCGTGTTGAACCAGAAGTCCATCGCCCGCGCCGCCCTCCTTCCCGTGGTCGACCCGCCGCCTGCCCCTCCTAGACTGCACTGCATGCCTCCGGTGCACGCGACCCGAGAGCCTCTGGTGCCCGGCCGCATCTCCCCCCGTCGTCCGGTCCCCGCCTCCATCCCCCGCCCCGAGTACGTCGACCGGCCGTCGCCGCGACCGTGGAACGGGCCGGACGTGTTCGACGACGACACCGTCGCCCGGATCCGCGTCGCGTCGCGCATCGCCGCCCAGGCACTCGAGGAGGTCGGCCGGCACGTGGCGCCGGGCGTCACCACCGACGAGCTCGACGCCGTCGGGCACGAGTTCCTCGTCGACCACGGCGCCTACCCTTCGACGCTCGGCTACCGCCGGTTCCCCAAGTCCCTGTGCACCTCGCTCAACGAGGTGATCTGCCACGGCATCCCCGACTCGACCGTGATGCGGGACGGCGACATCGTCAACGTCGACATCACCGCCTTCGTCGGCGGCGTGCATGGCGACACCAACGCGACGTTCCTCGTCGGCGACGTCGACGAGGAGTCCCGCCTGCTCGTCGAGCGCACGCGCACGGCGATGGAGCGCGGCATCAAGGCCGTCGCGCCGGGACGGCAGATCAACGTCATCGGCCGCGTCATCGAGAAGTACGCCACGCGGTTCGGCTACGGGGTGGTACGCGACTACACGGGCCACGGCGTCGGGCCGGCCTTCCACACCGGGCTGGTGATCCCGCACTACGACGCCGCGCCGGGCTACGACACCGTCATCCAGCCGGGCATGGTCTTCACCATCGAGCCGATGCTCGACCTCGGCACGCCCGACTGGGAGATGTGGGACGACGGCTGGACCGTCGTCACCGCCGACCGCAGCCGCTCCGCGCAGTTCGAGCACACGATCCTCGTCACCGACCAGGGAGCGGAGGTGCTGACGCTGCAGTGAGCAACGACAAGGGCCCCCACGCCAAGGGCAAGTACGCGTTCGGCATCGACATCGGCGGATCGGGGATCAAGGGCGCCCCCGTCAACCTCAAGACCGGCCAGTTCGCCGCGGACCGCCTCCGCATCCCCACCCCGCAGCCCTCGACTCCGGACGCGGTGGCGCGGGTGGTGGCGCAGATCGTCGACTCGTTCGGGCTGCGCAAGGGCGTGCCGATCGGCGTGACCTTCCCGGCGATCGTCCGGCACGGCGTGGCCGAGTCCGCGGCCAACGTGGACGCCGCGTGGATCGGCACCAACATCGAGGAGCTGCTGCGCCGGGCCACCGGGCGCCGCGTCCTCGCGGTGAACGACGGCGACGCCGCCGGCTACGCCGAGGTGGAGTACGGCGCCGCGCGCGACGTGCCGGGGCTCGTCGTCGTCCTCACGCTCGGCACCGGCATCGGCAGCGCCCTGGTCAACGACGGGCGGCTGGTCCCCAACTCCGAGCTGGGGCACCTCGAGGTGGACGGGTTCGATGCCGAGTCGCGCGCCTCCGACGCCGCCCGCGACCGTGACGGCCTCGACTACGCGACCTGGGCGACTCAGCGGCTCCAGCGCTACTTCTCGGTGCTCGAGGCGCTGTTCTCCCCCGACCTGTTCGTCGTCGGGGGCGGCGTCAGCAAGCGGCACGACGAGTTCCTGCCGCTCCTGAAGCTGCGCGCCCCGGTGGTGCCCGCCGAGCTGCGCAACAGCGCCGGCATCGTCGGGGCGGCCCGGCTCGCCGCCGAGGCGCGCTGAGCCCGCCGCCGCACGCGCGCTGAACTCCCCCGCCGCACGCGCACCGGGTTATTGCCGGGCGCCGTGTCGGTGGCGCGCCGTACGGTGCCGGACATGGGACTCCACGTCACGCAGATCACGATCGACAGCCCCGACCCCGTCGGCCTCGCCCGGTGGTGGTGCCAGGCCCTCGGGTGGGACCTCCTCTGGGAGCCGGAGGGGCCGGACGGGCCGGAGGTGGAGATCGGGCCGGCCGACGGTTCGGCGACCGCCTGGCTCTTCGTCATCAACTCCGACCCCAAGACCACGAAGAACCGCTGGCACCCGGACGTGCGTCCGCCGGACGGCTCGAGCCAGCAGGCCGAGCTCGACCGGCTGCTCGCCCTCGGCGCCACGCCCGTCGACATCGGCCAGGGCGTGGTGACGTGGCACGTGCTCGCCGACCCCGAGGGCAACGAGTTCTGCCTGCTGCGCAGCACGCCGTCGGAGCTCGCCGCCTACGAGGCGGCCCAGCAGGCGTCGCCCGACGAAGACGCGTAGGCGGTCAACGGCACCCGGCGCGCCCGACGAAGACGCGTGGGTAGTCAACGGCACCCGGCGTGCCCGACGAGGGCGCGCAACCTAGTCGCGCGCGGCGGAGGCGCGCCGGGCCTCCTCGCGCTGGAGCCGCGCGACGAGCCGGTACAGCCGGTCCTTCGTGCGCTCGTCGGACCCGACGATCTCGCAGCCGTGCCGCCACGTCGACCGCGGGCCGGCCTCGCCGCGCACCACACGGGCCCGCACCTCCAGCACGTCGCCGCCCTCCGGCAGCCGGACGGTCACCTCGGTCCCGACCTTGAGGTGGCGGCGTGAGGAGAACCGAAGCCCGGTGGCGCTGACGTCGATCACGGAGACGGCCATCGTCTGCGCGCCGTCGTCGCCGTGGACCAGCGCCACGCAGGGCACCTGGTAGCCGGCCCGCGCCGCCCCACGCCGCTGGAGCCGGTCGAGCGTCTCGACGACGACGACGTCGACGTCGGTGCCCACCCCGCCCCCGATGAGCCCGCGATACGAGCACTCGCCCCGCACCGGGTCGAGCACCACCACCGTCACGTGGTCCCCGACGAGCCGCCCGACGAGCGGTGCCTCCAGCGACAGCCGGAGAACGCCCGCGGTGTACGAGGTGACATACCCGTCCACGGCGACGGCGGACGCGAGCACGCGGCACCCAGCCAGCTCGTGCATCCCACCGCCCTCGTCGTCCCCCGGCCGAACGCGGGTGCGCGAACTCGTCGCGCAGTACCCACCGGCCCTTTCATCGGCAGCTGCCGCACGAAACGTACCCGTCGGGAGGGCGGATGAGTCAGCCGATACGCCGGGTCCTGTCCCCGCGCGCGGTTGCCCACGCGCGGGTGGCGGCCATCCATCTCGGGCGCACGTTGCCGTGCGCCTCCAGCGGCCTACCCGGGAGCTCGGGCGGGCAGCCCTCGAGCGCTCCCTGTCTGGCCTTGCTCCGGGTGGGGTTTGCCGAGCCGCGCCGGTCACCCGGCGCGCTGGTGGTCTCTTGCACCGCCGTTTCACCCTTACCGGACCCGAGGGTCCGGCGGTCTGTTCTCTGTGGCACTGTCCCGCGGGTCACCCCGGGTGGGTGTTACCCACCACCCTGCCCTACGGAGCCCGGACGTTCCTCGGCGGGTGCGAACACCCGACGCGGCCGCCTAGCTGACTCATCCGCGCCGACAAGGGTACCCGACCCACCCTGAACAGGACCTTCGGCGCAGCGCGCCGCGTGACGTGGGAACCCGCCCCGGGATGGGGACCGCCACACGGGTGAACCCTGACCGCCCCTCAGGCGGCCCCCTGGGGATCTCAGGGACCGACCAGGGGGACTCCGGATGCCGCGCCTACCAGCGTTCTCCCAGCATGGTCGACATGGTCACCACACCCGAGCTCGACCCCGTGCTGCTCACGGACGCCCTCTCCGAGCCGATCGCCAGCGCGCGCGCCCTCACCAAGGTCTACGGCACCGGCGAGGCGCAGGTACACGCCCTGCGCGGCATCGACGTGGACCTGGCGCGCGGCGAGCTGACCGCGATCATGGGCCCCTCCGGGTCCGGCAAGTCCACCCTCATGCACTGCCTGGCCGGCCTCGACCGCCCGACGAGCGGCTCCGTGATGGTCGACGGCCTCGAGGTCTCATCGATGTCCGAGCGGCGGCTGACCCGGCTGCGCCGCACGCGCGTTGGCTTCGTGTTCCAGGCCTTCAACCTGGTCCCCACCCTGACCGCCGCGGAGAACATCACCCTCCCCCTGGACATCGCGCGCCGGCCCGTCGATCGCGCGCGGTTCGACGAGGTCGTCGCGGCGGTCGGCCTCGCCGACCGGCTCGACCACAAGCCCGCCGAGCTGTCCGGCGGCCAGCAGCAACGCGTCGCCTGCGCCCGCGCGCTCGTCGCCCGCCCGTCCGTCGTCTTCGCCGACGAGCCCACGGGGAACCTGGACTCGCACGCCTCCGCCGAGGTCCTCGGCTTCCTGCGCCGCTCCGTCGACACGCTCCGGCAGTCCGTCGTCATGGTGACGCACGACCCGCGGGCCGCGTCCTACGCGCACCGCGTCCTGTTCCTCGCCGACGGCCGGTTCGTCGCCGAGCTGGAGTCCCCCACCCAGGCATCGGTCCTCGAGACGCTGACCTACCTCAGCGACGGCGCCCGCTCCGGCGGCGCGCGGTGAACCGCATCGCCCTGCGCTCCGTGCGCGCGCACGCCGCGCGCTTCGTCATGTCGGTGCTTGCCGTGGCGCTCGGCGTCGCGTTCGTCTCCGGCACCTTCGCGCTGCGCGAGATGCTCTCGTCGACGTTCGACGAGCTGGTCGGCGCGTCCTCGACGGCCGACGCCTACGTGCAGCTGCCGGGCGAGTCGATGAGCGACCTCGCGGCGGTCGGCGCGTCCGCCGGTGGCGTGCCGCTCGCCGCGGCCGACGATCTCGCGTCGGTCGACGGCGTCGGCGTCGTGGTGCCGAGCGTCACCGGGCCGGCCACGCTCGTCGGCGCCGACGGCACCGCGGTGCGCAGCACTCAGGCGCCCAGCTTCGTCATGCCCTACTACCCCGACGACCCCGGGATGGGCACCCTGACCGGGCACGTCCCCACCGGCCCCGGCGAGGTGGTCCTCGAGCGGCACACGCTGGAGTCCTCCGGCCTGGCGATCGGCGACGCCACCAAGCTCGTCGTCCTCGGCGAGGTGCGCGACGTCACGGTGGTGGGCGAGGCCGACTTCCACGCCCCCATGGCCGGCGCCACGATCGTCCTGGCCGACCCGGCGACCGTCGAGGCGGACTTCGCACCGACCGGCGTGGTCACCAGCCTGTCCGTGTACGCCGACCCCGGCGTCACCGAGGACCAGCTGGTCGAACGGCTCGCGCCGCACGCTCCCGCCGGCTCCGAGGTGGTGTCCGGCTCGTCGATGCGCGCCGACCTGAAGGACGAGATCGCCACCCAGCTCGGGTTCGTCTCCACGTTCCTGCTCGTGTTCGCGCTGCTGGCGCTGTTCGTCGGCGCCTTCATCATCGCCAACACGTTCACCATGGCGGTCCGCCAGCGGATGCGGGAGTTCGCGCTGCTGCGCGCCGTCGGGGCCTCGCCCTCCCAGGTGTTCGGGTCGATCGTGGTGCAGGCGGCCGTCATCGGCGTCGCCGGCTCCGCCGTCGGGGTCCTGGGCGGCTACGGCCTGGTCACCGGCATCGGCGCGATCTTCCGGCGCATGGACATGAGCCTGTCCACGTCCGTGCCGATGTCGCCGACCACCATCCTCATCGGGCTCGTCGTCGGAACCGGCGTGTCCCTCGCCGCCGCCGCACTGCCGGCCCGCCGGGCCGCGCTGGTCCCGCCGGTGGAGGCGATGCGCGACGAGGTGACCGTCAACGAGCGGTCGCTGCGCCGGCGCGGCTGGGCGGGCGCCGCCCTCGTC
>CAZBIO010000301.1:0-16309 GCA_964491965.1 uncultured Cellulomonas sp.
GGACACGGAGGCGACGCCCACCTCGCGCTCGGACACCGACTGCGCCCAGCCGCGGCGGCGGACGCCGGAGAGGATCGTCGCGGTGAACTTGGCGCCCTGCAGCCCGCGGTGCAGGCGGTCCGGCTCCTCCCACGCGAGCAGGATCTGGGCGGCGGACCCCGCGAGCATCGTCAGCGTGGCGCCGACGGGGATGGAGTCGCGCAGGCCGACCGGCCGCTCGGCGGCGGCGACGCAGATGCGCATGTCGCCCTGGCGGCGGTAGAGCTGCGCGCTCTCGCCGGTGTGGTCCCGCAGCGCGGCGAGCACGGGCCCCGCCGCGGCCAGCAACCGGTCCTCGCCGGCGGCGGTCGCGAGCTCCGACAGGCGGGGGCCGAGGACGAAGCGCCCCTGGAGGTCGCGCGCGACCAGCCGGTGGTGCTCCAGCGCGACGGCAAGCCGGTGGGCGGTGGGACGGGCGAGGTGGGTGGCGGTCACCAGCTGGGCGAGTGTCGCGGGCCCGGCCTCGAGGGCACTGAGGACCGCGGCCGCCTTGTCCAGGACGCCGACTCCGCTAGAGTTGTCCATAGGTCGATATTGGCGTCTCGCCCACTGAGATGCAAGTCCGGACGCGGTCCGGGGCTTGGTAGGGCGCGGAGGTCACCCGGCCGGCCCAGCGTACGCGGGGCCTTCGGAACGACGAGCGAGACGACGGGGACCACGGCATGGCAGGCACGCTGGCGGAGAAGGTCTGGTCGGCGCACGTGGTGCGCCCGGGGGAGAACGGGGCCCCGGACCTGCTCTACATCGACCTTCACCTGGTGCACGAGGTGACCAGCCCGCAGGCGTTCGAGGGCCTGCGGCTCGCCGGCCGCCCGGTGCGCCGCCCCGACCTGACGATCGCGACCGAGGACCACAACACCCCGACGCTCGACATCGACCTGCCGATCGCGGACGCCACCAGCCGCACGCAGATCGAGACGCTGCGCCACAACGCCGCCGAGTTCGGGGTCCGCCTCCACTCGCTCGGCGACGCCGACCAGGGGATCGTCCACCAGGTGGGACCGCAGCTGGGGCTGACGATGCCCGGCCTGACGGTGGTCTGCGGCGACTCCCACACCTCGACCCACGGCGCGTTCGGCGCGCTGGCGTTCGGCATCGGCACCAGTGAGGTGGAGCACGTGCTCGCCACCCAGACGCTCCCCCTGGTGCCGTTCAAGACGATGGCGATCACCGTCGAGGGCCAGCTGCCGCCGGGCGCGACGAGCAAGGACATCATCCTGGCGATCATCGCCAAGATCGGCACCGGCGGCGGCCAGGGCTACGTCCTGGAGTACCGCGGCGAGGCGATCCGCGCGCTCTCGATGGAGGCGCGCATGACCATCTGCAACATGTCGATCGAGGCCGGCGCCCGCGCCGGCATGATCGCGCCCGACGAGACGACGTTCGCGTACCTCAAGGGCCGGCCGCACGCCCCCGAGGGTGCCGACTGGGACGCCGCCGTCGAGTACTGGCGGACGCTGCGCTCCGACGACGACGCGGTGTTCGACGCCGAGGTGGTGCTCGAGGCGAAGGACATCGAGCCGTACGTCACGTGGGGCACCAACCCCGGGCAGGGCCTTCCGCTGTCCGGCAGCGTCCCCGTGCCCGACGAGATCGCCGACGAGACCGCGCGCGGCGCGGCGCAGCGGGCCATCGACTACATGGGCCTGACGCCGGGTCAGCCGCTGCGCGAGATCGCCGTGGACACGGTGTTCATCGGCTCGTGCACCAACGGCCGTATCGAGGACCTCCGCTCGGTCGCCAAAGTGCTCAAGGGGCGGACCAAGGCAGAGGGCGTCCGCGTGCTCGTCGTGCCCGCCTCCGCACGCGTGCGGCTCCAGGCCGAAGCCGAGGGGCTCGACAAGATCTTCCTGGACTTCGGCGCCGAGTGGCGCAACGCCGGCTGCTCGATGTGCCTGGGCATGAATCCGGACCAGCTGGCGCCCGGCGAGCGCGCCGCGTCGACGTCCAACCGCAACTTCGAGGGCCGGCAGGGCAAGGGCGGCCGCACGCACCTGGTGTCGCCGCTGGTCGCGGCCGCCACCGCGGTCCGCGGCACGCTGTCCAGCCTGGCGGACCTCGACCTGCCGGCGGGCACGACGATCGACGGCACGCCGCTGGCGCCCCTGGACCCCCACCTGCTGGTGCAGGTCTGAGCAGCAGGAGGACGACGATGGAGAAGTTCACCCAGCACACCGGTGTCGGCGTCCCGCTGCGCCGCAGCAACGTCGACACCGACCAGATCATCCCGGCGGTGTACCTCAAGCGGATCACCCGCTCCGGGTTCGAGGACGCGCTGTTCTCCGCCTGGCGGCAGGACCCGGCGTTCGTGCTCAACCAGGAGGCGTACACGGCCGGCTCGGTGCTGGTCGCCGGTCCGGACTTCGGCACCGGGTCGTCGCGCGAGCACGCGGTGTGGGCGCTGAAGGACTACGGCTTCCGCGCGGTGCTCTCGCCGCGGTTCGCGGACATCTTCCGCGGCAACTCCGGCAAGCAGGGGCTGCTGGCCGCGCAGGTGGCCCAGGAGGACATCGAGCTGATCTGGAAGATCCTCGAGACCCGGCCCGGCACCGAGGTGACCGTGGACCTCGTCGCGCGCACCGCGACGTGCGACGACGTCGTCGTCCCCATCGGCGTCGACGACTACACGCGCTGGCGCCTCATCGAGGGGCTCGACGACATCGGCCTGACGCTCCAGCACGCCGACGAGATCGCGGCGTTCGAGGAGCGGCGGGAGGCGTGGCGTCCCAGGACGCTGCCCGCCCAGCACCTTCCGTCGGTGCCGGTGCAGGCCGCCCGGCCGGTGGGGGTCCCGCTGACGCTCGGCCCCACGCGCACCGCCTGAGCGGCGTTTCGGCTGCCGCCGCGCACCGTCCTGGTTACCGTGGGCGTCACGACGACAGGGAGGCCGCCATGGTCAGCAAATCGCAGCTCGCCCAGCGCATCGCGGCTCGCGGAGCGTCCCCCGGCCAGGCCCAGCACGCCGTCGACGCGGTGCTCGGCGAGATCACCGCGGCGCTCTCGTCGGGCGAGAAGGTGACGCTCGTCGGGTTCGGGACGTTCGAGCCGGTCGCGCGACCCGCCCGCATGGCCCGCAACCCGCGCACGGGAGCCAGCGTCCCCGTCGCCGCCGCGACCGTCGCCCGATTCCACGCGGGCGCCGCGCTGAGGGCCGCGGTGGACGGTGGGTCGGTGACGCTCGGCGAGGTCGGCGCCCTGCCCGAGAAGGCGGTGCGGCTCGTCGTGCCCGCCGAGGAGGCGCCGGCCGGGCCGGTCAAGGCCGCCGCGGCCACCAAGCCCGCGAAGGGTGCCGCGAAGTCCAAGAAGGACGCCAAGGCCAAGGGCAAGGGTGACAAGGGCAAGAAGGCCGCCAAGAAGCACAAGGGCTGACCGGGCTCCTGTGAGGGTTTGGCGATGATCGCCTGACGCGCGGACGGCCCGTCACGCGGCACGGCGGGGCATGGGGGACGATGGGCACCATGAGTGACCTTCTGTACGTCGACGGAGGTAACCCCCTCACCGGGGAGATCACGGTGCGCGGGGCGAAGAACTTCGTCTCGAAGGCGATGGTCGCGGCGCTGCTGGGCGAGAGCACGAGCGTGCTGCGCAACGTCCCCGAGATCCGCGACGTGCAGGTGGTTCGCGAGCTGCTGGAGCTGCACGGCGTCCACGTGGACCACGACCCCGACGCGGGCGTGGTCACCATCGACCCGTCCCACCTGGAGTCGGCGCTCGTCGCGGACATCGACACGCTCGCGGGGAGCAGCCGCATCCCGATCCTGTTCTGCGGCCCCCTGCTGCACCGCCTCGGCGAGGCGTTCATCCCGGACCTCGGCGGCTGCCGCATCGGCGACCGGCCGATCAACTACCACCTCGACATCCTTCGCCAGTTCGGCGCCGTGGTGGACAAGCGCGAGAGCGGCATCCACATCCGCGCGCCGTACGGGCTGACGGGCACCAAGGTCGCCCTGCCGTACCCGAGCGTCGGCGCCACCGAGCAGCTGCTGCTCACCGCCGTACGGGCCGAGGGGATCACCGAGCTGTCCGGCGCGGCGATCGAGCCCGAGATCATGGACCTGATCAACGTCCTGCAGAAGATGGGCGCGATCATCTCCGTCGACACCGACCGCGTGATCCGGATCGAGGGCGTCGACAAGCTCGTCGGCTTCTCCCACACGGCGCTGTCCGACCGGATCGAGGCGGCGTCGTGGGCGTCCGCCGCGCTGGCGACCGGCGGCGACGTGCTGGTCCGGGGAGCGACCCAGCCCCAGATGACCACGTTCCTCAACACGTTCCGGAAGGTCGGCGGCGAGTTCGTCGTCGAGGACGAGGGGATCCGCTTCTACCACCCGGGCGGGGACCTGCGCTCCATCCAGCTGGAGACGGACGTCCACCCGGGTTTCATGACCGACTGGCAGCAGCCCCTCGTCGTGGCGCTGACGCAGGCGCGCGGCCTGTCGATCGTCCACGAGACCGTGTACGAGAACCGGTTCGGGTTCGTCGACGCGCTCGTCGGGATGGGCGCGACGATCCAGGTCTACAAGGAGTGCCTCGGCTCGCGGCCCTGCCGGTTCGGGCAGCGCAACTTCTACCACTCGGCCGTCATCTCCGGCCCGACGACCCTGACGGCCGCCGACATCGAGGTGCCGGACCTGCGCGGCGGCTTCAGCCACCTCATCGCGGCGCTGACCGCGAAGGGGACGTCGCAGGTGCGCGGGATCAGCCTGATCGACCGCGGCTACGAGCGGTTCACGGACAAGCTGACGGCGCTCGGCGCGAGCTTCAGCCGCGAGGCGCCGAGGCGCTGAGCCCGGCCCCGGACGCCCGGCCCCGGACGCCCGCGCGGGGCCCGACGAGCCCGCGCGGGCCCGGCCGCTAGCATCGGCTCTCGTGCCGCACCCCCCGCGCTCCAACGGCGCTTACCACGTCATCGCCGCCGTCGTGCGCCCGTTCCTGCGGGCGACGACGCGCCGCGACTGGCGCGGCATGGAGCGCCTGCACCGCGACGGCGGGTTCATCGTCGCGGCCAACCACGCCACGGAGATCGACCCGTTGACGAGCGCCCACGCGCTCTACGACAACGGCATCGCGCCGCGCATCCTCGCGAAGGCCGCCCTGTTCCGGGTCCCCGTGCTGGGCGGCCTGCTGCGGGCGACGGGCCAGGTGCCGGTCGACCGCGGCACCAGCCGCGCCGCGCAGGCGCTCGACGGCGCCGTGCGAGCGCTCGACGAGGGCGAGGTGGTGCTCGTCTTTCCCGAGGGCACGCTGACGCGCGACCCCGACCTGTGGCCGATGGTGGGCAAGACCGGCGTCGCTCGGCTGGCGCTGGCCAGCCGGGCGCCGGTGATCCCCATGGCGCAGTGGGGCGCCCACGAGCTGCTGCCGCGCTACGGACGCTGGCTGCGCCCCTTCCCGCGCAAGCACGTCACGGTGCTCGTCGGCGAGCCGGTGGCGCTCGACGACCTCTACGACCGGCCCCGCGACACCGCGGTGCTGCGCGAGGCGACCGAGCGGGTCGTGGACGCGATCACCGCGCTGCTGGAGGAGATCCGCGGCGAGTCGGCCCCGACGCCGCGATTCGACCTGCGCGACCACCCGGAGTACCAGGCCAAGCGCACCACCTACCCGCCGGTGGCGGGCCGATGACGCGGGCGGCGGTCCTCGGCGCCGGCGCGTGGGGCACCACGTTCGCGATGGTGCTCGCCGACGCCGGCTGCGAGGTGACGCTCTGGGACCGCGACCCCGCCGTCGCGCGCCAGGTCGACACCGAGCACCGGAACGATGCCCGGCTGCCCGGGGTCGCGCTGCCGGCGGCGCTGCGGGCCTCGTCGGACGGGGCCGTCGCCCTCGCGGGGGCACAGATCGTCGCCGTCGCCGTCCCGGCCCAGTCCGCGCGGCTCGCGCTGCGGCCGCTCGCCGGGTCGGTGGGGCCGGGCGCCGTCGTCGTCTCGCTGACGAAGGGCGTCGAGCTGACCACCGGCAGCCTGATGAACGAGGTCGTCTCGGACGCGCTGGGCGTGCCCGACGAGCGTGTCGCCGTGCTGTCCGGGCCCAACCTCGCCAAGGAGATCGCGCGGCGGCAGCCCACCGCGACGGTGGTCGCCTCGTCCTCCGACGAGACCGCGGCGGCGGTGGCGCGCGCCGTGCAGTCGTCGTACTTCCGGCCGTACACCTCGTCGGACGTGGTCGGGGTGGAGCTGTGCGGCGCGGTGAAGAACGTCATCGCGCTCGCGGTGGGCATGAGCCAGGGCCGGGGCTTCGGCTACAACACGATGGCGACGATCATCACGCGCGGGCTGGCGGAGATCCGGCGGCTCGGGCTGGCGCTCGGCGCGGACGCCGAGACCTTCTCGGGGCTGGCCGGCGCCGGCGACCTGATGGCGACGTGCGCCTCCCCGGAGTCGCGCAACCACTCGCTCGGCGTGCTGCTGGGCCGCGGGGTCCCGCTCGACGAGGCGATCGCGCAGACCGAGGGCACCGCCGAGGGCGTCAAGACGAGCCGCGCGGTGCTCGAGCTGGCGACGGCGCACGGCGTCGAGATGCCCATCACCGAGGCGGTGACCAGGGTGCTTTTCGAGGGGCTGCCCGTGGACGCGCTGGCTCCGGTGCTGCTGGCGCGGCCGATGAAGGCCGAGGCGGCGGACACGCCGCTGGCGTAGGGGTCGCGCCGGCGCCGGGTGCGCCTCGTGGCACGCGGTAGGGTCGGGCGCGATGTCCGAGACGCCCGCCCGCCGCCCACGAGTCCTCGTCCTGTTCGGCGGCCGTTCGGGCGAGCATCCGATCAGCGCGGTGACGGCCGGGGGCGTGCTGCGCGCGGTCGACCGGTCCCGCTACGACGTGCTGGCCGTCGGCATCACGCGCGACGGGCGCTGGGTGCTCGCCGACGACGACCCGGACCACTGGGCGATCACCGACGGGAAGCTGCCGGAGGTCACCGATGGCTCCGTGCGCGTGCTGCTACCGCAGGCGGCGGGCGAGCGCGAGGTCCAGGCGCTGTGCGGCTCGGCCGCCGAGGCGATGGGCGACGTCGACGTCGTCTTCCCCCTGCTGCACGGGCCCTTCGGCGAGGACGGCACCGTCCAGGGGATGCTCGAGCTGGCGGACGTGCGCTTCGTCGGGGCGGGCGTGCTCGCCTCGGCGGTGGGCATGGACAAGGAGATGATGAAGCTCGTCTTCGCCGGCAAGGGGCTGCCGGTGGGGCCGTACGTCGTCGTCCGGCCCGGCGATCTGGAGCGCGACCCGGAGGGCGTGGTGTCGCGGGCGCGGGGACTGGGCCTGCCGGTCTTCGTCAAGCCCGCGCGCGCCGGGTCCTCGCTGGGGATCAGCAAGGTCGACGACTGGGCGGATCTGCCGTCCGCCATCCGCGCGGCGGCCCAGCACGACCCGAAGGTGCTGGTCGAGGCGGCGATCGTCGGGCGCGAGATCGAGTGCGGCGTGCTCGACGGGCACGGTGGTTCTCCGGCGCGGGCGTCGTTGCCCGGCGAGATCGTCGTCGGCGGCGAGCACTCCTTCTACGACTTCGAGGCGAAGTACCTCGACGAGGCGAGCGTGAACCTCGTCTGCCCGGCGGACCTGCCCGACGAGGTGACGAAGCGCGTGCGCGACCTCGCGGTGCGGGCGTTCGACGCGATCGAGTGCGAGGGCCTGGCGCGGGTGGACGTGTTCGTCACGCCCGACGGCGATGTGCTGCTCAACGAGATCAACACGATGCCTGGCTTCACTCCGTTCTCCATGTACCCGCGGATGTGGGCCGCGACCGGGCTGGCGTACCCGGAGCTGGTCGACGAGCTGATCCGCCTGGCGCTGGAGCGCCCCACCGGCCTCCGCTGAGCCTTCATTTCGCCGAGTGCGCCCGAAACCTATCCAGTGCACCCGAAGTTGCGGTGGCAGTGGGCACGTTTCGGTGGCACTCGGCGAATCAGAGGCAGGAGCGCTGCTGCTCGGTGTGCGCGGCGATCGCCGGGCCCAGCTGGTCGAGCAGGGAGCTCGAGTGGCTCGCCGCGACGGCCGCGGGGAACAGCACCTCGACGGTGGGCACCCGGCCGTAGGTGACGAAAGTCCAGTCGCTCGCGGCGCCGGCCGTCGCGGGCTCGTCGTCCCCGGGCAGCACGAGCCAGTCGACGCTCGGCCCGCCGGGGGTGGTGACGGTCTCGCAGCGATCGGTCGTCGGGCCGGGGGGGTCGAGGCCGCAGCGCAGCACGACGGCGGGGTCGCCCCACGCGGTGGTGGCCTGGGCGGTGGTCTGCCGACGGTCCAGCCCGTCGGCCAGGCGGTCCGGCGTGGCGAGGATCAGCGAGGCGCAGTCCGGGTCGGTGGCGTGCTCGGCGGCGGTCACGGGCACGGCTGCCACACACCCCGCGAGCAGCGTCCCGACGAGCACAGCGCCGCCTGCTGCGGCGACACGGCGCGTGCTCGACGCGGCGCCCGCACGACGAGCGCCCGCACGACGAGCGCGCGCACGACGAGCGCCTGCAACGGCGACACGGCGGCTGAGCACGCCCCACCGTAACGCCGCGCCCGGGGACCTAGGGTGTCGGGCGTGGGTGAGCAGCTGGTGCGCGAGGTGTCCGAGGACGGGCTGCTGGCGCGGATCTTCCCGCTCTTGCCCGCGGGACGGGCAACCCTGCTGCCGGTCGGGGACGACGCGGCGGTGGTCGCCGCGGGCGACGGGCGCGTCGTGGTCACCACCGACGTGCTCGTCGAGGACCGGCACTTCCGGCGGCACTGGTCGAGTGGGCGGGACGTCGGCCGCCGGGCGGCCGTGCAGAACCTGGCGGACGTCGCGGCGATGGGGGCGGTGCCGACGGCGCTCGTCGTCGCGCTCGCCGTGCCCGGCGACCTCACGGTGTCGTGGCTGGAGGACCTCGCCCGCGGGCTGGCCGACGAGTGCGAGCCGTTGGGCGTCGGCGTCGTCGGCGGCGACCTGTCCGGGGGAGCGCAGATCGCCGTGTCGGTGACCGCGCTCGGCGACCTCGAGGGTCGCGCGCCGGTGACGCGCTCGGGCGCGCGGCCCGGCGACGTCGTGGCGCACGCGGGCGTCCGGGGACGGTCCGCCGCTGGGCTCGCGGTGCTGGCGTCCGGCCGGGAGTCGCTGGACGACGAGCTCGTCGCCGCCTACCGGCACCCGACGAGCCCTCTCGCCGCCGGTCCGGCTGCCGCGTCCGCCGGGGCGACCGCCATGCTCGACGTCTCGGACGGGTTGTTGCGCGACGCGGGTCGCCTGGCGGCGGCCTCCCACGTGGTGGTCGACCTCGACGCGGCCGCCTTCGGCGACGACCGGGCTCGCCTCGCGACCGCGGCCGTTGCGCTCGACCTCGACCCGTTGACGTGGGTGCTCGGCGGGGGTGAGGACCACGGGTTGCTCGCGACGTTCCCGCCCGAGGTCGCGCCACCGGCCCCGTTCGTCGTCGTCGGCCGCTGCCTGCCGCCCACCGGCGGGCCGGCCGTGCTCGTGGACGGGCGCGTGCCTCACCACGCGGCGGGCTGGGACCACTTCGCCGGGTGACGAGGCCGGAGGCCCCCTCAGCGGTAGGCGAGCAGGAGCAGGCCGGTGCATAGCGGCCCGACGCCGCACACGACGCCGAACCACGCGTGCGACGCGCCGCCCACCGCGTCCCGCCGGACGAGCAGCAGGGCCCATCCCGCGAAGGCGCACGTGAGACCCCAGGCGGCGAGCCCGACGAGCGGCCACAGCGACAGCAGGAACGTCAGCACGCCGAGGCACGCGGCGACCGAGGCCTGCCACGCGCTCCCGTGGGGGTGCACCAGCTCCCTGAGGTTCTCCGCGGTGAGGCGGTCGCGGAGCCGGTCCGTCCGCGCGGCGTAGGCCGAGAGCCCGGCGCGCAGGGGATCGGCGAGGACGTCCGGCAGGCGCTCCGGCAGCCGCCCGACGAGGTGTCCGGCGAGCCGCCGCAGCGGCGTGGGGCCGCGGGTGGGAACCGGCGGCAGCAGCAGGGCGGTCCCGGGGAAGCCGGCGGAGCCGCCGGCGGACGTCGTGGGCCGCCAGGCCGACGAGGACGCGAGCGGAGCCGGCGAGGAGGTGGCGGCCATCGGCACGGCCATGGTCGGGTGTGCCGGTGCCGCGGGCACGGAGGTCGAGATCGTGCGGGCCGGGTGGACGGACGCCTGGTGCGCCTCATCGACCGAGGCGTCCACCGCTGCCGGCGCCGCCCGTGGCCGCGGGACGGCCGCGGCGGCGGGCCGGGCCTTGGTGAACGGCGACCAGACCACCCCGTCGAACCACCGCAGCCGGTGGGGGTCGTCCGGGTCGTCGAACCACCCGGGTCGCGAGGGCTGGGTCGACGAGGGCTGGGTCGACGAGGGCGACGCGGTGGACATGCCGGACCATCGACACCTCGCCCGTCCGGGTTAACCCTGGCCGCGATCGCTTGGGCCGGACGGGTGAACGGCGGGCGGTCAGCCGCGGCGGTAGCGCACCTGGAGCAGCTCGGCCCCGCCGACCGGGGCCAGCTTCTCGACGCCGTCCGGCGCGAAGCCGTGGCGCCGGTAGAAGTGCTGGGCGCGCTCGTTGTCCGCCATCACCCAGAGGACGATGTGCGCGCCCGCCCCGGCCTCGGTCACGACGGTCCGCATGAGGTCGCGCGCCACCCCGCGCCCCCACTGCTCGGGCTCGAGGTAGATCGAGTAGATCTCGCGGTCTCCGCGCCGCACGTCCTCGTCGCGCCCGGGGCCGAGGGTCGCGAAGCCGACGACGCGGCCCTGCTGCTCGGCCACCCAGGTCAGGACGTTCTCGGCGGGACCGCGCCGGAGGTTGTCCTCCCACACGGGGGTGCGCTGGTGCGGGTCGAGGCCGGCGAGATAGTCGTCAGGGACGATCCCGGTGTAGGCCTCGCGCCACGAGCGCACGTGCACGTCCGCGATGGCCGCGGCGTCCGCGACCCGCGCGGACCGGATCGTCACCTCGTCGGGGTCCATAAGGTCACGATGCCATACAGATCTCACCAAAGAAATGCCAAGGGCTCGTGAGGTTCTCCCCACGAGCCCTGGTGTGAGCGGAAGGCTCAGATGGCGCGGCGGACCTTGCCGGCCTTGAGGCAGGAGGTGCACACGTTGAGCCGCTGCGGCGTGCCGCCGACGACGACGCGGACGCGCTGGATGTTCGGGTTCCAGCGCCGCTTCGTCTTGACGTGCGAGTGCGAGACGTTGTGCCCGAAGCTCGGGCCCTTGGCGCAGACGTCGCAGGTGGCTGCCACGGTGTACTCCTGGTCGATGGTCGGTGGGGTCCCCGTCGTCCCTGGGGCGCCGGGAGACCCGACGCGGGCCGCTGCGGGCACCACGAGCGTCCGGGGCTGCCGGACAACCGGGCAAGACTAGCCCAGGGTGCCGCGTGTGCCCAAATGAACGGCGGCGCCGTCCGTTCGGGCATGGTAGGCGCCGTGTGCCGCGTGGGTGGCCTGCGGCACAGTGGGTCCGGACGGTAGGTCCGGGAGGGAGCGACGTCGTGGATCGGCTGGACGGTGCGGCGGTGCGCGGCTGGGCGCACGGAGCGGCGACGCTGCTCGCCGCGAGCGCACCCCGCATCGACGCCGTCAACGTGTTCCCCGTCCCGGACGCCGACACCGGCACCAACGTGCGGCTGACCGTCGAGGGCGGGGCCAGGCTCGCCGCCCGGTCGCCGCAGGACGCCGGCCCGGCGGCCGTCGCGCGGGCCTTCGCCGCCGGCACCCTCACCGCGGCCCGCGGCAACTCCGGTGTGATCGTCAGCCAGTACCTGGCCGGGTTCGCCGCCGCTCTGCCCGACGAGCCCGCGGACGCCCCCGCGCTCGCGCGGGCCCTGGACGCGGCCGCCCATGCCGCGAGGGGCGCGGTGGCCCAGCCGGAGGAGGGCACGGTGCTCACCGTGGCCCGGCTCGTCGCGGAGCGGGCGCGCCACGCCGCCCGCACCGGTGCGGGTGTCGAGGGCCTGCTCGGCCCGGTGCTCGACGAGGCCCGCGGCGAGCTGGCGCGCGTCAGCGCGGAGCACCCCGTGCTCCGCGAGGCCCACGTGGTCGATGCCGGGGCGTGCGCGCTGCTCGTCGTCCTCGAGGCCCTGGACCGGACGCTGACCGGCGCGACCGGTGGGACCGGCGCGACCGGCGCACAAGTGCCCGCGTGGCTCCCGGACCGCGGCGTGTCCCCGGAGGACCTCGCGGCCTGGCGGGCCGCCGAGCCGGGCGGGGCCTTCGAGGTGATGGCCCTGGTGACGCCGCAACGGCCCGACCCGGGGATGGGTGCGGCGCTGCGGGAGCGGCTGGCGCACGTCGGCGACTCGGTCGCGGTGGTCGGCGTCGACGACCTGTGGCACATCCACGTCCACACCGACGACCCGGCGGCGGCCGTCGCGGCGGCGCGGCTCGGCGCGCGCAGCCAGGTGGTGGTGCGGCTCGTCGAGGGTGCGGCGGAGCAGGTGGCTGCGGGCGACGACCTCGGGCTCGTCGTCGCGACCGGCGAGCCCGGCACGGCGCGGTTCTTCGGCGCGGGGGGCGCCGTCGTCGTCGTGCGCTGCCCCGAGGAGCCGGTGACGGCGGACCACC
Organism: uncultured Cellulomonas sp.; assembly: GCA_964491965.1. GTDB lineage: Bacteria > Actinomycetota > Actinomycetes > Actinomycetales > Cellulomonadaceae > Cellulomonas. The sequence continues at coordinate 12,552 of CAZBIO010000301.1, forward strand.
TGCTGCGGGCCGTCGCCGACACCGGGGCGGCGCGGGTCGTCGTCGTCCCCGGTGGGGGGGACCTCGCGCGGGTCGCGGAGACCCTGACCGCGGCGCAGGAGCTGCCCGGCGTCGCCCTCGACGTCATCGAGGCGCGCGACACCCTCACTGCGGCCGTCGCCGCCCTCGCCGTGCTCGGCGCGCGTGGCGACGCCGCCGCCCGTGCGAAGGCCGCGCGCGACGCCCTGGCCCGGCTGCGCACCGCCGACGTCGACGTGTGGGGAGACCTCGCCACCACGGCGGAGACGCTCGTCGAGGACGCGGCGGGCGGTGCCCAGGCCGTCACCGTGCAGTACCGCGCGGCGCACGACGAGGCCGCGGCGCTGCGCGAGCACCTCGGCGAGGCGTACCCCGACCTGGACGTGGTGCTCGTCGGGCCCGTCGAGGGCGGGCCGACCTGGCGGATCGGGGTGGACTGACGTGGCCATCTCCGCGTTCCGCTCGTCGGACCCGCTGGACCAGCCCCTGACGCAGAAGTTCGGTGCCTCGGAGGGCAAGAAGCTCGCGGGGATGGGGCTGCGCACCGTCGGCGACCTGCTCCGCCACTACCCGCGGCGGTACGCCCCGCCGGGCCAGCTGACCGACCTCGCGGAGCTGGTCGAGGGCGAGCACGTCACCGTCGTCGCGCAGGTCCAGTCGGCGACGCTCCGCCGCACGCGCAACGGCAAGGCGCTGCTGGAGGCCTTCGTCACCGACGGGCACGACCGGCTGCGGCTCGGCTTCTTCGCGGGGCACCCCAAGCGACTCGGCTACCACGAGCGGATGCTGGTGCCCGGCCGGCGCGGGCTGTTCAGCGGCGAGGTGTCCCACTACCAGGGCAGCCCGCAGTTCCTGCACCCGGACTTCGAGATGTTCGACCCGGAGGACGAGGGCCGGATGCGGGTGGAGGCCGGCTGGCCCCTCCCGATCTACCCGGCGTCGAAGTCGGTGCAGTCGTGGCAGCTGCGCCGGGCGGTGCGCCACGCGCTCGACGACCTGCGCGCGGACGACGTGCCGGACCCGCTGCCGCCGGGCGTGCTCGCGGCGCACCATCTCCCCGGCCTGTTCGACGCGCTGCGCGACGTCCACGTGCCGCAGGACGACTCCGACTGGCGCCGCGCGCGCGGCCGGCTGCGCTACGAGGAGGCGTTCGTCCTGCAGGCCGAGCTGGCGCGGCGGCGTGCCCGCGCGGCAGGGGAGGCCGCCGTGATGCGCCCGGGGAGGCCCGGCGGCCTGCTCGACGCGTTCGACGCGCGGCTGCCCTTCACGCTGACCGCGGGGCAGCGGGAGGTGGGGGAGCAGATCGCGGGCGAGCTGGCCCTCCCGCACCCGATGCAGCGGCTGCTGCAGGGCGAGGTCGGCTCCGGCAAGACCGTCGTCGCGCTGCGGGCGAGGCTCCAGGTGATCGACTCCGGCGGGCAGGCGGCGCTGCTGGCGCCGACGGAGGTGCTCGCCGCCCAGCACGCGCGCACGCTGCGGTCGCTGCTCGGAGACCTGGCCGAGGGCGGCTTCCTGGGCGGCGCCGACCAGGCGACGCGGATCGCGCTGCTCACCGGCTCGCTGCCCGCGGCGGCGCGGCGCGAGGCGCTCGCGGACGCGGCCGGCGGGGCCGCGGGGATCGTCGTCGGCACGCACGCGCTGCTCAACCCGGACGTGCAGTTCGCGGACCTGGGGCTCGTGGTGGTCGACGAGCAGCACCGGTTCGGCGTGGAGCAGCGCGACGTGCTGCGCGAGCGCGCCAACGCGCACCTCCTGGTGATGACGGCCACCCCGATCCCGCGCACCGTGGCGATGACGGTGTTCGGGGACCTGGAGACGTCGGTGCTCCGCGAGGTGCCCGCGGGGCGGTCCGGCGTGACCACGCACATGGCGGACGCCGGCCGGCCGAAGTACGTCGCCCGGGCGTGGCAGCTGGTCCGTGAGCACGCGGACTCCGGCGGGCGGGCGTTCGTCGTCTGCCCACGCATCTCCGCGGACGACGATGCCGGGGGGGCGGGCGACGACGACGCGGACATCGTCGCGGCCGAGGAGGGCGCCGTTCGCTGGCCGCTGCGCGCGGTGCTCGAGGTGGCCGACGAGCTTCGCGGGCGTCCCGAGCTCGCCGGGGTGCCCATCGGGGTGCTGCACGGCCGGATGCCGTCGGAGGAGAAGGACCGCGCGCTCGCGGCGTTCGCATCGGGCGAGACGCCGGTGCTGGTGACCACGACGGTGATCGAGGTGGGCGTCGACGTGCCGACTGCCACCGCGATGGTGATCCTCGACGCCGACCGGTTCGGACTGTCGCAGCTGCATCAGCTGCGCGGCCGCATCGGCCGGGGTTCGGCGCCGGGCGTGTGCCTGCTCGTCTCGCACGCACAGGAGGGCACGCCCGCGTGGACCCGCCTCGAGACGCTCGCGGGCACCACGGACGGCTTCGCGCTCGCCGCCGCCGACCTCGAGCTGCGCCGCGAGGGCGACGTGCTCGGCGCCGCACAGTCGGGGGCGGGCTCGTCGCTGCGACTGCTGCGCGTGACGCGGGACGCCGACGTCATCGAGCGCGCCCGCGACGACGCGACGGCACTGGTGGCGCAGGACCCGGAGCTCGCCGGGTGGCCGGTGCTCGTCGAGGCGATCGAGCGGCGACTGTCGGGGGCGGGCGAGGAGTTCATCGACCGGGTCTGAGCGACGGCTACCCTGGCCGGGTGCCGCCGCGCCCTGTCGTCGTTCGTGCCCGTGATCTCCTGGTCGGCTACGGCGGGGCACCCGTGTGCGCGCCCGTGACGTTCACGCTGGCCGCGGGCAAGGCGCTCGCGCTCGTCGGGCCCAACGGCTCCGGCAAGTCGACGGTGCTGCGGGCGGTGATCGGGCTGCTGGAGCCGGCCGGCGGCACGGTCAACGTGCTGGGGGCGGCGGTCGACGAGCGGTCCCCGGAGTTCCGCGCCGCGGTGTCGAGCGTGCTCGACGACGACGCGTACTTCCCGTCGCTGTCCGTCGCCGAGCACCTGTACCTCGTCGCGCGCGGCCACGGCGTGCTCGACGCGTGGGACCGCACGGAGGAGCTGCTCGACGAGTTCGGGCTGACCGACCACGCGAAGGCACTGCCGGTCGCGCTCTCGTCGGGCCAGCGACGCCGCCTGCTGCTCGCGGCCGGCTTCGCGCGGCCGCGCTCACTGCTGGTGCTCGACGAGCCGGAGCAGCGGCTCGACCGGCGGATGCGGTCGGCCCTCACGCAGCGGCTGCTCGACGAGAAGGCCGCCGGCGGGGCAGTGCTGCTCGCGTCGCACGACGCGGAGCTGGTGCACGACGTCGCCGACCGCGCCCTGTACCTGGACGACGAGGCGAACGAGCTGCTGTCGCCGGCCGACGCCGCCGAGCGCATCGCCCGGACGCCCGCATGACCAGCGCGGGCGCCCGCGTGAGGCGCGAGATGGGCACTTCCACGCGAGACGAGCACTTGGTAGTGCCCATCTCGCTGGGAACTGCTCACCTCGCGGCGGCCCGGGGGGTGCGGTGAGCGCGCCCGCGGTGCTGCCCGGCGACGTCGGGTCGGTGCCCGGCGCACGGTCGATCCGCAGGTTCACGGCTGCCGCGGGGCGCACGCGCGCCGGCGCCAGCCTCGGCGACCTGCTGGGGGACGTCTACTACGCGGTGATCTCGTTCGCGATCGCCAGCGGCATCGCGGCGGGCGCGGCGCAGGCGATGCGGATGTCGCTGCCGCCGGCGCCCGACATCGCCCCGCTCGAGGGGCTGAGCCTGCCGTT
>CAZBIO010000302.1:0-13264 GCA_964491965.1 uncultured Cellulomonas sp.
CGGTGAGCGCCCGTGGGGCGCACACCGTCCGCCGGGGGACGGCGGGGCAAGGGGGCAGGCATCATGTCGACGCGGCGCGAAGTCACGGCACGACGCAGGCGCACGGCGGCGGTGCGTCGTCGATCACTGGGGGCGATCTCCGGGCTCGCCCTCGTCGGCACGGCGCTCATCTCGGCGGGGCCGCCGACGGTGGCGGCGCCCGGCGACGTCGTCGAGGCCCAGGGCGCCATCCTCACCGGCGACGTGCTGACGCTGACCCTCGACGGCATCATCCCGACGGCCGACGCGGGCTACCCGTCGCTCCCGGGGACGGACCTCGAGAACGTCGTCAGCCTCCCGGACGTCACCGCCCCGATCGGCACCGGCATCCCGCTGTTCGGGCCCGCGGGGAGCGACGCACTGCTCTCGCTCGACGCCATCACCCAGCAGGCGACCGCCATCGACCCGACGCAGCCGGCCTCGGCGTCGTCCGGAGTCGCGGGCGCCGGCATCAACGTGACGCCGGTCCTCGGCGAGGTTCCCGCGGTCGGCGGCGTGATCGACGACCTGCGCCTGACGCTCGGTGCCGTCAGCGCCACCGCATCGGCCGATCCGGGCGTCACGCCGACGGGCGACTACTCCATCGCCGACCTCACCCTCACCGCCCACAGCGATGCGCTCGGCGCCGTGTCCACGGGGATCTTCGCCGCCCTCACGCCGCTGACCGACGGCCTCAACGCCGCCGTCGAGGCGACGATCGCCCCCGCGCTGGGCACGATCGGCCTCCTCGGCCCGATCCTCACCGCCATCGGGGGCGGTCTGGCCACGGACGCGTCCGTCACCGTGGACCTGCCGACGTTCCTCGGCCCTGTCCTCACGCAGGACTTCGGCACGCAGGGCGTGGTGATCAACGCCGCCACCGGGACCGTCACCATCGACCTCGAGGCGCTGACCGGCGGCTCGCTCAACGGGCAGCCCGTCAACACGCAGCTGCTGGACGCCGGGACGCTGACCGACATCACCACCGCGCTGACCTCGGCGGTCGCCGACCTGACGACGGCCCTGACCAACGCGCTGCAGGACGCCCTCGAGGCGGCGACCGTCACGATCACGGCCTCGGGGTCCGCCGCGCTCGGGCTGACCACCCTCGACGTCAACCTGTCCGGCACACTCGGGGGCCTCGCCACCGGCACGGCCTCCACCGCCACCGTCACCGCGACGCTCTCCGGCGTCGGCATCACGGTCGACGGCTCCGCGCTGACGTCGGCCTTCACCGCCCCCCTCGCCGGGGTGCTCTCCACGGCGGTGGGGCAGGGCGCGACGATCATCCAGGACACGGTCCTCAGCCCCGTGCTCGCGTCGCTCTCTACCGCGTTCGCGGCGCTCGACGACGTGCTGAGCATCACGCTCAACGGCGAGCCGACTCCGCCCGTCGCCGGCCAGGACTACACACGCCAGGCGATCACCGTGGGGCTGGTACCGGCGGCGTCGCTGGCCACGATCACGCTCGCGCAGGCCAGTGTGATGGCCCAGGCGGCCCCCTTCATCACGCTGACGCCGTCGACCGTCGAGGCCGGCGGCACGACGACCGTCGACGGCTCGGGCTTCGCCCCGAGCACCACCGTGACCATCGAGCTGACCGACGGCCTCGGCAACCCCGTCGGCACCGCGGTGACCGCCACGACGGACGCCACCGGCGCGTTCACCGCCGACCTCACCGTGCCGCCGGGCACCACACCGGCGACCTACTCGGTCACCGCCACCGACACGGCCGCCGGCACCGCGAGCGCGCCGCTCACCGTGATCGCGGACACCACGCCCCCCGCGCCCGTGATCACCGCACCGGTCGGCGGGTCGACGACGAACGACACGACGCCAACGATCACCGGCACCGCCGAACCCGGCTCCACCGTCGAGGTGTTCGTCGACGGCATCTCGCAAGGGACGACGACCGCCGACGGCACCGGCAATTGGACCCTCACGCCGGCCACCCCGCTGCCCGACGGCGACCACACGGCGACGGCGACCGCGACCGACGCGGTCGGCAACACCTCCCCCGAGTCGACGCCGGTGACGTTCGCCATCGACACCACCGCACCGGCGGCCCCGGCGATCACCAGCCCGGCGGACGGGACCGTCACCAGCGACACGACACCGGCGATCACCGGCACCGCCGAACCCGACTCCACCGTCGAGGTGTTCATCGACGGCGCCTCGGTCGGCACCACGACCGCCGACGGCACCGGCGCCTGGACCCTCACCCCCACCACGCCGCTCGCCGACGGCGACCACACGGTCACCGCGACGGCCACCGACGCGGTCGGCAACACCTCCCCCGAGTCCACCCCCGTGACCGTCACCGTCGACACCACGGCCGACCCGCCGGTGATCACGAGCCCGGCGGACGGCTCGTCGACCAACGACAGCACGCCGACCATCACGGGGACGGCCGAGCCGGGGGCCTCGGTCGAGGTGTTCGTCGACGGCACCTCGGTCGGCACGGCCACCGCGGACGGCACGGGCGCCTGGACCTTCACGCCCACCACCCCGCTCGCCGACGGCGACCACACGATCACCGCCGTCCAGACCGACCCGTCCGGCAACGTCAGCGCGCCCTCGGCACCGATCGTCGTCACCGTGGACACCGCGCCGCCGCCGGCGCCGGTGATCACCGAGCCGACCGACGGCGAGACGGTCACCGACAGCACGCCGACCATCGCCGGAACCGGTGAGCCCGGCGCAACCGTCACCGTGGTGGACGAGAAAGGCGACACCGTCTGCACCGCCACCGTCCGGGCCGACGGCACGTGGACATGCACGGCTGGCACGGCCCTCACGAACGGCGCGCACACTCTGACCGCCACCGAGGCCGACGCCGCGGGCAACGCCAGCGCGCCGTCACCGCCCGTGGACGTCACGCTCGCCGCGCGTCAACTCACCTCGTGGTTCGACCACGCCGTGGTGCACCGCGGCGACGTCCAGGCGTTCCACGCCGGCGGGTTCACGCCCGGCGAGCAGGTGGACGCCGTCATCCAGTCGGTGCCCGTCGACCTGCCCGTGACGACTGCCGACGCCCAGGGCGTCGCCCACTGGACGTTCGTCGTGCCCGCGGACTTCGAGCTCGCGACCCACACCGGGACGGCGACGAGCGTGCCCATCGGCGACTCCACCTCGTCGACGTTCCGGGTGGTCGCGGCGACGTCCGGGACGGTCACGACGACCGGAGCCGGCCGGCTGGCACGCACCGGTGGCGACGCATCGTCCGAACTGGTGCTGGCCGCACTGCTCGTCAGCGCCGGGACGCTCGCCCTCGTCGGGCGCCGCCGCCTGCGCCGCCGGCACGCCTGACGGGTCCGCCCGCCCGCCCGAGCGACTACAGCGAGGGGCGAGCGGTCAGCCCACCCGGTGCAACCAGCGCACCGGCGCGCCCGCGCCGGCGTAGCGGAAGGGCTCGAGCTCGTCGTCCCACGCCTGCCCCAAAGCCAAGTCGAGCTCCTCGCGGAGCCGCACCGGGTCGCCGGTGTGCTCGAGCGCTGCGCGGATGCGGTTCTCGGGCACGACGACGTTGCCGTGCACGTCGGTCTGGGCGTGGAAGATGCCGAGCTCCGGGGTGTGGCTCCAGCGCGAGCCGTCCGCGCCGTAGCTGGCCTCCTCGGTGACCTCGTAGCGCAGGTGGGCCCAGCCGCGCAGCGCAGACGCCAGGCGCGCGCCCGTGCCCTGGACGCCCTGCCACGAGTGCTCGGCACGGTAGAAGCCGGGGCCGGCCGGCTGCGCCGTCCAGTCGAGGGCGACGCGCACACCGAGGACGTTGCCGGCCGCCCACTCGACGTGCGGGCAGAGCGCACGGGGTGCCGAGTGCACGAAAAGGACACCGCGGGTCAGGCTCGCCATGTCGTCCTCCTGGGTGGTTCGAGGGTCGTCTTCCCCAACGACCTCGTTCTCCCTGGAGAGTGGCGCACGCGGTGTGCGCTCTCAGGATGCACGACGAGTGCCACGCGCGCCAGCACGCGCGCCGGTAAGCCAGCTACAACTGGTCCCGGATCGCCTTCATCGCCTTCTTGCGGACCGACCGCTCGAGCCGGTCGAGGTAGAGGTGGCCGTCGAGGTGGTCCACCTCGTGCTGGAGGCAGCGGGCCATCAGCTCGGTGCACTCGACCTCGACCTCCTTGCCGTCGAGGTCGTTGCCGACCACGCGGGCGTACCACGCCCTCCGCGTCGGGAACCACAGCCCCGGCACCGACAGGCAGCCCTCGTCGCCGTCCTGGTACTCGTCGGTCGACATCTCGACGATGACGGGGTTGAGGACGTAGCCGATCTCGTCGTCGATGTTCCAGGAGAACGCCCGGAGGCTGACGCCGATCTGGTTGGCCGCGAGCCCGGCGCGCCCGTCCTCGTCGACGGTCTCGAGCAGGTCGTCCACGAGCCCCCGGACACGGTCGTCGATGGTGGTCACGGGGTCGCACGGCGTGCGCAGGACGGGGTCTCCGACGATCCGGATCTCTCGCTTGGCCATGACGTCGATCCTCCCACGACGACCGGCCCGGACATGCAGACGCCGGCAGGATCCCCCCGATCCCGCCGGCGTCCGGAGCTCTGCGCGGACTACTCGCTGTCGCGCTGCTGCGGCACGCCCGTCAGCAGCTCGCGAACCTCGTCCTCGTGGAACCGACGGTGACCGCCGAGGGTCCGAACCGTCGAGAGCTTGCCCGCCTGCGCCCAGCGCGTCACCGTCTTCGGGTCGACGCGGAACAGGACGGCCACCTCGCCGGGGGTGAGGAGGGTGCCCTGCTGAATGGAGGGCGTGTGGACGGTCGAGGCCATCTCGATGACTCCTGTCGTTCGGTAGCTCGGCTAGCCCTGAGGGCCCCGTGGCTTTGCGTCCCCGCCTTGCGGTCGGGTTTGCCGTTTTCGCTGACACCCGCACTATGCCCGCACGCTGTCTCACTAGGCAAGGAGTGCCCAGAAATGTCCGTATCCCAGAGCGGGTGAAAAAGCCCCTGGAGCTTAACTACGGGGTGATTGCGGGCCTTTGGTCCGGTAGTCGATTTCACAGTGTGGACGCGGGGCGGCTGGGGGCCGGCAAGGCATCGGTGGGGCGGGCGGGGCTTGAACCCGCGACCGACGGATTATGAGTCCGCTGCTCTGACCGGCTGAGCTACCGCCCCGGCGCGGCCAGGGTATCCGCCAGACGGTAAGTTGGCGGCGATGTCACGCTTCCGGCACCGCCCGCCCCTGTCCGTCGTCGGGAACCTGGACCTCCCGCCCGGCGACCACGTCCTCGCGGGCGTCCACCTGGCCGACGGCGATTGGGCCGTCGCCTCGGCCCAGGCCCTGCACCTGCTCCACGACGACGGCACGGCACCCGCCACCACGCCGTGGTGCGACGTCGACCGCGGTTCCCTCGACCCGACGAGCCGCACGCTCACCGTCTGGTGGGTATCGGGCGCCCGCCGCGGGCTCACGCTGCCGGAGGACGCGGACGCGCAGGCGTTCGCGCGCGTGTTCCGCGACCGCGTGCAGCAGTCGGTGGTGCACGCCGTGACCGTGCCGCTGCCGGGCGGCGGGACCGCCCGCGTGGCTTTGCGGCGTGGGCCGGACGGATCGCTGTTCACGCAGTCCGTCGGCGACGGGTCCACCGACCTGAGCGACCCCCAGGTGGTCGCCGCGCTGGTGAAGGCCGAGGCCGCGGTCCGCGAGGCGGCCGGGCTCGACGGCTGAGAGGGCACGTGCGGGAGGCGCCTGACGCGGCTGCTAGAGTTCTCGCTCGGGCCTCGGCCCGCCGCAGCGATCCCCCGTAGCTCAATTGGCAGAGCATCCGACTGTTAATCGGAGGGTTACTGGTTCGAGTCCAGTCGGGGGAGCTTTCCTCGTCCGCTGTTGCCCTGCAGGTCCGCGACGCACCAGCGCCTGGCGGCCGTCGCCGCCGCTACCGGGCAGGCATGTAGCGCCGGAACCGCTCGCGGAGGGCGGGATCGCAGACGTAGACGTAGGTACCCCGGATGCCTCGCGTCAGCAGCACGCCATAGATGCTGCGAACGTACGTCAACAGATCGTCGTCCGAGTATCTGATGGCGCGGATCCCGTTGTCGGCCTTCCCGCGCCGGTCCCGATACTGCGAACGAATGAAGCGAAGCCGTCCGCTCTCCAGGCGCAACTCGGGGGCCGATCACCACACCGCAGTAGTTGAGGTCGTAGCCCTGGACCGTGTGAATCGAGCCCATCTCCCACAAGGAGCCCTCGGAATTGATCCAGTCCCGGTCAGCCCGATTCCACGCGACCCGGCGCCCGTCCAGCTCGATGTCGTGGTCGGCGGTGCCCCTGCGAGTGCGCCACTCCCACGCGTATCCCGCCACACACCGCGCGAGGCCCTCAGCATCGTCCTTCGCGGCGATCGCGTCCTGCATCGCGCCGAAGTCCTCGTATAGCGCGAGCTCGTAGTCCCCGAACGTGCGACGAGCCGCAGGCGGGGAGTCTGAGACGATCCCGCGCGCGTAGCCGATGTAGTCCTCCCCGGCCCGCACACGCATCTGCGTCTTCAGCCGATACCACGAGTGGGAACGCTTCGCGGCAGCCACCAGCTCGTCGAGAACAACACCAGGAAGGTCGGACGGACGGATCGACTGCGCCGCGTCGACGAGCAAGATCCGGTGGTCGCTCTGGGCAAGAATCCAGTCCAGCTGCGTCACCGCCAGGTCGTCTTCGCCGAACAAGCGCCGGTTGATCTCGCCGAACTCCTTGGTGAGGGACGGGAACGCCTGTGCCGCCCGCTGGCCGAGGCGATGCGCCTCATCGACCACGAGCAGGTCGAACCTCTCCGCCGACTTCCCCACCTCGAAGGGCGTGAGCACCATCCGCTTCGTCAGCCCCGGGGTCTTGCAGAACACCCGTTGCACGGAGGTGCGTAGGGACTGCTGCGGCACCACCAGCGCCATCCGCAGGGTGGACGCCATCTCCCGGTAGCCCTCGAGGAAGAAGTCGGCAAACGGCGAGTTGCTGTCGATCTCGTCGTCCTGTCGGCTGGCCTTGATGTCGGCGAGCAGCTTCATGAGGAAGACCGCGACGATCGTCTTGCCGGTGCCGGGACCGCCCTCGATGACGCTCGTGCTGTCGGAGCCGCGCTCGAGGTGTCCGAACAACCCGTTGAGGATGTCGAGCACGGCGACGCTCTGATCGTCGGTCAGCGCCTTGAAGGGCGACAGCTTGAAGAGGTCCTGGTTGCGGATCCACCCGAGGTCGTGCGTGAAGAGCCCCTCGCGCCGCAGCGCCTCGAAGACGTCGTCGAACTGCTTGCGGTATCGCTCGCGCTCGAAGTAGTCGGCGCCGCTCACACCGGCGTTGCTGTTCAGCGGGGTCAGCTGGCCCTCCCCAGAGAACCAGGAGATCAGGTGCGACTCGAGGTCCAGGCACACCGACTGGTTGAACTGGTCGTCGAACGCGACTTTCGCCCGCGTGAGGGTCCTCTTGGTGTCATTGGCGAGGTGTTGATGCAGCCGTGTCGACGCGGAAGTGGTCTGCCCTACGTAGACGCGCCGGTCATCGTCTCGACGGCATCGGGGTAGCCCATGCGTGGAACCTAGCCGCCAGAGCACCGAATCCGCAGGCAGTCCGCGAGACGACGCGCCGCCGGATGCTCCCGCTCCCGGCCGTGCGCCATCCTGTGCGGGTGCCCGACGAGTTCGCGCCCCGCCTCGTCGTCGCCCGCGCATCCGACGAGCACGGCGAGGTCGCCCTCGCCCGCCGCGGTGACGTCACCGAGCTGGTCGTCGACGGCGCGTTCGCGATGGACACGGTCCACACCGCCACCGAGCGCGCCCTGGCCGACCTCGCGCTCGAGCGCGCGCAGGGTTCGGGTCTGCGCGTCCTCGTCGGCGGCCTCGGGCTCGGGTTCACGCTGCGCGCTCTGCTCGACGAGCCCCGCGTCGCCCACGTCGACGTGGTGGAGCTGCACGCCCCGCTGGTCGCCTGGGCGCGCGAGGGCCTGGTCCCGCCGCTCGTCGGGCTGCTCGACGACCCGCGCGTGGCCGTGACGGTCGCGGACGTCCTCGACGTCGTCCCCGCACTGCCGGCGGCGTCCTGCGACGCCGTGCTGCTGGACGTCGACAACGGACCCGGCTTCCTCATCCACCCGGCCAACGCGGCCCTGTACCGACCCGCCTTCCTCGCCGCGGCCGCCCGTGCGCTGGCCCCCGGCGGCGTGCTGGCGATCTGGTCCGCCGACCCGGCGCCCGCCTTGGCCGGCGAGCTGTCGGCCGCCTGCGGCGCGGCCGAGACCGTGACGCTCGACGTGGAGCGGGACGGCCGCGCGTTCACGTACACGGTCTATCTGGCCTCTTGCCCCGCCGCGGCCTGACCTGTCACCCTTCGCGCCATGAGCGCCACCGCGACCCGCCGCCTGCCCGCCACCGCCGTCCCGGCGCGCGGCCAGCAGCAGGTCGCCGTCCGGAAGGCGCGGCTCCCACTCGTGCCGTGAGCGGCGCGCTGCTCGCCGGCGTCGCCGCCGGCCTGGGCGTCGCGATGCCCGTGGGCGCGATCACCACCCTCATCGCCGTGCTCTCGGCGCACCGCGGGTGGCGCGTCGGCGCCGCCGCCGGGCTCGGTGCGGCGACCGTCGACGGCCTGTACGCGACCGTCGCGCTGCTCGTCGGCGCGCTGGTCACGCCGGTCCTGGTCGCGTGGCGCACCCCGCTGAGGTGGGTGGCGGCCGCCGTGCTCGTCGCCATCGCGCTGTCGCTGCTGCGGCCCGCCTGGCAACGCGGAGATCCGGTCGCCGCGCCCGACGAGCCCGCGTCGCCCCACGTCGCGGCCACCGGTCCCCTGCGCGCCTACGGCACCTTCGTCGGGCTCACCGCAGTCAACCCGACGACGGTCGTCTACTTCGCGGCGCTGACCACGGGCGGGGCCGCCAGCATCGCCACGGCCGCGCAGCGCGCCGCCTTCGTCGTCGGGGCGTTCGCCGCGTCGGCGGCGTGGCAGCTGGTGATCGCCGGCGCCGGCCACGGCGCCGGACGGTGGCTCACCGGGCCCCGCGGGACGCGGTGGACGGCGACGGTCGGCGCCACGATCGTCGTCGCCCTCGCGGTGCGGACGCTGCTCGCGCGCTGAGTACCGGGGCCGTGTCACATCCGCCCACCCAGCGGTCCCGGCCGGAAACGCACACGGGCCGCGGCTAGCGTCGTCGGACGTCACACCCCCTCCCCTCTCGAGGAGACCGCAGCATGTCCACGCACGCCGCCCGGCGCCCTTCCTGCGCCGCGACGTGCTGCCGCTGCATGCGCCCGCGCCTGGCCTGAGCCGATCCGGTTCCGCCAGGCGCACCCCCGGACCCCGGGTCTGCGTCCGTCTCCCGAATGCGTGGCGCGTCGCCCGTGGGTCGTCCGACACCCACACCGAAGGGCACACCCATGAAGCGCAGACTGTCCGTGATCCTGCTCGCCGCCGTCGCCGCCGTCAGCCTCGCCGCGTGCGCAGCACCGGCGGGCGGCGCCCCGAGCGGCGGGGCGACCAGCGCGTCAGCCCCCGACGCGGGCGCGAGCGAGGCGTCCGAGCCGGTCGCCGTCGTCGTCGGCGTCACCGACGCCGCCAAGGACTACTGGACGACGTTCGTCCAGCTGGCAGCCGACGAGGGCATCACCGTCCAGCTGCAGAACTTCACCGACTACCAGCAGCCGAACCCGATCCTCAGTCAGGGCGACCTCGACCTCAACCAGTTCCAGCACCTGCTGTTCCTGGCGAACTACAACGTCAACGCGAACGACGACCTGGTGCCGATCGGCGCGACGGCGATCTACCAGCTGGGCCTCTACACGACGAAGGGCTACGCGTCGCCGGACGACATCCCGGACGGTGCGCAGATCGCCATCCCGAACGACCCGACCAACCAGGCACGGGCGTTGCTGGTCCTCCAGTCGGCCGGGCTGATCGCCCTCAAGGACGGCGGCAACGCGTTCTCCACCCCGGCCGACGTCCTCGCCGACGGCTCGCGCGTCACCGTGGTGCCCGTCGACGCCAACCAGACCGCCGTGCAGCTGCAGAGCCTCGACGCGGCCATCGTCAACAACAACTTCGCCTACGACGCGAACATCGACCCGACGACGGCGATCTACTCCGACCTGGAGGACCCGGACGCCGCGGCGCCGTACATCAACATCTGGGCGGCCCGGGCGGAGGACGCCGACAACCCCGTCTACGCCAAGCTCGTCGAGCTGTACCACGACCCCGCCGTGACCGACCAGCTCCTCGCGGAGAACAAGGGCACGGCCGTCATCGTCGACAAGACGCCGGCCCAACTCCAGGAGATCCTCACCGGCCTCGAGGACCTGGTCCGCGAGAACGCCTGACCGGTCCCCGGGCACGACGAAGGGACGATGCGGTGTCGACGATGGTCGAGCTGCGCGGCGTGACGAAGGACTTCGCCGATGGCGGGCGCACCGTGCGGGCCGTCGACGACGTCTCGCTGGAGATCCGGCGCGGCGAGGTGTTCGGCGTCATCGGCTACTCCGGCGCCGGCAAGAGCACGCTGGTCCGGCTGATCAACGCGCTGGAGCGGCCGACGGCGGGCAGCATCACCGTCGACGACACGGCGGTCTCGCAGCTGCCGGAGCGCCGGCTGCGGGACGTCCGCGCCGGGATCGGGTTCATCTTCCAGCAGTTCAACCTGCTGTCGTCGCGCACCGTCGCCCGGAACGTCGCCTACCCGCTCGCCGTCGCCGGCTGGTCGCGGCAGCGGCGGCAGGAGCGCGTCGCCGAACTGCTCGATTTCGTCGGGCTCGCGGAGAAGGCGGACCAGCGGCCGAGCCAGCTGTCCGGCGGGCAGAAGCAGCGCGTCGGCATCGCCCGCGCGCTGGCCACCTCCCCCGCGCTGCTGCTGGCCGACGAGGCGACGAGCGCCCTCGACCCCGAGACCACCCGCGACGTCCTGGACCTGCTGCGGCGCGTCAACCGCGAGCTCGGCGTGACGATCGTGGTCATCACCCACGAGATGTCGGTGGTCAGCTACCTGTGCGACCGGGTCGCCGTCATGGACGCCGGGCGGGTGGTGGAGCTCGGCGACGTCTACGACATCTTCGCCCGGCCGCGCGAGGCGATCACCCGGCGCTTCATCGGCACCGCCCTGCACGACCGGCCGAGGGCCGACGTCGTCGAGCGGTTGCGGTCACGGCACAGCGGGCGGATCGTCACCGTCGCCGTCGCCGAGGGCCAAGCGTCCACCACGTTCCTCGCCGACCAGTGGCACGCGCACGGCGTCCGCAGCGAGATCGTGTTCGGCGGCGTCACCGAGGTGGGGGCGCGGCCGCTCGGCTCGCTCACGTTCGAACTGGTCGGCGAGCCGGCGGCGGTCGAGGCGGCGCTCGCCGACGTCCGCGCGCGCACCGAGGTGGTCGACCACGGCACGGCCGCGGATCCGCGGGGTGGCGAGCGCTGATGGACTGGAACGAGCTGGGCCCCCTGCTGTGGAAGTCCTTCGGCGAGACGCTGTACCTGGCGACCGCGACGCTGCTCGTGGGCGGACTGCTCGGACTGCTGCTCGGCATCACGCTGTACGTCACGCGGCCGCGCAACCTGCTGCCCAACCGGTTGGTCTCGACCCTGCTCAACGTGCTGGTCAACACGATCCGGCCCATCCCGTTCATCATCTGGATCACCGCGATCCAGCCGGTGGCGATCGCCATCTCCGGCAAGAGCTACGGCACCAACTTCGCGGTGGTCGCGATGACCCTGATGGCGATGTTCGGCACGTCTCGCATCGTCGAGCAGAACCTCGTCGCACTGGACCCCGGTGTGATCGAGGCGGCACGGGCGATGGGCGCCGGGCCGTTCCGGATCATCGCCACGGTGGTGATCCCCGAGGCGCTCGGGCCGCTGATCCTCGGCTACACCTTCCTGTTCGTCGCGATCGTCGACATGTCGGCGGTGGTCGGTGCGGTCCACGGCGGCGGGCTCGGCGAGTTCGCGCTGGTGTACGGCTACCAGCGCTACCAGTACGCCGTCACGTGGACCGCGGTGGCGCTCATCGTGGTGATCGTCCAGCTGGCCCAGCTGCTCGGCAACACGCTCGCCCGCCGGGTGCTGCGCCGCTAGTCGCCGCAGCGCCGCTCGAGGAACCGTGACGACCGTCGGACGAGCGAAGACCCGCCGCCTCAGACGCGCGTGCCGAAGTCGACCTCGGCGGTCGTCACCGTGCCGGCGGTCCGACCGGGGGCCTTCTGGTAGTCCCAGTACATGTTGGTGTGCGCGACCACCAGCTCCGGCGGCGGCGCCCCCCACTGCGACAGGTCCTCGGTGGTGTGGGCGTCCGAGACCAGCGTGGTGTCGTACCCGCGCACCAGCGCGCCGTGCAGGGTGGACCGAACGCAGTCGTCCGTCTGCGCGCCACTGACCACCAGCCGCCCCACGCCGGCGGCGGCGAGGACGCCTTCGAGGTCCGTGTCCTCGAACGAGTCGCCGTAGCGCTTGTGGATCACCGGCTCGTCCGGCGCGGGCGCCAGCTCCGGCACGATCTGCCAGCCGTCGCTGCCGAGCACCACCCGGTCCGACGAGTGCTGGATCCACACGACCGGAACGCCCGCACCGCGGGCCTTGTCCACCAGCGTCGCGACGTTGGCGACCACCGCGTCGCGCCGGTAGTTGCCGACGACGACGTCGTTCTGCACGTCGATGACCAGCAGCGCCGTGTTCGGCCGGTTGTCCAGTGTCGTCATGGTGGTCTCCCTCGCCCGGTACGCGGGACGGCCCCGCGCCGACCACGATAGGCAGCGCCACCCACACGCCGCCCGGCGAGAGCGACCCGGCCTCCCCAGGGCCCCCCGTCGCTACGCGCTCTCGCGCACCGTCCGGCGCCGACCCTCGAGCGCGACGAGCTCCGCGAACGTCGCCGCGTAGGCGGGATCGTCGTCGGACATGCGCTGCAGGCGGCCCCGCGCCTCGGCGATCTGCCGGGTGAACCCGATCTCCACGAGCCGGCGGATCACGCCCCGGGCGTAGTCGCCCACCGCCTCCGGGCGGTCCTCGGGCAGCGGCGCCACGGACAGCTCCGTCACCAGCGGCCGCAGCGGCTCGGCCGCCTCCTCGAGCACCCGGCCCACCCACGCGGTCGCGACGCCCCCGGCCTCCGCGGCCATCCGCCGCGCCTCCGCCAGCCCTCCGGCCGCGACGACGGCCTCCATCACCGCGCGGCACGCCGGGACGGCGAAGTCGCCCGGGGTCAGGTCGTCGGCCTGCGCCGGGGCGAGCGCCGGGGCCTGGAGCAGCACCTCCAACGCCGTACGCTCCACCGCCGCCACCGGGT
>CAZBIO010000303.1:0-3816 GCA_964491965.1 uncultured Cellulomonas sp.
GATCACCACCTCGCCGGTCAGCTTCCCGACGAGCCACGACTGGCTGGTCATGAACCACCGGGCGCGGGCCCAGACGTCGGGCTCCTCGTCCTTCAGCCACGCGATCTTCGGGCCGGCGGACTGGCTCGTCAGCGTGTTCCCACTGCGGCGGAGCACCTCGTCGGGCCCCAGGGCGGCCGTCAGAGCCTCGACCTGGCGCGTCGCGCGCGCGTCGATCCCGTAGAGGATCGCGGGCCGCAGCGGCGCCAGGCCCTCGTCGGCCGCCACGACGCACGGCCCGATCGCGCTGATGCCCACGGCCGCGACCTCGTCGGCCCGCGGATGGCCCATCAGCTCCGAGGCGACGGCGACCACGTCGCCCCACCAGTCGGCCTCCGGATCCTGCTCCACCCAGCCGGAGCGGGGCGTCGAGATGCCGTGCCGGCGGCGTGCGATCGCCTGCACCGTGCCGTCGGCATCGACGAGGACGCCCTTCGTCTCGAAGGTGCCGACGTCGATGCCGACGAACATCAGCGCAGCGTCCGCACGACGTCCATCAGCGCGGCGACGCGCTCGGCGTCGGCGTCGTTGGCGAACACGCCGTCCTTCTTGAACCAGGTGCCGACGATCGCGCCGTCCGCGTACTCGAAGCTCTCGGCGACCGTGTCCGGCCGCACGCCGGTGTTGACGAACACCGGGACGTCACCCGCGTTCTCCTTGACCACCTTGAGGGTGGACGTGTCGGTGGCGGCGCCCGCCGTGTTGCCCGAGACGCACAGCCCGTCCGGGACGCCGTTGAACACGGTGGAGCGCGTCATCTGGGCCAGGTCGCGGTCCGCCAGGTACGTCGCCCCCTCGGGGACGATGTTGTAGAGGAGCTTGACGCCGCCCGCCGACACCCGGGTGCGGTGCCGGGCCGCGCGGCCGACGTTCGTGTCCCAGAGGCCGTAGTCGGAGGCGTAGACGCCGGTGAAGACCTCGCGGACGAACGAGGCGCCGGTCGCGATCGCCAGGTCGATCGACGCGACGCCGTCCCAGAGCACGTTCACCCCGAACGGCACGCGGATCTGCGCCCGCAGCTCGCCGATCACGCGCGCCATCGCGATCGCCGTGATCGGCTCCGTGGTGGTCAGGTACGGGAGGCTGAACTCGTTGGAGATCATGATCGCGTCGATGCCGCCCTCCTGGAGCGCCGCGATCTCCTGCCGCCCGTGGGCGAGGACCTTCTCCATCCCGCCCTCGGCGTCGTACGCCGGGTCGCCTGGGAGCGCGGGCAGGTGGCACATGCCGATAACGGGCTTGGGAGCGCCGAAGACCTCGGCGAGCCAGGTGGTCATGGGGTTCGTTGTCCGTTCGTCGTTCTGTTCGCTGTCTGGTGGGGCGGGGCCGGCCGGGGGCGGGAGCCGGGCGACCGGGGCGGGGCTACCGGGGCGACGAGGCGACGCGCGCCCACGCCTCGACGAAGCGCTGGAAGGCCGTCGCGCCGGGGTCGGCGAGCCCGATGCTCCGCTCCTGGAGCCACGAGGCGCGGCCGCGCCGGGACTGCAGGTCGGTGGTGTCCCGCACGGCCCGCGCCGCGGCGTCGACCACGTCGGCCTGGGCCTTCGTGGCGTCGGTCGAGGCGGCGAGCGCGTCGGCCGCGGCGGCGATCCCGTCGAGGATCGTCTTGTCGCCCACCTGCGTCTTCCCCCGCAGGGAGACGCTGTTCGCGGCCGCCTCGACGAAGTCCGCGGCCTCGCGAAGCCCGATCTCCTCCTTGCCCTCCCACGTCCGCGAGCCGGACAGCAGGGCGCCGGCGACGAGCGCCGCCATGGTCGACGGGTTCGCGTTGGCGAACGCCTTGGCGCACGTCCGCGCGATCTCGGTGGGCGTGGCGTCGTCGCCGAGCTTCTCGAGCTCGGCGATCACCGCGTGCGAGCCCGCCGTGATGGTGATGCCGAGGTCCCCGTCGCCCAGCGCCTGGTCGAGGTCGCGGAGCTCGTCCGCCGACTCGACGAGGACGGCGAGGCTCCGCCGGATGTGGTCGTTGATCTGACTGCCCTGCACCTGTGATCAGCCTTCCTGGAAGAACGGGGACTTGGCCGGGGCCCGCAGCAGCTCCAGCCGGGCGTCGTCGAGCTCGAGCAGCGAGATGGACGCGCCGGCCATCTCGAGGCTGGTGGCGTACTCGCCCACGTACTTCTCCACGATCTCGATGCCGCGGCCCGCCAGGACCTGGTGGACCGTGCGGTAGAGCAGGTACAGCTCCTCGAGCGGGGTGGCACCCAGGCCGTTGACCAGCACCGCGACGCGCGAGCCGGAGCCGAGGCCCAGGTCCTCGACGAGCGCCGTCGTCAGGTGCTCGGCGATCTCGTCGGCCGTCTCCAGCGGGCCGCGCCGGGAGCCCGGCTCGCCGTGGATGCCGATGCCGATCTCCATCTCGCCGTCGGGGAGCTCGAAGCTCGGCTTGCCCGTGGTCGGCAGGATGGTCGGGGCGAGGCCCACGCCCATGGTGGCGGTGTGCTCGACGACGTCCTCGGCGATCGCCGCGACCCGATCCAGCGAGTCGCCGCGCTCCGCCGCGGCGCCGGCGGCCTTGTAGGCGAAGAAGATGCCGGCGACGCCGCGGCGGTCGAGCTTGCGGTCCCTGGGCTGGCTCGCCACGTCGTCCCGGCCGAGCACCGTCTTCGTCGGGATGTCCTCGAGCTCGGCGAGGTCGGACGCGAGGTCGAAGTTGAAGACGTCGCCGCCGTAGTTGCCGTACAGGTAGAGGACGCCCGCGCCGCCGTCGACGGCCTTCGTCGCCTGGAAGATCTGGTCGGCGCTGGGCGAGGAGAACACGTTGCCGATCGCGACCCCCGAGCACAGCCCCCGGCCGACGTAGCCCTTGAACAGCGGCAGGTGGCCCGAGCCGCCGCCGGTGACGATGCCGACCTTGCCCGGCAGGGGCGCGTCGGCGCGCACCAGCACGCGGAGGTCGTCACCCGGCGTCTTCACCAGGTCGGGGTGCGCCAGCAGGATCCCTTGGACGAACTCGTCGACGAAGTTCTCGGGGGCGTTGATGATCTTCTTCATGGCAGCAGGTCCGTTCACTCCGTGATGACGCTTGACACCGGTTGCTGGTCGGGTTGCTGGCCGAGCCGGGCGTCGGCACTGCCACCCGCCCGTCGTCGGAACCTCACCTGGTCGAGGATCATGACGCCGATGAGGATGACCCCCTGGGCGATCGCGTACTGGTAGGCCGACAGTCGCAGGGCGGTGAACCCGCTCGACACGACCTGGAGGGTCAGCGTGGCGAGCACCACGCCGAGCACCGTCGCGAAGCCGCCGTTGGGGTTGGTGCCGCCGAGCACCGCGATGACGATCACCAGCAGCACGTAGCTGGAGCCGTAGTCCGCGCTCGCCGCGGGGTTGCGGCTGAGGAACAGCAGCCCGGCCACGGAGGCGAGGAGGCCGCTCGTGATGTAGGTCGACATCAGGGTCGCCCGGCTGCTGATGCCCGAGAAGCGGCTCACCACGGGATTGGCGCCCTGGAGCTGGATCTTGCGACCGATCGGGGTGCGGTTGATGACCACGGCGATCACGACAGCGGCCACCACGAAGATCAGCGTCAGCACGGGGATGCCCACCAGGCCGGTCCGCCCCATCGACACCAGCGCCGAGGGGGCCCCGGAGATCGTCACGCCGCCCGTCCACGCGAGGGCGAGCCCGTTGTACAGCTGCATGGTGCCGAGGGTCGCCAGGATCGGCGTGATCCCGACGACGCTGATCAGCAGCCCGTTGACGGCCCCGAGCGCGGCCCCGACCGCGACCCCCGCGAGGATGACGAGCGGCGTCATCGCCTCCGCGCTCGCCGCC